>JADJQW010000001.1 GCA_016712535.1 Flavobacteriales bacterium
GTCACCTCCTTTGAGCTCGGCGAACCTCAGAGTCGCTCCTCGGCCAGCAACAATCAACTCCAGCGGAATACTGGTGGGGTCGTCAATGCCACACTCCTCCAGCATTCGGAGAGCCACTGCCTGCCCCTTCGACTTCATTGGCTGCCGTCTTCGCGCTCCAAGGCCTCCATCAATTCCACGATATCAACATCATCAAGAACCGCGCGAACTTGTTCGTCAGTCCACTCGCTCAAATTGCGGAATTGAACCTGCGGCTTTCGTGCCTGTAAGAGTCGTTGAAGCACTTCGCCAGTTCTCTCAGCATTCTCGGCTACCTTTTCGCGAAGCATGTCCAAAGCCCTTGTGAGCAACCCAGTATCCCGTTCCTGCTGTTGCTTCGCCTTCATCAAGAAAGCGATGCGCTTGGCAACCTTCTTTCCATAGTCAGCCTCTGCATTCGGGTCTATCCCTTCATTAGAGAGATAAGCACGAGCAGCCTCGTCGTTCAGCCTCAAACTCTCTAACAAGAGCTCGTCGAAGGCGCGGAGAATCCTATCCCGTTGGTTGTCGCTCATTAATCGCGTTTGGCCCTGATCTTCTCAAGTCGTCGGTCAAGTCGTCGTATTGCGTTGTGGTATTCCTTCTCGGTCATCCCAATATTCTCCCTGATCTCTTCTGGTCTCGTTAAGCCATCGTACACGCGAGCATTGAAAATGAGGAGCTCGTCATCTTCTGCTCCAAGTTGTTCTAGTTGCTTCGCGAATTCAGCCACTACAGCTTCTTCGTAGGCCGCGATATCCACTGACCCGTTTTCGCCCGCAGCGAAGCCATCGAGATCAACATCGCCTTCCACCTTGAGCCGCTGCTTTCTGCCCCGTAGCCAGTTGCTGACGAGGCTGTCCATCGTGTCGAAAAGGAACAATTCAATATCTGGGTAGTGCCCCTTGTTCCATTTCCGACTTCCGGTGGCAAAGACTCGGCGCATACATTCCTCGACCAGTTCTCGAGCGGCATCGTGCAGTTCATCCTTGGTCCCCCTCACACGATGGCGCCGCTTCATTGTCGCCAGCGTGTGACTGACCAGTCTGGGCCAAAGCCGAGACCAGTCCAGAGCATCGAATAGCTCTGCAACCTCCTCTGATGTGGCGATTGACGACTCGGCTTCCATTGGCCTCCACAGGTAAGGGCTACCCTGGAGGGGAAATTTACCATGGACTGGTAAATCGGTTGGGGTGATCAGCCCTTTCCTGTGACAGCGGCTCCTCAATGTCGAGGTGCCCAAACACTGTAACGGAGATGAAGCATCAGGACGAAACCGAGAAGGGGTGGGGCTGGCCGTCAGCCTCTGAAGTTGACCATCAACAAGGAGGTCTACGAATGGCCCGAGCAGTACATCCTTGGCGCGGAGATCAGGAAGCTTGGCCACATCGGTCCGGACGAGCTGATCTTCCTGGCCATCAAGAAGCCTTGGGAGGATGAGCTGATCAAGGACGACACCCGCGTCAACCTGGCGCGCCCGGAGATTGAGCACTTCTTCTCCAAGAAGACCGTGACGCTGATCGTCAACGGCACGCCCAAGGAGTGGGACAAGCACACCATCTGCTTCGAGGATGTGGTGAAGTTGGCCTTCGGGGCCTATGACCCGAATCCGAACATCGTGTATACGGTGACCTACGATCGCGGCCCCAAGGAAAATCCCGAGGGTTCGATGGTGAAGGGCGAGTGCGTCTGCGCAAAGGACAAAATGATCTTCAATGTCACACGCACTGATAAGTCGTAGCGCCGACCTGAAGGAGACTGTTAGGATAACGGCGTTGGCGCCTTCAACCAACCGACACGAACCAGGAAGACCCGACCAAGAAGAGAGACCTGAAACCCAAGCGGAGCAAGTATGACATCGAGCTTGAGCCCTGGGGCAGAAGATCGCCGAGGCCATTTACGCTGGGCCGTTGCTGGGCGAGGCGGGGCATCACCGACATGATCAAGCGCGTGGTGCAAGCCAGCCTGAAGGGTGGAGATCGCGCACCTGAGGCCCCGGAGCAGGAAGGCAACCGGCGCAACGGGTATACGCCCAAGCAGCTGAAGACCTCCGGCGGGCAGGTGGAGATCGCCACGCCGAGGGACCGCGATGGGAGCTTCGAGCCGCGCATGGTGGAGAAGCGCCAGCGCGTACTGAACGCCGAGCTGGACCAGAAGATCCGGCATGTACGGCCTGGGGTTGGCCTCCGACATCAGCGCCCATATGCGGGAGCAGGTGGAGACCAACGACGCTGATCGACGCCGTGACCGACACGGTGATCGGGAACTGCGCAGGTGGCAGGCCCGCCCGCTGGAGCCGATCACGCCATCGTGGCTGGACGCGGCCTTCTTCAAGTCAAGCACGAGGGCCAGGGCGGCCGCGCGGTGTATACCGTGCTGGGCGTGGACCTCGATGGGTACAAGGACGTGCTGGGCATACGTGGAGGAGAGCGAGGGCGCGGCACTGGCTGGGTGTGCTCAGCGACCTGAAGCAGCGCGGGGTGCAGGACATCCGATCGCCTGCACAGACAACCTCAAGGGCTTCGACGATGCGATCGAGGCGGTGTTCCCCACCTCCGTGCAGGGCTGCATCGTGCACCGATCGCAACACGCTACGCCATGTGGGCTCCAGGAGTCAAGAACGTGCTGGCCGACGAGCCCATTTACAAGGCCCCCAACGAGCAGGCCGCTATTGGCCCTGGAAGCCTTCGCCGCCAAGTGGGAAGAGCGCTACCCACGAGCTGTGCAGAGCTGGACCAACAACTGGCCGCGTCTGAGCACCTTCCTGGGCTACCCCGAGCCACTACGCAAGCTGATACACCACCAACATCATCGAGGGCTACCACGCCCAATTGCGCAAGGCCACCAAGACCAAGCGGGTCTTCGATGGCGTCTCGCGGTGCTCAAGCTTATCTTTCTTGTGCAGCAGCGCATCGCCCGCGATAAGTGGCAGCGTCCCTGCTCAACTGGCGGTCCATATACTGACCATCGAGATCCTCTTCACCGACCGGATCCACCCATCAACAGCAACGAACAAGTTGTGAGTCTCCCCCGAACCCCTCGTTGAAATCCACTACAACAACATCAACAAGGTCAATTGACACAGTTCCCTGAACAGACCCACCTGAAGCGCCTTCGGGACGAGGATACGCCATTGAGATCCTCAGTGGTCACCTGGTCGTCCACGACATCCCCTACGTGAACGCGCGCCGAGAGCTCGCTCAGGGGAAGTTCGTTTGCCCGCTGAACCTGCAAGGCGATCGGACCGGACCGCCGCCCGACCATGTGATGTGGTTCGTGGGCGAGCATCCGTGCGACAGGGATGGTAACATCATCACCGCCATCCAGCACAGCGCGCACAGCGCGCGCTTGTCGGATGAGGTGGTGACGAGTTTCTCGTTCTCCAACAAGCCGCAGGGCGGCTATCCGAACTACTACGAGAAGGTCGTGACCTACACGAGGATCATCACGGCACCAGCCCGATCCATCGTCCCAGGTGCTACGGCCCAAACCTTCCGTGTGATGGTCGACGGCGAAGAGAACTCCGTGTTCAACTACATCGAGACGAACTCCAGCAGGGCCGGCATCACCGAACTGACCGCGAGGTTCGATGGGCTGCGGATTGGGATCATCGGTGTCGGCGGTACCGGCTCATACATCCTGGACCAGGTTGCCAAGACGCCTGTTGCGGAGATCCGGCTGTTCGACGATGATGACTTCCTTCAGCACAATGCCTTCCGTTCGCCGGGTGCAGCGACCAAAGCAGAACTTGAAGCGCGACCGAAGAAGGTGGACCACCAGTACGCCGCCTATTCCAAGATGCACAGGGGTATCAAGCCACATGCTGTTCGGATCACGGAGGACAACCTTGGTCTGCTCGATGGGCTGGACTATGTTTTCATCTGCATCGATTCCAACAGTGCCAAGGCTGTGATCCTCTCCCACCTCATTGAGCCCGGCATCCCGTTCATCGATTGTGGTCTGGGTGTCAACGTGTCCCATGGTGAGTTGATCGGGCAAGTACGCGTCACGGTGGGTACTCCTTCCTTCCATGAGCATCTGGCGAATCGTATTGGGAAGGCGGATTCAGATGATGACGAGTACGCCACGAACATCCAGATCGCCGACCTCAACATGCTCAACGCGTCGTTGGCTGTGATCAAGTGGAAGCAGCTTTGTTCGTTCTATCAAGATCAGAAGCAGGCACATCATGTCGAGTACGTCATCAGCACAGGGCAGATCACACGAGAAGAAGTTCCAGCACCGGTTCTCTGAGTTCATCCCAGAAGAACTGGAGGAAGGTGTGCTCTACATCACTGTGGAGTACGGGACCGTGGTGCATCTATGCCCTTGCGGATGTGGGAATCGAGTAGTGACGCCACTCTCCCCGACCGACTGGGAACTTCGGTTCAATGGGAAGGCGGTGTCGCTCAGACCCTCGATCGGCAACTGGAACTTCCCGTGTAGGTCGCACTACTGGATTGTTCGGAACAAGGTGCGGTGGGCTCGGCGGTGGAGTGACGATGAGATCGAGAAGGGGCGGCAGGAGGATCGAGAGCGAAAGGACAAGTACTTCAGAGGACCTGATGATGTTCGAAGAAAGGACTAGGTCCTGGGCCTCAACAACTGGCGCGAACAAGCGCGCTCAAGCCTCGATTTCCGCACCAACATACTCTTGGAACTGCTCGTCTACCGTAATCAATCGGTTGTTGGTTGTCTCGATCGCTATGGGATCCGTCATGAGTTCCCTGCCAACGTCCTCCGTGGACTTTCTCTTCCACGCTTGCGGCATGGGCTTGAAAATGACCTCCGGATCAGCCTCGTTTACCACCTTGGTGGTCTTCTTGTAGGTATCCGACATCTCGGTGTACATCATCCTCACGAACATAAAGACCGAAAGTAGATCGGCGTACATGTAGCCCACTTTTGCGTCCTGTTCTGTGAAGTAATTCGTATCCACATGATCGAAGCAGAGGTAACCGAAAATCGCCCGATCCACGTTCTCGAAGTTCTTCACCATCGATTTGAATTCGGGCGAGAGCTGGTTATTCCAAAGCGTCAAAGGAACGATCAACGTGGAGCGATAGTAGGCACTGTCCCCCTCTCCATTCGCATCCCAGCAGTCCTTCCACCTGCGAATGCGGCCCTCAACGAATTCCTTCGCCTTTTCAGGGTCGAGCCGCGGGTTCTTGTACTCGCCGCGTGCTGCAGCGGTCGGTATGTCGTTCTCGAGGAAGAACGTGCCGGTCTCCTTTATGCGCAAGTGGCCGGTATTGTTCTCGATCCGGGTGTTCGACTTGTACTTCACATCGGCATCACCGAACAATCTAATGATCGTCTCGTTCGACTCTACAGTCGAGTTCCCCTTCAAACAGATGCGTGGTTGTGCGCCAATGGAACGCAACGCAAAGTACTCAGCGAGCGACTGGAAGTTGTGCAGGGCAATTTCGCGCATCGCCGCATTCTGATGGTCAACGAGCGTCTTGTAGCAATTGCGGACCTCCTCCACGTCTTCGTTGTCGTACGCGATGCGCATAGCCTTGTGGCGCTCAGCGCTCATGTAGGCGAACTCGATCAACGCGCCTTGATTGTAGCAAACTGCCTTTTGCACTACTGAGGCCAAAACGCTGGACCCGTCGGACACCGCTTCTATCGTTGGGTTGTCCGCTTCCACGCTACCGTCAGTGAAGGTCACATCCGTGAAGATCCTCCATGGGCGGAAGAAATTCCGGAAGAAGTAGGCGGTCTCTGTGCGGAACCAGGAACCAAGGGAAAGTGACTTATCCATGTGTAGTCGGCTTTCGTAACTGTTTGAAGAACTTGACGGTCTCCATCCAAACAAAGCTGATGCAACAGATACCGCCCCCAACCAGTAAAGCATAGGCGACCGCCTTCGCCACAAGTGCTCCAACCGGTTCTTCCGCAACATGTTCGCCAGCATCGCCGCCCCCAATCCATTGGAACAGGCGCTGAAGCCAAAATGGAACCCGCTCGATCGCCAGATGGAACGCATAGACGATCACGAACGCCAAGAACGTATACAAGCTGTGAAGCAGTAGCCCCAACAACATCAGCACTGAGTGACGTTGATCCATGAAACTCCCGTAAATGTGAAGGGACGCGAAGCTAAGCGAAGCGCGCCAGGCGAACGTTGGCGCAGCCGGGAGATATAGGGTGCCCGCGCTCAAACAGTCGCAATTTGGGTCACTCTCGCCGCCGTTCGACCAAGTATCTGACCCAGTTCTCAACAGGGGGTGTGCATTGAATGCCAGAGCCTTACAACGACGCGGTCTTCTCCTTAGTGCTATGCTGCGGGCAACAGCCGTTTCCTGGTGCGCATTGAGGCCGTACCGACGAACACAGCCAAAATCTGACGCGACGGTCCGCCTTTCGCGTTAGGGATTATTCTATGACGTGTGCAAGGGTGTTCGTATCTCGTAAGGCACGCCCTTTCGGATCACGGCACAGACACGGTGGATGAGCTTGTTTCGCATGGCGTTGAAGACAAGCATCTTGTGTTTTCCCTCGGCCACCTTGCGGTCGTAGTAGGCGCGGAACTCACCGGTGTTTCGTGTTACGGCGACCACCGAGACATGCAGTAGAGCCTTGAGCGTATGGTTGGCATTGTGCGATACGCGGGTGCGCCCTCTGATGCTGGTGCCTGACCTGTTCTCGAAGGGTGCGCAGCCGACATGGCAAGCTAGCTGTCGCGGTGAGGGTGAACCGCGTGAAGCCGTCGGTGAGGGCCAGCAGGTGAGCCCAGGATGAGCCCAACGCCTTCCACGGACTTCAGCAGCTCGAAGCGCTTGCTCAATTCGGGCTCCGCGTTGATGGTGTCCTCATCATGCCTTCCAGTTCCTGATCACCTTGTCCAGCGCTTGATGGCCTTGTCGAACCGGGTGAACGGCCCGCGCAGGCCCTTGTCCATGAGCTTGTTCATGTCCTGATCGCCGCTGGTGCATGGTCTTGCGCATCACGTAGTTCTGGCGCTTGCTCAAGAGCTGCTTGAGCTTGTTCATTTTCAGCTGGTCAGCCGTGAACAACCGTGACTTGTCTTGGAAGCGACGGGCGTAGTCGGCGATCCTGAGCGCATCCACCCGGTCGCTCTTCCCCCGGGTCATGCCAATGCTCTGCTTGATGTCGTTGGGATGAGCAAGCCAGGTGGGGATCTCCAATTCCACCAACACTTCCAGCAGCGCATGGCCGTAGTAGCCCGTGGGCTCCAGGCAAGCCAGGTATTCCCCTTTGACCAGTGTGTACTCCTTGGTCCATCGGCGCAGTAACGCCTTCACGCTCCTGGTGGTGTTCTCCACCTTGATCTCTGCGGTCAGTGTCCCGCGTTCATCCAACAGGGCCACATCCAGTGTCGCCTTGCTCACGTCGATCCCGATCCAGTGTTTCATGTTCGTTTAATTTTGGGTGACACACGATCCTCTGGGGGAGCGCTGAGCATCGGGTCCTGAACTTGACAACCTAGTAGGCCGTGAGCCTCACATTCTATCCAAGCCTCAGACCTGAGGGACCGCAGGTACCGATAATCGCTATAGGTCATCACACCTTCGCAGCGGACTGGTTCACCTGGATCCGCTCAGCCTCCTTCGGAGGAATTGTTCACTTCGAAGATGCTTCATCTTCCAAGCGTCCAAGTGTAGAGTTGGACCGGAAAGCCCGCAAGCGAGGAACGAGCGCGGACTTGAAGGGGAAAGCCCGACGGCGCGCATTTGGCGCCGGAACGCCCTAACCTTCCCTGCACTTTGAAGTGGGCATTCAGTCTATTCTGGTCATCCATGCAACTATAATGTTGTATAATTGGACCGAAGGCCTATCTTCGTTCCACCTTGAAGTGCGATGACAACCGGCCGAGGTCGAAGCCTTCCTGCGAGAGTTCCACGCCCGGATGAAGGTCTGGGGCGTGTTCTTCCATGACAGGCGGGAGAAGAACACAACGGCCGTTTTCGAGTTGGGCATCACGCGCAACGAGCGCATCAAGGTGTTGAGCGAACTGACAGCGATGGACTATAGCGAAGGACCGATCACGGACTGGGACAATGGCCCGGCCCTCTGGGTCTTCGGCAAGGAGCTGAAGGCGCACGAACTGTACATCAAGATCACCCTGGGTGTGACCGGTGATGGCAAGGTCACCTGCATCTCTTTCCATGCTGCTGCGCACCCCATGAAATTCCCACTGCGATGAAACGGACCCTGAAGAGCCCAATAACCGGCAACGACATGGTGCTATGCCGGGAGAAGCGCACGATCCCCTTCCGCAAGGAGGAGTTCGAGATCATGTACCACTTCTACAAGGACACCGACGGTGAGCAATACACCGAGGAGTTCACCGATGAGGTGAACATCAATCAGGTGTACAACCAGTACCGCGAGCGTTTCAAGCTGCCCTATCCGGATGAGATCAAGGCGATCCGCACCAAGTACGACCTGAGCGCGGCCAAGATGAGCGACGTGCTGGGTTTCGGTGTGAACGTGTGGCGCAACTACGAGGCCGGCGAAGTGCCGAGCGAGAGCAATGCGCGGCTGATCCAGGTGGCCAACGATGAAGTCGAGTTCGCCAAGCTGGTGAAGCTGAGCGCGCACCTGGAAGAGAAGTCGAAGGAGAAGATCATCGCGCGCATCGAGGAGATGCGCAAGGCGAACGATGGTTGGCAGACGGTCTTCGGCACGGAGGAGTTCTTGATGGGAAGCAAGTCCAGTTCGGACCTGCCGGACAAGTTCACTGGCTACCGACGACCGAGCCTGGAGCGAACCCTGGAGCTGATCAAGTTCTTCACGGCCAAGCTCGCCCCGCACTTGTACAAGACGCGCCTGAACAAGCTGCTCTTCTATGCCGACTTCCGGCACTTCCAATTGCACGGCGTGTCTATCACAGGCGGCCGCTATCGCGCCATCCAGATGGGACCGGTTCCGGTGCAATACGCATCGCTATATGAGTATGCGCAGCGCGAAGGGCACATCAAGCTGAATGAACTAGAGATGAATGACGGCGGGATCATTGGGCAGTTCATGCCCCTGACCAGTGCGCCCTTCAATGCCGAACTGTTCGAGGAGTCGGAACTCGCAGCATTGAACGAGGTGTGCGAGCAGTTCAAGAACACAACGGCCAAGGAGATCGAGAACATCAGCCACGAGGAAGATGCTTGGAAGCAGCACGAGAAGGAGCACACGGTGATCGATTACAACCTCGCCTTCGGGTTGAAGGCATTTGATAAGCAAGACAAGTCATGACGTACTCACTACAACTCGCACAGCAGTATGGCTTTGGAACCGGGGACCGCATCATCGTTCCCAAGAGTGCTTGGAACATGGTGCAACACCACGCGCTGTTCTATGGCATTGGGCAGAATGGGCACGCACTAGTCGCCGAGAACAAGGAGGGGCGTGGTGTGATCCTTACAAGACTGGATGTGTTCCTGGCTGACGCCGGTCGCATCACGCGCATCATTCCATTCTCGGGCAGCTATCAGCAGCGGGTTGCTGTCTTGGACCGCGTCAATGCGCGACTTGGTCGTTGGTACGACACATGGAAGTACAACTGTGAGCATTTCGTGAACGAGGTGTTGCATTTCCGGACGGAGAGCCGTCAAGCCGATATCGGGAAGGCCCTTCTGGGAGGAGCCGCGGTCGTAGCTGGCATCTATGGTCTGGTCAAGTTGCTGAGCAAGTAGGTCTGTTGCCATGCCCACCGTTCCCGAGAACGCAGAAGCGTTCCAGATCAAGGTTCAGCTAGACGAGGTCCGCAACAAGTTCTTGCGACACTTCAGGGTGTCCGCTGAGAGCTTGACCCACTCTTACCATGCCATCAAGAACTACCAAGCTGATTTCCTTCCGGTGCTTGAGATGGACAGTCTGCCCTTCTTGGCGCAGGATCCGAGCGTGCAGTTGGACTGGGAAGCCCTTCGGCAACAGACCATGAATTGGCTGTTGAAGAATGCATTTGAGGACTTTGTCACAGGGCTGAACGAATCGCTCATCGAGGCATACAGATTCCTTCACTACCGGAATGCCGCGCATGCTACACGGCAGCGCCCATTCAGAGACAAGGAAGCACTAGAGCAGCAACTTCAGGGCATTGAATCTCAGCCGATGAGCTTACACGTTCCCAAGCTCATCGATGCAATTGCGGAAGAGATCAATGCGCCCATCCAACTCGTGCCTGAGATACTGTCGATCAACAAGGTCAGGAATTGTCTGGTGCACCGCAACGGCGTGGTTTCGGCACTAGACATCAACGACAAGGAGAACAACTCACTTCGCCTGACATATCTGGACCACATCGTTCATGTGAAGATCGACGGCCAACCCCACCGTTTGACGATGGAGCTCAAGCTGACTTCCCCAACGGTGCATGGCATAATGCTCGAAGCCCGTCCAACCACGCGCTCCTTCGCCCTGGGCGAGCGGGTCACCTTCGATACGAATCTCTTCAACTCCGTCGCCTTCACATGCATGAGCTTTACCGAGCAACTGCTCCATCAGCTCTGGCTCATTGTGCAGCGTGACAGAGAAGCGGGCTTGATGGAATAGCCAGCTACCGCGCCCAAGCCCGATATCTCGACGGCGATATCACGCAAGCCTCTTCCATGGAGCCGCTGAGCGTGAACATGCGCGGCTTCTTGCCAAAGTCGAACAGGCGGTAGAGCTTGTACTGCTCCGCGTTCTGCTTCGAGAAGTCCAGCTCGTTGTCGGTGATCAAGAAGGGTGTCTCCCGGTCGAAGTTGGTGGTCTTCACCTCGATGAAGCGCTCTTCGTACTCAATGTTGAACGAGCGGATGTCGTAGCCCATGCCATCGCCCTTGGTGCGGGATACCCATTCCACTTCGTTCGCCAGGTCTGCGCGGCCGTGCTTCAAGAGCTTCCAACGCTCGTAGCTGATGATCAACTCTTCGCCGCTCTGCCCCAGCTTGCGGCAGGCATGCTCCCTCGCCGCAAAGTCAATGATCTTGCCCGCGAACATCCGTTCCGTCGGTTTGGCGGCATAGGCCGGTGCAGGTTCCTCCACGAGGCTCGGCGCATCGAGCAATTCCTTCAGCCGCTCTTCCGGGGTCTGCCGTGTCGCGTAGCCGAGCAGCGCGGGGCGCAGGTCCGCGTGCGCATCCACATAGGCCATGACCAGCGGCTCCAGCATCCGTTGGAAGTTCTTCGCAGGCACCAAGCCTTTCAGAAAGGGCAGGTCGTTCAGGGCCAGCACCGCACTGATGTTCTGCATCTTGAACTCGTAGGACTTTGCAGTGCGCGCTCCTTCCGCTTCCAAGCTGCGATACACCGCGACCTTGTTCACCTTCTGCTGGGCCACTTCGCGCCGGAGCATGTCGAAGTAGGCCTCGATGGCCGCTTCGACTTCGTCCTGCTTCCAGCCGTCCATGAGGGAAATGTAGAATGCCCATCGCTCTCATCCACATCTTCCGCCCACCCCTTACATTGGAAACCACCGATCGACGGGAAAGCCGCCGGGCCGAATGAACGCTTCCGACATCATCTTCTACACCACGCCGCAGGGCGAGGTGCGCATCGAGGTCTTCTTCGAGGGCGAGACTTTCTGGCTGAGCCAGAAGAAGATCGCCGAACTCTTCGATAAGGATGCGACCACCATTGGCGAGCACTTGCGGAACATTTTCGAGGACGGGGAACTGGACCGGGAGTCAACTACCCGGAAATTCCGGGTAGTTCAGCGGGAAGGCGCTAGGGACGTGGAAAGACTGGTGGATCACTTCAACCTGGACGCCATCATCGCCGTGGGCTACCGCGCCAACAGCCAGCGCGCCACCCGGTTCCGCATCTGGGCCACCAACACCCTGAAGGAATACATCATCAAGGGCTTCGTGCTGGACGATGCACGGCTGAAGCAGGGCAAGCGATTCGGGCAGGACTACTTCGAGGAACTGCTGGAACGCATCCGTGAGATCCGCGCCAGCGAACGGCGCTTCTACGAGAAGATCACCGACATCTACAAGGAGTGCAGCCGCGATTACGGCGCGAACGATGAGGTCACCCGCCTCTTCTACAAGACCGTGCAGAACAAGCTCCATTGGGCCATTCACCGTCACACGGCCGCCGAGTTGATCGCCGAACGAGCGAAAGCGGAACAACCCCACATGGGGCTCACCACTTGGAAGAACGCGCCCGATGGCAAGGTGCTCAAGAGCGATGTGACGGTGGCCAAGAACTACTTGAACGCCGAGGAGATCAGCGAACTGGACCGCATCGTGAGCATGTACCTGGACTACGCCGAGAACCAGGCGAAGCGTGGCATCACCATGCACATGAAGGACTGGGCCGGGAAGCTCGATGCCTTCCTGCAGTTCAACGACTACAACGTGCTGAAGGACGCCGGCAAGGTGAGCCACGACGTGGCCGTGCAATTGGCCGAAGGCGAATACGAGAAGTTCCGTGTGCGGCAGGACCGCGACTACATCAGCGATTTTGACAAGGAGGTGCGCAGGCTCACCGGTGGGAGGCCTTCGGGAGAGAATGTGAGCAATCCGAAGGTGAAGAAGAATCGGTAGGGCGGTTCACATCCTCCCGTCAACCCCATTCCCCATCGGAAAGCCGTATGCTCGAACGCTTCTTCGGTTCTTCCAACTGCGCAACTCCGATTCCCGGTTCGTGGACCGGGACTCGCCGGCGCAAGATGCTCGTGTACATCCCCCTATGCACGGGGCTCACCTCCTGACCACGGTGTGCTTGAAAGCCTCACTGTAGCGCGATTCGGACTTGCCGTTCTTGTTGTGCTTGAACTTGCCTTTCATGGCTCACGCTATTGCGTAAACCCATTTCAGGACGAGTCAAAGCCAGGCCTGCCCCGACCGGCAACCCGCACCTGGCCTTTATTCCGTCTTCACGACCTTCTTGCTTCTCGTCCCGTCCTTGAACAGGGCATCAACGAAATACAGCCCGGCAGGGTAGGCGGATAGGTCGATGGTGGTGAGCGATCGACCGGGCGCCGAGACGATCAACGCACCCAGCGCGTTGCGGACATGGATCCTATCAGGCGCGATAGCGCTATGGACCTGGATCATGCCCTCGCTCGGATTGGGCCAGATGATCATGTCGGCACCACCATCAATGTCCGAGACGCTTGTGTTGAGGTCGCAGCCATCGATCGAGAACGCGGCAGCCGATGTGGACTGCACGGTGGTCATCCCATCATCGATGGTGAACCGCAGGTAGCAATCGTTCGATGAGACCGCAGGGATCTGCCATTGGTGGGTTCCCGAATTGGGTGCGTCGGACACGATGCTGGTGAACGGACCGAAGGGGCCCGCTATGGAGAGTTCGATATCGACCGTCGCCGTTCCCGGCGAAGGGACCATGCTGGTCCAATGGATGAATCCGGCGGATCCGGGAACAAAGCACTGCCCTCCGTTGGGATCGACCGGTGCGATGGACAGCTGGGTCGCTGGTGTGGATTGCAGGTAAACGCGCAGCCTGTTCCCGCTGCCTGGGTTCGCCCAGTAGACGATGTCCGAGTAGCCGTTGTGGTCCAGATCGGCCACCTTCAAGACATAGCCGGTCGTTTCCGGGATGGGGAGCGTTGCGGCCTGCATCCAGCTACCTGCGCCATCGCCCTCATAAATGGGCGATCAGGTTGCTCTTGTACGTCACCACATCAACATGACCATCCTGGCCCATGTCGCCCAACGCGACCAGAAGTCCGCTCTGCGAGGTGGTTGGCAGGCCGGTGGAGATGTTCACCCATGAACTGGTGGACGGGTCATAGGAGTAAACACGAACGTAGTTGCCCAGCGTGATGGCGATATCATCAGCGCCGTCGTGGTCCACATCGGCCACGGCTATCTCGAAATTGAAATCGCCCCATGCGCCGGAGTAGGGCAGGCCATTCTGCATGGGGGCGAAAGCACCGCTCCCGGTGTTCCTCCAGACCTGGTATGGCTGGGTATTGAAGGCGGTATTGTTCACGATGAAGTCGGGCCTGCCATCGCCATCGAAGTCCCCGAAGAGCAGGTCCTCACTTGAATTGTCGAAGCCGGCAGCGGACCCCCCCAACGATGTCCAGGTACCATTCCCGTTGTTCTTGTAGACCCAAGAGCCATCGCAGCAGCCGAAGGAGTTCGCCCCCAGATCGAGCAGCCCGTCGTTGTCCACGTCCGCCAGGTCACACCCGAACAAGCCCCAACTCTGTCCCTGCTCCGCCAGACCGTCGTCCCATGGTGTCCAGTTCAGACCTGTTCCGTCCCCGAGCACCACTTCCAGGAACTGATCGCCGAAGTCGGTGGTGCCATAGGCGTGGTGAACCCCATAGGCCACATCCATGTCCCCGTCATTATTGACATCCCCGAGTGCCACGCCTCCGTAGCCATGCACGCCCGACATGGTCTTGGTCCAGGCCGTGCCGTTGCCATTGTTCTTGAACACCATGATGCCCATCTCGTTGGCAACGACACCTCCCCAATGGTCGCCGACGGAGATGATGTCCACGTCACCATCCGCATCAATATCACCCAGGGCAAAGACGGTGTTCCGCTCTCATACACGTCCGCCAGCCCGGTGAGCACCTGTGCATAGGTGTATTGGGCCTTGGAATGGGCCGCGGCCATCGCGATCGCGATGAACAGGAGTGCTGATGCCTTCATGGTCATGGGATCCGTAGGATTTCGTGCAATGTATCGAGGTCATCGCCGTCCGTGGAGATGGAATTGATCCAGGGCCATGGCTTCGAAGCCACCCTCCGGCGCTCCATCAACCATGAAGATGGTCTCTTTCACGCGCTTGGCATTGCTTACCAGAAGTAGTGTAGAGTGCTCAGAAGCTACATGAACGGCTCTAACACGCTCCGTGCTTAAGGCCGTCGCAGATTCTTCTCCTCCCAACTCCGCCTTGGTCTGTCCGCTGCCCGCGAGGGCTTCGCGAAGCGATCGTGGCCGGCCTTCCTCACGCCAACACCTCCCCAACCCGTCCCGGTATCGCCGCATCGAACTTGGCCCAACTCGGATCGGCATCCGGTTCGCGCACACCGTTCACGCCTTGCAACGGGTTCACTACGGCGTACCACGCGGCGTTGTAGAGGCGCTTCATGAGCAGGCGGCGCAACCAGATGGAGGCGCGTTGTTGGTAAGTGGCGCCCACAAACGCATCGTCCACAGGGAAGTGTGGTTGCTTGAGGCTCTTGCCGCCGCCGCGCGACTTGTCATCATCCTGCATGAAGAAGACGAAGCCCAACCAGGGCGGCCGCGTGCCGATGAGGCCTTGCTCCGCCGCTTCGAGCAGATCCGTCGCGTTGCCGAGGATTCCTCGGTGCGGTTGTTCATGTTGTTGCCGTAGCTGCCCAGGATGCTCTTGAACTCCACGGCCGCTACGAGCACGCCTGGTGTACCACCACCACATCCCACTTCTTCTGCGGGCGGTAGAAGCCAGGGATCCGCAGGTTGCCACCACCACAATGCACTCTCGGGCGGCATACCCGCATCGATGAAGATCCCGCGCACCAGTTCGGAGAGCGGATCGAGATGACGACCGAGGTGACACCTGCACGCAAGCCCAGGTCCTTGTTACGCCGCCTTCGCGGGCCTTCTTCTCAGCTTTGGAGCGCAGTTTCCACAGCGCCAGCACTTCCTTGCGCGGATCCTTCTTCATCACTTGAAACCGGGCAGTGCGTTCAGTCCGTAAGCCTGCAACGCAGCACGCGTGGCGCCCGCGCGGTCGCGATCACGGAAGGCCTGGCGCGCGCATCCCGTTGTTCATCGCTGAGGCTTTCGGGCGCGGGCACGCGGATCATGCGCAGGTACTGCGACTGGAAGCGCATGGTGCCGTTGCGCATCTTCACGCCATAGGCGCTGCACGAAGAGCTCGGCCACTTCGGAGAGCAGCAGGCCGCCGAGTACTTCGAGGTCCCAGCCTGTACTGGTGATCCAGTAGAGGTTGTGATGCGGGTAGTGCTGCGCATCGAGTACCGGTGAGATGGTGCTGCTCATGTCCTGCAGCACCAGCTTGGGCCGTTCGCGCAAGCCCGCATGCACCTTGTCGATGGTGGCGTACCAACGGTCGGGGCGCTTCTGGGCCACGTGGCGCTTCTTTAGTGCTGGCGCATGTCGTGCGAAATAGGCGCTCAGCTTGGGGTGCGGTGACAAGTCCACCAGTTGGCCGTTCGCGTCCCAAGGGTTCACGAGGTAGTTGCCCTTCCATTGCACACGGCCCGTGGTGATGTCTGCCGAGGTGAGTAGCGGAAGGAGACGCTCAGCTTCCGCACAGTTCGCATCCTCGGTGATGAAGACCTCATCAGCACCAGTGGCGATGCCGATGCCCACTTTGGTGCCGGTGGCCGCATCTTCCAAGGGATGGAAGCGCTCGGCCATGTCCTCCAGAAACGTCAGCACTTCGGGTGAGCCACTGGGCCAGATCTCTTCGGTGCGGAACCAATCGGGCAGCACGCAGGCAGAGAACATCGGGTCGCGCACAGCACCGGGTGTGTCGTGCTCGAACCAGCTTGTTAATCGTGCGCCACCGAGCTCATTCAATTCGGCTTGTGCGTATGCATACAGCACGCGCCCTTGCACGCCGTTGCGATCATGGCGATCGCAGGATACGCGGACACCGGCGCTGCGAAGGCATCCACACCGTGCATCTCCGAACATGGCGTCCACCGCATAGTGCTCGCTGATGAGCTTGCGCAGTTTGCGTCCGTAGGCGTTGTGCTGCCAGCGGTCGGCCACGATGAAGCAGAGACGACCACCGGGTTTCAGCGAGCGCAACCCCTTCTCGATGAAGCCGACGAAGATGTCGGTGCCCATGGTCATGGTGCTCCACAGGCGCATGTAGGTGTTGCGCCGCTCCTCGAGATCTCTTGTGCCCGGATAT
>JADJQW010000002.1:2100000-2398713 GCA_016712535.1 Flavobacteriales bacterium
CGATGCATTGGTGCACCACATCGACCTCTGCGGGCTGCACCTGCACGACGCCCTGCTCTATCCGTTCGAGCGAGAGGAATTCGTTGAGCATGGCCGTGAGCTCGCGCACCTTCGAGCGGATGCGTTTCACATGCTTGTCCACCTTCTCGTCTTCGCTGGCGTAGCGCGCGATCAAGTCGATGCTGCCCATGATGGTGCTCAAGGGCGTGCGGAACTCATGGCTCGCCATGCTCACGAAGCGGCTTTTCAACGCATGCAGCTCGCGCTCCTTCTCCAAGGCGCCTTTCAGCCCCTCTTGGGCTGCTTTCAGCTCGCTGGTGCGCTTTTCCACGCGGTCTTCCAGCTCAACATTGGTTCGCACCAGTTCATCTTCAGCCAGCCGCCGCAACGTGATGTCCGAGACCAGTGCCATCACATAACGCTTGCCATCCACCTCGAAATGATTCAGGCTCACCTCCACTGGGAATACGCTGCCATCCAGCCGCATGCCTCTGAGTTCCATCCCTGTGCCCATGCTGCGCTGCACCGGCTTCTTGTGGTAAGCGGAGCGGTGCGCGGCATGCTTCGCACGGATCGCATCGGGCAGCAGGTCCTCGATGCCGCGACCGAGGAGTTCATTATGGCCGAAGCCGAACATGCGTGCCAGGCTGGGGTTCTGCATCATGATGCGTCCGTCGGCATCCACAACCACGAGTCCCTCGGTGGCCGTCATGAACAGCAGCTCACAGACCCGTGCGGTATCGGATTCCGCGAAAGTTCCATCCGTGCTTCGCAGCATGGCGGCAAGGTAGCCGTCGATCTCCCGGAATCGCTTCATCGTGGCGGTCCGGCGGGCGAGATGATGGCTGCACCTGTGCGCTCATCATACACGCGCCATTTGCTCATGGGCTTGGCGTACAGATTCAAGGTGACCGCTCGACCGGGGCCCGGATTGATGAATCGATGGATGGCGCGACCGTTCGTGAGCACATCATCCGTGCCCGGGGCCATGTGATGCGCATTGATCAGGCTTAGGCCAGCTTCAGGGATGGTGGCATAGCACTCTTCCACCACCTCGCCCATCACCGGATGGATCCACGCGGTCTGGCTGTCATAGTCGTGGATGCTCGTGCGTTGGCCGGGTTCGTAGCAGATCACCAAGAGCTCGAACTGGTCGTTCCGGTGGATGCACGTCCGCGTATAATGCCGCGGATTCCAACGGAAATACGGCTCCAAGTCGCGCGTGGGCACTTCATAGCGCTGGAGGGTGGGGCCGTAGGACTCCGGATCGCGATGGCGGAGCAGCTCCTTCAGCAGCTCATCGATGGATCGAATGGGGTATGGGGACATAATACACGCGCCCAACAGGTCAGGGCTCCTGGCATCGCGAAACTACCGGGGGGGCGGAAGGCCATTCCTGACAAGTGTCAGGCGAAAGCATGAAGCATGATAGCTTGGCGCCATGTTCAAGACGGAAGAACTCGCCAAGGCATTGGAGCGGGAGGGCGTTCACCGCCAATTGAAGGCCGGAGAGGTGCTCATGACCGTGGGCAGCACCATCACCCACATTCCCATTGTCGTGAGCGGCAGCCTGCGCATCCTGGCGCAGAATGCGAAAGGCCAGGAGCGCTTCCTTTACCACATCATGCCTGGCGAGAGCTGCGCCATGAGCTTGAACTGCTGCAGCGGCATGCAGCCCAGCCCGGTGGTGGCCATCGTTGAAGAGGATGCGGAGCTGGTAATGATCCCCGCGCGCTTCATGGAGGAGTGGATGGTCTATCCCGAGTGGCGCCGATTCGTGAGCGATACGCAGAATCAGCGATTCAATGAACTCCTGGAGACCATTGAGGTGGTGGCCTTTGCCCGCCTCGATGAGCAGCTCTGGACATACTTGGTGAAGCGCGCCCAAGCCACTGGCGAGCATACCCTCAAGGTGACCCATCAGGACGTTGCGCAGGAGCTCAATTCCCCTCGGGAAGTCATCACCCGGCTCCTCCATCAGCTCGCTCAACGCGGGAAGGTGAAGCTAGCGCGCGGTTCGATAACGCTGGTCAGCACGGTAGCTTGATCAGTCCTGTGCCTTGGGCTGCTTCTTTGCGAAAGAGTTGGCCAGCAGGCCGCCCATCAAGGCTCCGTATAGGCTGCTGTTCACCGGGCTGCTGGTGATGGCACAGCTCCCGGATGCGCAACCCACGAGGCTGTAGTAGATGAAGCCAGCTGCAGCTCCCGCGATCGCAGCGCCCAATGTGATCAACCAGGCTTTGCTCATTTCGTCTTGCAGGTGCTGATCCCGAATGGCGCATAGAGCGGGCAGAAGCGGATGAAGCTGGTGAGCAGGAAGACGGCCGCAAGCGCGAGCAGTACCAAGCCCAAGGTGCCGCCAACGGTATCGGTGAAGTAGAGGATGGCCATCACGGCGGCGAGGATGACGCGCATCACGCGATCGGCAGTGCCCATGTTCGGCTTCATGTCAGCAGGTGTTGCTTGGCCAAAGATGCCCTGCGGTGCGGAAGCGGAGGGTGAGGATCATCACGCGGTTATGGATGGCACACTGCAGCTTCAGCACCGACCAGGGGTCCAACGGGGCTCAGGTAGGGGATGTCCAGTTCCAAGCCGCGGAGCACCAGCAGCACGGCCACTGTGCCAACCAGCACCGGTGATGCGCGGCGCAAAGCATGTCGCGCATGCTGTCCGAGCAAGCCGCTGCCCATGCGCAAGGCGAAGAGCATCGGCCATGTGCCCAAGCCGAAGAGCACCATGTAAAGCGCGCCTTGACCAGCTGCACCCATCACGGCAGATCCAATGGCCGCCGCATAAACGAGGCCGCAAGGAAGGAGCCCATTGAGAAGGCCCGTGAGCACCAATGCCTCCGGTGCGGTCCGCTTCAGGTTGCGGGCCAGTGAAGACCTCAACCTGCCGATGAGCAGCGCAGCGCGCGATCCGGGAAGCCAGCGCTCGAGCGCGCCAGGCACCGCAACGCTCAGGAGCAGGATGATCCCGGCGATGATGGATGACGCCTGCTGCAAGCCAACGAGCCTCAATCCATGTCCGAAGAAGCCGAAGGCAGCGCCGATGAGCGCATACGTCGCAACCCTTCCGCTATTCAGGAGCACCGTGCTCGAAAGGCGTGAGCGCCAATCGGGCCTGGGAGAGGGCACGGCCAGCGCGATGGGGCCGCACATGCCTAGGCAGTGCGCACTGCCTGCCACGCCGAGCAGGAGTGCCGTGCCCAGCAATGGGTTCATAGCACAACGAGTTTCTCAGCGCTGTGATACGTCACGCCGCCGCACTGCCATTCCAAGGAGGCGTCGTATCGGCCTGGCCAGAGGTCCAAAGCCTGGGTTTCGAACAAGCCGTCCTGGTCCGCCGCGATGGCCACCTTCTTGTCAGCGCGCGCATCGTTGGGCCGAAGCAGGTGCAGTTCGCCTGTGATCGCTTTACCTGCCAGTTCAGCGGGGAATTGGATGCGCAAGCGGCCCTTTCCCACCATGATCGCCACCGGAGCGCTCAGCGATAGCGCGCGCCCCTGAGCATCGATGCGCTGCTGATAGCGCAGCTCCTCGGCGTAGTACTCCTCGGTGACGAGCGATTCGGTGCGGCGTGCGCTGGCGATGCCGAATGCGGCCATCATCGCCGCGAAAGCGATCAGGCTGATTGCAAGTCCTTTCCCCCAGTTCATGTTCCAGGCGGTTTCATGGGTCCGACGAAAGAGGTGGTCACTTTCTCCAGCAGCTTTTCACCGCTGAACACACCGACGATCACACGGTTCTTCATAGCCGTCACAGCATCCTTCGGCAGGATCAGGAAGACCTCGCCGCTGGCGAGTTCGCCGGGCTGCAGCACGATGGGCCTGCCCACGATCATCACCTCGCCGCCATCGACATTCAGCACCTCGAATCGCAAGGGCAATTCGCGCGGCGTCTTGTTGGCCACCTTCAGCGCGTAGAGGTTGCTCACGCGTCCATCGGGGCGTTCCTGGAACAGCATGCCCGGCGTGCGCAGGAAGGTGGTGCGCGTCTCGCTGCGCGTGGCGATGAGCGCTCCGAGCGCGCCCACCAGCACCAGCAGCACCGCGGTGTAGGCCTTCATGCGCAGGTTGAAGGCGAAGGGCTTCTTCGCGGTGATCTCATCCTCGCTGGCGTAGCGCACCAATCCCTTGGGCAGGCCCACGCTGTCCATGATGTGGTCGCACGCATCGATGCATGCGGTGCAGTTCACGCATTCGAGCTGGGTGCCATTGCGGATGTCGATGCCTGTCGGGCATACGTGCACGCAGGCCTTGCAATCGATGCAATCGCCCTTGCCCACGGCGTTTCGATCCTCTCCTTTGCGCCAGCCCGAGCGCTGCTCGCCTCGCTTGTGGTCGTACGCGATCACCACGCTCTTGCGGTCGAGCAGCACGCCCTGCAAACGGCCGTATGGGCAGACGGTGGTGCAGGCCTGTTCACGGAAGAAGGCGAAGTTCCCGTAGAAGGCACCGCTGAAGGCCAGCATGGCGATGAGGCCAGTGGCATGCTCCGCTGGCGGCTCGGTGATGATGCGGGTGAGCTCATCGCTGCCGATGAGGTAGGCGAGGAAGGTGTTGCCGATGATGAAGCTGATGCTGAAGAAGGAAAGGTGCTTGATTGTCTTCTTTCCCAGCTTCTCAGCCGACATCGGCGCCTTGTTCAAGAGTTGCTGGTGCTTCCAGTCTCCTTCGATCCAATACTCGATGCGGCGGAACACTTGCTCCATGAACACCGTTTGCGGACAGGCCCATCCGCAGAAGAGGCGGCCGAAGGCCACCGTGAACAGCGCAACGAAGACAATGAAGGCGAGGAAGCCCACAACGAAGATCAGGAAGTCCTGGGGCCAGAAAGTCTGCCCGAAGAAGACGAAGCGCCGCTCGATCACATTGATCATCAGCAGCGGCTCGCCACCGATGCGCAAGAAGGGGCCGGCGAACAGGAGCGCGAGCAGGGAGTAAGCGAACCATTGCCTGCGCGTGGTCCACTTGCCGCTTGGTTTCTTCGGGTAGACCCAAATGCGCTTGCCTCGCTTGTCCACCGTGCTGATGGAGTCGCGGAAGCTCTCGTCGCGAGAGGCTTCGGCGCGGGCATCGCGAGCAGCGTGTGCGGGTTGCTGGGCCATTCGGTTCGGTTTAGGAGCCGCGTTCAGTGATGATTGTCAGCCACGATGCTCAGTCGACCGCAAAACTCCGGGTCTGTGCGTCGGATGGGCTGACAACCGTCAGTTCCGATGCGTGATATCGGTCACGCTGGACTCGATGCGATGGTTATGCCCGGGATCCGTCATAAATGAACCGGGCGCCCTGAAGGAGCGCCCGGAACCAAGGAACGTGATCTTCAGTTCTTCATGGCCACCTGCACCGTATCGATCATGGTGGCCGTGGAGTCTACGGGAGCTGCAGCATCCTTCCATAATTCGCCCTGAGGTGCTTTCTGCGTGGGGCCTCCGGAGCCTTGCAGGCTGAGGATGTAGCTGGCGATGGCCTGGATCTCGTTCGGCTTCAGCTGGCTCTTCCAGCTGATCATGCCTTTGGCCGGCACACCGTACTTGATGGTCTTGAAGACGTCCTTCACCCCGCCGCCATGCAACCAATAGGCATCGGTGAGGTTGGGGCCAACACTGGTCTCGGAGCCTGCGCCATCAGCGCCATGGCAGGCCGCGCAGTACGTGGTGAAGGTCTCCTTCGCGGCAGCAAGGGCGCTTGCGTCGTCGGTCAAGGTCACGGTGTTCTCATCCACCGACGCTCCGGCCTTCGCCACGAAGGCAGCCACATCGGCCTTCGCCTGCTCCATCTCGGCAACGTACTCCTCCTTCGAATCGTTCCATGTACCGGTCACGTGCATGTTCACCAAGTAGAGCACGCCCCATGCGATGGTGCCATAGAAGAGCCACACCCACCACGGCGGAAGCACGTTGTCCAATTCGCGGATGCCGTCATATTCATGATGCATGAGCAGGTCGCGCTCCTCCACCTCCTTGGCTGGCCGGCGGGTAAGGGCATCCATGAGCTTCGCCGCGATCGATGGGCGTTTCGATGCGACGGCGCTGGTGCTGCCTTGCTCCTCGAATACCCCGGTGATAGCGCGCATGGTGCCGCGAAGGAGATTGATCTGCACCATGAGCACGATGAAGAGGAACACATTGATCACGAGCAGCAGGTAGAAGAGCTCCTGGTGGCTCATGGTCGCCGTCGGCTCCACGTAGGCCTGTGCTTGCGCGCTTCCTGCAAGGAGCAGGAAGGGAAGGAGCACAGCGGCTTTGCTGTGCCGCTCGGTGAGCTTGCGCATCCAGCCCGTGCTGCCCATCATGGTGCGCAGGATCGAGCTCATGGCCAGGATCAGCACAACTTGCACCACGGCCAATCCCATCATCACGTAGTTCACGGTGCCGCTCACCGGGATCAGCGGCTGATCGGTGGCGGCTGGCGCCGCATCCTGCGCGGCAGCGGTGATCGCAACGGTTACCAGGGCGGCGGTTGCCAGCGCCCGGTGAAGTCGGGCAGGTTCAGTGCGCATGGTTCGTGGTGGCATTAGCGGCATCATCAGCCAAAGGCAGTGAGCTCATGTGGTCGACTTGGTCCCGTCGCATGGCGCGAACCCAGAAGAGCACGCCGACGAACAGGGAGAAGAAGAGGATGAAGGCGAGCACCGGGAAGAGGTCCACGTGATCGATGGAGGTCATGTGCCCTTTGATGAACTTGAGCATGGCTTCAGGTGCTATTGTTGGGCGGTTTCCTTGGCCTGGATGTCGGTGCCGAGGCGCTGCAGGTAGGCGATCAGCGCGATGATCTCCTTGTCCGCTGGCGCATCGATGCCATCCTTCTTCAACCCTTCGACGATGCCGTCGCGCTGTTGGATCAGATGGTCGTTGGCGCGCTCAGCGAAGCCGGGGCCATAGGGCTCCTGGTCATAGGGCACGCCCATGGTGAGCATGGCTTCGATCTTCTTCTTGGTGGTGGTGGTGTCGAGGTCGTGCTCATAGAGGTGCGCATACGGCGGCATCAGTGATCCCGGGCTCATGCTGGTGGGGTCGTACATGTGGTAGTAGTGCCAGCTGTGGCCGTACTTCCCTCCTTCGCGGAGCAGGTCTGGGCCGGTGCGCTTGCTGCCCCATTGGAAGGGGTGATCGTACACGAACTCGCCGGCCTTGGCGTATTCCCCATAGCGCTCGGTCTCGCTGCGGAAGGGCCGGATCATCTGGCTGTGGCAGGTGTAGCAGCCTTCGCGCACATAGATGTCGCGGCCCTGCAGCTCGAGCGGCGTATAGGGCTTCACATGCGTGATGGTGGGGATGTTGCTCTTCACCAGGAAGGTGGGCACCATCTCGAAGAGGCCGCCTATGGCCACGAGCACCAGGCTGATCACCAGCATCTGGATGGGTCGGCGCTCGATCCAGCGGTGCCAGTAACCGCCATCCTCGGGGGCGACTTTCTCCAAAGCAGGTGCTTCGGCATCCTCGTTCGCGATGAGCTTGCCGCTCTTCACGGTCTTCACCACGTTGTACACCATGATGAAGGCGCCCGTGAGGTAGAGCAGGCCTCCCAGCGCCCGCAGCCAGTAGGCCGGCTTGATCTCCACCACGGTATCGAGGAAGTTCTTGTACACGAGGTAGCCGTCCGGCGTGAACTGCTTCCACATGCCGCTTTGCCAGAATCCGGCGAGGTACAAGGGGATGGCGTAGAACACGATGCCCAGGGTGCCGAACCAGAAGTGCGTGTTGGCCAGTTTCACGCTGTAGAGCTTGGTGCCGAAGAGGCGCGGCACCATCCAGTACACGATGCCGAAAGTGAGCATGCCGTTCCAGCCGATCCCGCCGATGTGCACGTGGGCGATGATCCAATCGGTGAAGTGGGCCATGGCATTCCAGCTCTTCAGGCTCAGCAGCGGCCCCTCAAGGGTGGCCATGCCGTAGCAGGTCACGGCCACCACCATGAACTTGAGCACGGGGTCCTCGCGCACGCGGTCCCATGCGCCGCGCAGGGTGAGCAATCCGTTGAGCATGCCGCCCCAGCTCGGCGCGATGAGCATGATGCTGAATACCGTGCCCAGGCTTTGCGCCCAATCGGGCAGCGCGCTGTAGATCAAGTGGTGCGGGCCCGCCCAGATGTACAGGAAGATGAGCGCCCAGAAATGGATGATCGAGAGCTTGTAGCTGTAAACCGGCCGGTTGGCGGCCTTCGGCATGAAGTAGTACATGAGGCCGAGGAAGGGCGTGGTCAGGAAGAAGGCCACCGCGTTGTGGCCGTACCACCACTGCACCAGTGCATCCTGCACCCCGGCGTACCAGCTGTAGCTCTTGGTGAGCGAGATGGGCAGCTCGATGCTGTTGGTGATGTGCAGCATGGCCACCGTGACCCAGGTGGCGATGTAGAACCAGATGGCCACATACAGATGCCGCTCGCGCCGCTTGAGGATGGTGCCGAACATGTTGATGCCGAATACCACCCACACCAACGTGATCAGGATATCGATGGGCCACTCGAGCTCCGCATACT
The DNA here is from genome assembly GCA_016712535.1 of Flavobacteriales bacterium. Classification (NCBI taxonomy): domain Bacteria; kingdom Pseudomonadati; phylum Bacteroidota; class Flavobacteriia; order Flavobacteriales; species Flavobacteriales bacterium. Next base: position 2,108,483 of record JADJQW010000002.1, read on the forward strand.
CCTTGCCGGTGGTCAGGCCCAGCGGGAGCGTCACGGCGGCGAGCACGATGATGAGCTGCCAGCCCCAGAAATGGATCCTGCCGAGCGCATCGCTGAACATGCGCGCCTTCAGCAGCCGTTGCAGGCTGTAGTACACGCCGGCGAAAATGGCGTTGCCGACGAAGGCGAAGATCACGGCGTTGGTGTGCAGCGGACGGATGCGGCCGAACTTGGTCCATTCCAGTTCGCCCAGCCAGGTGAAGGGCCGCACGATCCAGAAGTACCAGGCATCGGGCGGCGTGTTCTGCGCCACCATCTGCACGGCGGCGATCAGCCCCACGAGCATGCCCACGATGCCCCAAAGGATGGTGACGAAGAGGAAGTTCTTGACGATGCGGTTGTCGTACTGGAAGCGCTCAGTCATCGCTCAGGGATTGGTGGAGGTGGGGCCCGCTTCAGTGGCTGGAGCGGGCGGTTGGTCATTCAGCATGCGCACGGCAGGGGAGCGGTCATCATCGAACTGGCCGCTCTTCACGGCCTTCACGAAGGCCGCCAGGAAGAAGAGCGCCACCACGGTGCTCACGGCGATCAGGAGGAAGATGACGCTCATCAAGGATCGTCCTTTGCGCGGCGAAAGTGACTGTCACGCAAGTGTCGCAATCTGAGGTTGGTCATGAGCCATGCTGACATCCGTCAGGCCAGGCCCGTGATCAGCCTAGTCGTCTCCATTTCTTTCGCAGTTTCAACCAACTGCGAACTAGTGGAGATGAAGACCGCCGCGTTCGGGGCCCAGATGCTTGATGAACCGCTGCCTTGCATCAGGAGTTCATGCCATGAGCAGCCTGCGGGGTCAGCACTCTTGACCAAAGCGGACCTATGCATCTTCCAATGATGTCTCACCCTGTTCAGCCTTCTTGCTTCGCCAGGCTCAGTGCAGCGTCAACGATACCTTGGGACTAGGCCATTGCTTCGGCAGCGCCTCAAAGCGACGGGTGGGCAGTTACGCAAAGGAGCCTGCAGAGGAGATCCATCTCAAGCTTCGAAGACACCTTGTGGCTGCCCGGCAACCATGGAGCTGCGCGCTTGATGAGGTGAGTCGACATGAAGGCTGAGTTATCCACCCGGCTTTGCACCATTCATCGCACCCCGTTTCGGCAACTTGCCCAAATCCTCATCTTGGCAGCATGAAGCTCAAGTCGATCATGGCACTCGTGATCACCACAAGCCCATGCATCATCCAAGCCCAGGATGAGCCCAAGGGCCATCTCGGACTAGGGTTCGGCGTTGCATCCCCGTTGGGCGAGTTCAGGAGCACTGAAGGGGAGCGCGCGGGGTATGCCAGCGATGGCGCCGCGATCCAACTCGAGTTCGGCTATCTGCTGAGCGAGCGATTCGGAGTAGCGGCGATTGTGCGCGGCACGGGGAACGCGACGAATGACAAGGCCCTCAAGTCCGACTTCAACAATAGCCTTGGAGGATTGGACTTGAAGGTGGAACCCGGCCTATGGGTCACCGGCAGTCTGCTCGTCGGAGGCATGGGCGCCTTCCCGCTGAACGAGAAATGGTCCTTCACAACGCGGCTGCTCGTTGGCTTCGCCGGTGTTTCCTCGCCCACGTTGAAGGTGAGCACCCGCGATGGCAATCTGCTCGCCAAGCAGGAAGAAGGGCTGGCATCGGCGCCTACCTGCATGCTGGCGCTGGGCTTCAAGGTGAATCTCTCCGAACGATTCTGTTTGCTTGCAGGGGTCGACTATCAGGGTTTGAACGCGGACTTCAGCTCGGTGAAGATCGATGGGCCGTTAGGGCCCGGCACGGCCTCATTCAAGCAGGCCATTTCCATAGCCTCGCTTGGCGTGACCGCTGGATATCGTCTCTGAATAGACGCCATCGCAAGGTCGATAGCACCGCATTGTTTCCAGGTGAACAAGCCTGCGTACAGTACCGCGGGCCACCAGAAACCCATGACCCGGATGTTCACAATGGGCTGCAATTCACCCTTCGATTCACAGGTGCGGCGAGCTCCAACAGCAAGGGCGCCCTTCTGGACGCCCCTGCTGACTTTCACCGTTCCCGTAACTCGGGGATCGGCCATGCGCTCATTGCGGCGGCAACAGCACCTTGTCGATCACCACCACCAGGCCATTCGATGCGGGCGCTGTGCCCAGCACCTTCGCGTCGTTGATCATCACGATGCCGTCTTCGCCCACCGTGAATTTCGTATCGGCAAGGTTGGCCATGTTCAGCTTGCGACCGTTGGCCATTTTATCCGGAGCGAATACGCCAACAGCCACATGGTACTCCAGGATGTTCTGCAAGGCGGCCTTGTTCTCGGGCTTCATGAGGTCATCGAGCGTTCCAGGCGGCAATGCGTTGAAGGCGGCATCGGTCGGTGCGTAAACGGTGAATGGTCCAGCGTTCACGAGCACATCCTCATACTTGACGTGGAGCACGGCCTTCACTAAGGTGGTGTGGTCCGGCGATGCAACCGCGATCTGCACCACGTTCTTCTGGCTGAGCTCGTCTTTTACCGCGCTCTGACCAGCTCCGGGTTCATTCACTGCAGGTGCTGATTCATCAGATGCAGGCGTCTCACTGCCACCGCAAGCGATGAAGCATGGAAGCGCGATAACTGCGAACAGTGCGCCTGTTGATTTGAGGGTCTTCATGGATGTTTGGTCGTTTAGCCGGTCCGAAAGAACGAGGATGGTCACATCCGCAATATGACTATCATCATCCCATGCGCTGCCCCCCGGCCATTCAGAGGTCTTTCCGATTGAAGGCGCGTACGGCCGACCAGCCTGGAACGAGCACCCAGACCATCATGATCAGTGCAGCAACGGCCATGCCCAATTGAGTGCCGAAGAAGTTCTTGTAGACCGCGCCGCTGTAGCCCATCATGGCGGCCAGATCCACTTGGAGCATGACCATGATTCGCGCCAGGTCGATGGGATTGATGCCGGCCAAAGGCACCACGAAGGGCTCGATGGGATAGTCGCTGAGGGTGAACATGCCCCACATCAGCAAGGCGTCGTACACCAGAACGAAGAGGAACCAGATGGCCAACGCCACACCGACACCGCGGGCCTTTTCCCGTTGCTTCAGCGCGATCAGGGCACCAAGGGAGATGAAGACCAGCACCAGGCCGGAGCCGCTGAATGATAGCACCAGCGCGGCGAGGGTAGGGGAGTGGACCAGCAGAGGCAAGCCAAGACCAATGGCCTGGGCAAGCAGAAGCGCGACTGCCAACGCCAATAACTGTCCGCCGAGGATGGCGCCTCGACACATGGGCTGGACGGCCAGCAGTTGCGTGAATTCCTGGATATCGTAGAAATAGACCACGGTGAATACCAAGGCGATCAACGGCACCAGAGCCATGACCACTTGCACAAGGCTCAGCAAGGCCTTGGTCGGGTCGCCCTCCAATGAGAATAGTCCCTGCGCGACCAGCAGCATCAATACAGCATAACCCAGCACGAAGCGGTTCCGCGCAAGATCGATGAGGGTGTATTTGAAGACTTTCAGCATCCGGGCTGCCCTAATTCCGTTGAAGACTGACGGCCATCCACCTTGCACGAAGCCCCCTGCAACGGTCAATCATCGTTGGGCGATGGAAGATGTCCTGGACTCCAAGATCCTTGGCAATGCCTCCGACAAGCGTTTCGCATCCGTACGTTCCAGGATCTCCTGAACCGGCAAAAGGAATCTCAAGGAGCCCTCATCCAAGTAGGCCACTCGATCGGCAAGCGCCTCGACCTCTTCCATCAAGTGCGAGGTGATGAGCACCGTTCCTCCGGCATCGCGCACGGCTGCGGCGTGTTCCAGCACCCGCATGGACGAAAGCGGATCAAGGCCCGCCGTGGGCTCATCCATCACCAGGATGCTCGGACGCGAACGCAAAGCGAGAACAGCGCTCACCTTCTGCTTGGTCCCGCCGCTCAAGCTTGAAAGGCGCTTGTCCAACTGAGCGGACAATCCAAGACCTTCCACGAGACCGTCGTCGGGTTCGCCCTTGCTCATCCCACGGACGTCGGCCATCATCTCGAGCAATTGGCCGATGGTGAGCGTAGCTGGATACTGTGATATCTGAGGCATGTAGCCGATCGCCGTGCGGTAGGCCGGGTCGCTGCCGATAGCCTCACCGTTCACCGTGATTCGACCTTCCGTGGGACTCACCAATCCAAGCAAGCACTTGATCAATGTGGTCTTACCGCTGGCATTCGGACCGATGAGCATGATGACCTCTCCGGGACGGAATGCGCACTCTATGTTGCGCAAGGCCCAGAGCTTGCCGTAGCGCTTTCCGACTCCCTCGAAAGTGACCCGCGTATCAGCCATGGCGCGCGATCAGCCTCCGTGAAACGATGAGCGCCGCACCAGCAAAGAACAATAGGACCGCTACGGGAGCGCCATTGGAAGCTGGGAACTCTGAAGTCAGCTTGGCACGCATATGCACTTGATCGCCGGTGCTGCCCAAGAGCGCTGGCGGGCGCATCAACGGTTCGTCGTCCTTCATGCTCTCAGGCGTCAGCGACGGGATCAGGCGCTCAGCGCGATCGAGCAACGAAACGAAGAGGCTGCGCGAGAAGACCATGGCGTAAGGCTGTTTCTCGACCAGCAGGGTGAAGAAGCCCAGCGGCCGGTGGGGCACATCGCCGAAGCCATCGCGGTCCAGATCGTAGCCCGAGTAGCGGTCCCAATAATTCCCGTTCATGGTATTCGGGACAAGCGACCCATTGGTGCTCACGTCGAAGGTATTGCCCGCGAACGCGTTTCCCTGGAAGTCGCAGTCGATGGCATTGGCGAAGAGCCGAAGCGCCCACCCGTTCAGCCGGAGCTCGTTGTCGCGCACATCGATCCGGTTGCAGCCATCGATCATGATTCCCGTGGTATTGTCCAGGAACGCATTGCCGATGATCTCGCCATCATTGATCTCCTTCAGCAGCAATCCATAAGCGCTCGCGCCGCGGTTGGCCAGGAAGCGGTTGCGGCGCATGGCGATCTCCTTGCTGAACATCACTGCCACGCCGGCCCCGTTATCCTCGAAGTGGTTGCCATCGTAGGCATCGCGGTGGCTGAACATGAAGTGCAATCCGTAGCGCAGGTTGTGCAATGAGGTGTTGCCGGTAATGCGCGAATCCGTGACGAACTCGAAGTAGATGCCGTCGCGGTGGTATTCGATCCGATTGTCGCGGATGGTGGCGTTGCTGCATTTCCACAAGTGAATGCCATTGGCCATATGGTCCTCGTCGCCCGGTTCACCCAGCGCGGTGTTGCCCACGATCAGCGCATCCTTCGCACCGCTGAGGTAGATGGCGAAGAAGCATCGGTCCACGAAGTTGTCCGCGATCACCACGCCGCGGCACTCATTCACCTTGATGCCCGCCAGGTCGTCGAGGTTGCTGCGGCGCGAACCCCTGATGGTGAGGCCGCGCACGGTGACGTTGTCCGCGGTGATACGCAGCACGTCGCCCTTCCCCGCTCCATCGATGATCGCATCAGCACCGCCGAGCAGCACCAATGGGCGGTCCACGTGGATGGACCCTTCGCTCACGGTGCCTTTTACCCTGATGGTATCGCCTGCCGCTGCCTTCCCTATCAGCTGCTGCAGCGTGCCTGACGTTCCGGGCCGATAAGTCCAGCTACGCGCAGCCAAAGGACCGTGCGCCATGCAGGCCAGGAGCGCGATCAGCCCTATCCGCATCGGTACGCTTACTCAGACAATCGTTGACGCGTCATCGTCCAATCCATGGTGGTCGATCCCTCCTCGGGTGCAACAGCGGACCTGGCGGATTCATCCGAGAAGGCTGCGATATCCCCGCGCATCGGGCTGCGGAACGCAGGGCCATGGAGGTAGCGAGCGGTGGTGGCATCGATCAAGGTGCCGGGCCGGTCGTGATCGCAGACGTACCAGGCCTTCACCTGGTCCTCTGCAACTGAACCGTTGAGTACGAAACGCACCATGCACGAGACATCATCGAATACGTACTGCCGGCCCTTCTCGGTCACCAGTGCCGCACCGAACTGGCGGTCCACCACATTCATGCGGCAGTGGGCGCATTCAGCCTTGCCGAAATCAATCGTGGGCGTTCGCTGGCCGCATGACCAGAGCGCAGGCATGAGCAGCAGGGCGATCAGGATGTTGCGGGCCTTCATCGCTTGTGAGGATTGAAACGGATCTCCATGATGTACACGCCGATCAGCAGCGCCATCACACCGAAGAGCACCCAACCGCCAACATCAGGGGTGGACCAGGCATCGAAATTCAGCAATTGCTTGTGGCCTATGAGCGGCGGCTGGTAGGTCATGTCCTCCACCTTGATCGCGGCTCGCGGGTCGAGGTTGTGACCGTACTCGTAGCCCCAGCGGTACATGTCCCAAAGCGCCCACAGGCCGAAGAGGGAAAGCGTGACCAGGCCCATGAACAGCGCCCACCGCTTGCCCCAGAGCGCGGCCAGGACGCCGAAAGCGGCCAGCGCCATCAGCAACAGGGAGCACCGCGAACTCGGGGAACATATCATCGTGGATATGCCCCATCCCGATGTAGTGATTGAGGCCGTTTATCTTCTCCACATCGCCCGCGAAGCGGTCAGCGAAGATCTGCAGGTAGAGCCCCTCGGGATATTGAGGTGCCTGCAGGTCAATCCGCCAGATGGGCACGAAGAGCAGCACGAGCAAGCTCAGCGCCGCCACGGCGATCATGATGCGTGAGATGGGCTTCATGGTGTTCGGGTGGATGGTGTCTGCCGCTTCAGGGCCACGGCCCCGGCATGAACCGGGGCCGTGGTCACTGTTGGGTGATGCGGACCAGTACTAGAGCTCCGCGTCCACGGATACCGTGAGGGCGGTCAAAGGCACATTGCTATTGGCAGGGGAAACGCGGACGTAGCCTTGCATCTCTTGATGAAGCGCGGAGCAGAAGTCCGTGCAATACATGGGTGTCACACCAACCCGAGTTGGCACCCATTTCAGCGTCTGCGTCTCTCCCGGCATGATAAGCAGCTCGGCATTCGCCGCTCCCTTGATGGCGAAGCCGTGCGGCACGTCCCAGTCCTGCTCCAGGTTGGTCACGTGGAAGTACACTTCATCGCCCAGCTTAATGCCCTCGATGTTGTCTGGCGCGAAGTGCGAGCGGATGGTCGTCATCCACACATGCACCTCCTTGCCACGGCGCTCGATCTTGGTCTCCTTCTCGCCTTTGGCCACATAGGGGTGCTCGTTCTCCTCGATCTTGAAGAACTTCACTTCGCGCGGTTTCACCAGATCGGCAGGGATGGCCTGCGCATAGTGCGGCTCACCGGTGGTGGGGAAGTCCAGCAGCAGCTCCATCTTGTCCCCGTCGATGCTGTAAAGCTGTGCGCTCTGCGTGAGCTCAGGGCCGGTGGGCAGGTACCTGTCTTTGGTGATCTTGTTATAAGCGATCACGTATTTACCCCAAGGCTTCTTGCTGTCGCCTCCCGGAACGCACAGATGGCCGATGCTGTAATAGGTGGGCACGCGGTCCACCACCTCCAGCTTCTCCACGTTCCACTTCACGATCTCGCTGCTCACGAAGAAGCTGGTATAGGCGTTTCCGTTGGCGTCGAATTCGGTGTGCAGCGGCCCGAGCCCTGGCTTCTTCACCTCTCCATGCAGCACGCTTTCATACTTGAGGACCGGGATGCCGGCGAAGTCGCCTTCGACCTCGTTGGCCGCAATGGCCTTCTGCATTTTCTCGAAGCTGAACACCGGGATCAAGGCAGCCAGCTTGCCGCTGCCAACGATGTACTTGCCAGAGGGGTCCACATCGCAGCCGTGCGGGCTCTTCGGGCAAGGCATGAAGTACACCAGCCCGGGATGGTCTTTGGGGTCGAGTTGGAGCACATCGTCATACACCGTTGTCTCGGTGCTGTGGGTCTTCTCATTCCACCAGTTGCTGTGGTGCTTGCCCGGAACGCGCTTGCCCTTTCCGTCCTTGGCGAGCTGCTCGGCCATCTTCCAGTTCACGGCCATGATGAAATCCTTGTCGCGCTGGCTGGCGTTCACCTCCAAGAGGCTGTAGGCTTGCTCCGTGTTGTAGCAGCTGAAGAAGAACCAGCCTTCGCTGGGGCCCTTGCCGGCGTGGCTCAGATCGAAGTTCACGCCGGGGGTCAGGATCTGGAAGGCGATGCTCATTTTGCCCGTCTCCGGTTCGGGGTGGATGAAGCTCACGTTGCCCTTGAAGTTCTCCTTGTAGGTCTTGATGGGCACATCGCGTGAGGCGTCATCGCCCATGGGCACGCTGAACCGGGTGCCGGCCACGACATACTCGCTGTTGCCTGTTGTGAAGGGCGAGCTGTGGTTGCCAGCGCTATTCGGGATCTCAATGATGCTTCCGGTGCGGAATGTGCCGAGTCCACCAGCGCGATCGTGGCGTGTTGTTGCCATTGATGGCACCACTTTCCATCAGGGATTCCATCGGTCTGCGATAGCTCGGGTGGTGGCTGTCGTCCCAAGGAATGAACCCATGGCTGGTGGTGAGCATGCCTTTGGACTCCTCACTGTAGCCATAGCCACTCTCAGGATCCACGCTGAACACGGGGACCTCGCGCAGCAGGCGCCCGCTTGGCAATCCATAGACCGCGAGCTGGCCGCTGAAACCGCCGCTCACGAGGTTGTAGAACTCATCGTGCGTTCCAGGCTTCACATACACTTTGGAAGCGGCATCACCGGTCACCACGCTCTTCGTGGTGCCCGATGGGCGGCAGCCGGGCAGGCTGTTGATCAATAGGAAGGCACCCGCGATGACGCCCAAGGTGGTCCCGGTCATTAGAAGAGAGCGTTTCATGGTCGATTGGTTGTGGTTCGTTGGTGTTTGAGAGGCGTCAGAGTGTCCGCATGAACTCAAGCACCTCGCGTCCTTGGTCCTTGCTTAGGCCTTGGTTGGGCATGCGCACGAGGCATTCTTCCAATCCCTTTTGGGCTTCCGGGTCGGTCTCGAGCATCACATCGATGTTCAGCATCATGTTCATGATCCATTCGGGCTTTCGGCGCTCGGTCACACCTTTCCAGCCAGGACCCACCACGCGGTTCGGTCCGGTGCTGTGGCAGGCTTGGCACTTCACATCGTAGGTGGCTTTTCCCTTCTCCACCATGGCGTGGTCAATTTCGCCCAAGGTGATGTCGGCCGCGGTGATCAATCCGGCAGGAGCTTCTTTCTCAGAAGCGGCTGCAGCACCTGGGGGCCCGCCCGCTCCGGGGGGCGTGGAGGCTGTGCCGCCCCCGCAAGCCGTCATAGTTGCAAGGCCGGCAACAAGGGTCATTATTGCAAGGGTGTTATTCAGGAATCTCATGGGTCCGCGCTCTTATCTGTTGCGCGTGACAAAAATCATCGGACCTGCCAATCCGATTTATGACGTTTGTCATCCGAACGGTTGATTCCTTCCGTTCGCTGCGATTCCAACCTCATGGGACACTGGTTCCGTATCGCCTTGATCAACCTGCTGTTCGCAGCCACGATCGGAGCATTGCTCCGGGCGATGTACATCTGGGAGATCCCGTTCGTTCGATTCCGGCCAATCCTGCACGCCCATTCTCACGTGGCTCTGCTCGGCTGGCTATTCATTGGCGTGGCGCTATGCCTGCTGCATGATGGGGGTGCCGGGGCGCTTTCCAAGCGCATGCGTTGGCTGCTGATCGGGCTTCAAGGCGCGGTCATCGTCATGCTTGTCTCCTTTCCCATTCAGGGGTACGGCGCGGCCTCCATTGCAGCCTCATCAGCGCATTTGCTTCTGGCATATCCGCTGCTTTACCTGCTCTGGCGTTTTTCACGGACCTGGCCGGCGGAAGGCAGCGGGCGCTTGACACGCTGGTCCTTGGCCTTCTTTATCATCAGCACGTTGGGCACTTGGGCCTTGCCGGTGATCATCGCCACCGGTAATCAGGGTAAGGAGGTCTATTACTGGGCGGTGCAGTTCTTCCTGCATTTCCAATTCAATGGCTGGTTCTGGTTCGCGGCCATGGCCATTGGAGCGCGGTGGGCTGAGCGCAATGGCTTCCAACTGCGCATCGATCGATTCACGGTCGTGCTTTGGGTGCTCGCTGCGATACTCACTTACGCGCTGGCCATCGCCTGGAGCGAACCGCATCCCGCCGTGTTCGCCACGGTTTCCGTTGCTGTGGCCTTGCAAGCGTGGGCGGCGATCCGCACGCTGCGCCTGCTCATGCGCTTTCGGGACCAAGCGTATGCGCGCTTCACGCCATGGGCGCGCGTGCTCATCGGCATTGCATTGGTGAGCATGGCTTTGAAGGTTCTCGTGCAAGCCGCCGTGGCCGTTCCCGCTGTGGCCATCATGTCGCTCACCGTGCGCCATCTGGTCATGGGATTCATCCACATGAACACATTGGGCACCATGACAACCGTGCTGCTTGCTTATGCCATCACTTATCGATGGTGCGCGCCATCGAACCGGGCAGCTCGAACGGGCATGGGCCTGCTCGTGGCGGGGATCATCTCCACCGAACTTCTGCTCTTTGCCCAAGGCACTTTCTTCTGGGCGGGTTGGGGCATGATCCCCGGCCATTATTGGCACCTCTTCATCGCCTCGGCCGCGATGCCAACTGGCGTGGCTTTGATGCTTCTGCAAAGACGAGCGCTTGACCTGAGGAAGGATACGGAGCCCGATTGATCGCACAGGTACATTCGCGCCAACGGTCATGTTCTCAAAAGCCTGTGAGTACGCCATACGTGGAGCTCTGCACATCGCACGTGCCACCGCTAACGATGAACGCGCCACGGTGAAGGATATCGCCAAGGGCATCGGCGCGCCGGAGGCCTTCACCGGCAAGGTGCTGCAGCAGCTTGTGCACGGCGGGCTGATCGCCTCGATGCGCGGGCCCGGCGGCGGGTTCACACTTACCGGATCGCGCGCACGGAGCCTGACCCTGGAAGCGATCGTGCGATGCGTTGATGGCGATACCATGTTCACGCGATGCGCCTTGGGCCTGCCGCAATGCAGCGATAAGAAGCCCTGCCCGGTCCACCACCGGTTCCTTGAGGTGCGCTCTGGACTGCACGAGATGCTATCAACTACGACGATCGGCGAGCTCGTGGAACGCTTGGGAGCTGAAGCTGGTCCGTTCAACATCAAAGGATGAGCGTGGTCGCGACCATGGAACCCATCAAGGTCCCTGAAACGCTTGCAGAGATGCTCCGTCGGCATTGCAGCCCGGAGTGGCAGGCCCTGCTCACGGAGAAGACGATGCATCGAGCGTTTGAAGCCGGTGAATCGATCTTCCGTGAGGGCGACACCGCTGAAACGCTCTTCATCATCCGTCGCGGTAAGGCCAAGGTGTGCAGCACATTCGAGCCGGGGGCATCCCGCATCCTCCGATTCGCGCGTGATGGACAGGTGCTTGGACATCGCGGCATGGGCGGTGATTTCACCTACACGGTCTCGGCAACCGCTCTGGAAAGAACCGAGGTGGATGGCATTCCCATGCCGCTCTTCCTCAGCACGCTGAAGGCGAATGCGTCATTCGCGTTCTATTTCATGCTCTTCTTCGCCGAAGAACTGAGGCGCTCGGAGGATCAGAGCAAGGGCCTGCTGAATCTCGGTGTGGAGCAGCGTGTGGCCAAGGCCATCCTCGCCGCGCACCGTTGTTTCGGTTTCGATAAGGATGACCGGGACCTGCTGGCGTTCACGCCATCGCGCCAGGACCTCGCGGATTATGCCGGGGCCAGTTACGAGGCGACCATCAGAGCCCTGAGTTCCCTGCAGCGCAGGAAGATCTTGAAATCCGTAGGCCCAGAGCTTCGCATTTCAGACTTGAAAGCCCTGCAAGCGCTGCTGATGTAGCCCCAATGTCTCACCAGTCCTTATCGGGCCGGAGCGTGGCGCCGGTCAGTTGGACGCGCTTCTTCCTGCTCGTATGCCCGCTCACCATTTCAACCTGCCGCTTCGGCACACCGAATTGCGCGGCCAGGTAGGAGAGGAGGGCCTCGTTCGCTTGGCCGTCAACCGGTGGCGCGGCGAGCCGGATCTTCAGCGCGTCGCCGTGCGTGCCGGACACCTCGGTGCGCTTGGCTCCGGGTTGCACGTGCAGGGTGAGCAGGATGGAGCCGGACGACTCATTGATCCAAGCGGGCATGCGTGCAAGATGCTGCTTACGGGCGCCCGCTGCGCGCCGCGATCAGGGTAGCCACTGTCACGAATCCCACCACGCTCACGCTGCTGAGCGGCATCAGGATGGCGGCGAGGAGCGGGGTCATGTGGCCTGCCACCGCGATGGAAACGCCGGTGAGGTTGTAGAGCAAGGAGATGCACAGGCTCGCTAGTACGATTCGCCTCGCGCGCCGTGTCATCCGCAGGAAATGTGGGAGCTGTTGCAGGCTGTCGGCATCCATGATCGCATCGCTGGCAGGGGTGAGGGCCGCGGTGGTCTCCGTCACGGTGACGCCCACATCGGCCTGGGCCAATGCGCCGGCATCGTTAAGGCCATCGCCTACCATGAGCACGCGGTGGCCATCGCGTTGAAGCCCTTTGACTGCTTCGCTCTTCTCATCCGGTGCGCACCGCATGCGGATGCTTCCGACCGGGAACACCTCGGAGAGTCCTGGATCCACCTGGTGGTCGCCGGTGATGAGGCCAACGCGCAGCGATGCACCCAAGCGTCTCACCGCTTCCACGATGCCCGAGCGGGCCTGCTTCCGGATGGCGAAATGCCCGCGATGCATGCCACCGATGGACACATGCACGTGGGCCTCGCCAGCGGCGTGTTCCGATTCATCACCGCCCGTGAAGTCCGCCGAACCGATTCGGATCGTCAGCCCGCCCACTTCGCCCTGGATGCCTTGGCCAATCAGTTCCAGCACCTCCGCTGCCGCGAGCGGTGCGAAGCCAACTTGTTCGACCTTCAGCACCTTCTTCAGCTTTTCAGCCAGCACCGCGCTCAACGGGTGCGCGCTGTTCCTGGCCAGTGCTGCGATGCGCCGTTCATCCTCGCGGGTGAGGCTGACGCCATGCCAATCGACCTGGTGCGCTTCGCGTTCGGTGAGCGTTCCTGTCTTGTCGAAGAGCACTGCATCCACGTGGGCCATGCGCTCAACCACCTCAGCATCGCGCAGGAAGAGGCCGCGCTTGCCAAGCAGCCGGATGGTGTGCCCGTATGCGAAGGGCATGCTCAATGCCAAGGCGCAAGGACAAGCCACGATCAGCACCGCAGTGACCACCGGCCAGATCATGCTGGCATCCTTGCCCCACCAATAGAGGCCTGCGCCCAGCGCGATGAGCAGCACCGTCAAGGTGAAGCGCCGCGCCACTTGATCGATCAGGCGTGGCATGGCAGGGCGTTCCTGACCGCCGCTCTGCTCGGCCCATAGGCGCTTCAACCGGCTTTCGGCGAAGGAGCGGAGCACTTCCAATTCGATGGCAGCGCCACGCTGACGGCCTCCGGCCTTGATCGTGTCGCCCGCTTGCTTGCGCACAGGCAGCGGTTCGCCGGTGATGAAGCTGTTGTCGATGTGCCCGGTGCCTTCGCGCAGGACGGCATCCACCGGCACCAATTCTTGGTCCCTTACTACGATGCGGTCGCCGGGCGCGAGGTCGGCCACGCGCGCTGGTTCCTCAGCTTCACCGCGCTTTCGAAGGACCACGAGGGGCAGGAAATCCTCCAAAGCGCGATCGAACCGAAGCGCCCGGTAGGTGTGCGCTTGGTACCATTTTCCGATCAGCAGGAAGAAGAGCAGACCGGCCAGGGAGTCGAAGTAGCCGGGGCCAGCGCCCGTGATCACGTCATGCAGGCTCCGGAACCACAGCGCCATGATGCCCAAGGCGATGGGCTGGTCGATGTTCACTTGCTTGCTGCGCAGGCCTGCCCAAGCAGCCCGGAAGTAGTCGGTGCTGAGGAAGAGGACCACAGGCACTGAGAACAGCGCAGACAGCCATTGAAAGCCGATGCGCAAGTGGGCTTCACCATCAGCCCCTAGGTATTCCGGGAAGCTGAACAGCATGGTATTGCCGAAGATGAAGCCCGCCACGCCCAGTCGGATGTAGAGCATGCGCGGCACCTGGTCCGCGCGGCCGGTGTCCTTGCCAGCGGTGAGCTGTGGGCCGTAACCGATCCGCCGCAGGAGCTTAACCAGTTGAGGCAGGGGCAACTTCTCCTCGCGGAACGTGATGGTGAGTTCCTTGTCGGTGAAGCTCACGCGCGACCGGATGATGCTCGGCTCGATCCGATTCAGGTTCTCCAGCAACCAGATGCAGCTGCTGCAGTGCATCTGCGGGATGCGGAAGCGCGCCCTCGTGATGCCTGCCTCGCTGAATTCAATGAGCTTCTCGCGCACTTCGGGCAGGGCGAAAAGCTCCAAGCGCTGCTCGTCAGCACTGGATTCCTGCTTCACGCCCGGCTGTTTCTCCAGCGCGTAGTAGTCGCATAGACCGGCTTCACTCAGCATGTCGAAGACCACCTCGCAGCCATGGCAGCAGAAGTCCTTGCCGTCATGCACACGGTGCTCATCAGCGCAGGGGTCGCCGCAGTGGTAGCAGGTGACTTTGGTCAGCGTCTTGGCATCCACGGCTGCAAAGAGCGTGAATCAACCTGTCGCATGTGCTGATCAAAGTCAGTCCAATGGCAACGCATTGTTCACTTGGGGCGCTCCCAAATGATATCCTCCTTCGACGGGGGAAGATGCTCGGTCACTATGGTCACAAGCTTCCCGCCACGCCGGGCATGGAACGGACGGTAACCTGCCTCAAGGAGCAAGTTGAAGATGTCCCTATTCAATTCCTCGCGATCGGGACGCACCTCGGTTTCCACGAGGATCGTGTCGATGGCCTTTGCGGCGATCATGCGCCGTGCACCCCGCAGCGCAGGAAGCTCCGAGTCCTCGATGTCGAGCTTCAGGAAATCGATGTGTTGGATGCCATGGTCTGCACAGAAGGCATCGACAGAGGTCACCGGCACTTCCACCGGATTGCTGTCACTCGGTTTACCTGCTTGCTCCAGAACGGCGTAGCCCCGGGTAATCACCCGCGGTGTGTCGTAGAAGGTGAGCGCGCCAGTGCGGTCCGTCAAGGCCATGGGCATCAACCGCCAACCGGGAATGGCATTGGGCGGGTTGTGGCGATGGAGACGTTCAAGGCAACGGGGCGAAGGCTCGAAAGACCAGACCTGTCCACCAGGCGATACCATGCCCAGTACCTGCGCCGCGAAGTAGCCGATGTTGCAACCGGGGTCAAAGACCACCATGCCGGGCTTGAGACGTTTGCGCAGGTAGGCAAGGACGTCTTCCTCGTACAGGTCGTAGAGCATCATGCGGTGGTATTGCACCGCACGATCAAGTTCCACGCATATGCCATTGATCTCACGCACCGTGACCGGTTCCGCGGCCCAGCCTCCCAAGGTGTCGGCCAACCGATGGCGGCCGCGAACGGGAAAGGTCCTGACGAACCAGCGAATCAGGTTGCGCAAGAGGGCCTTCATGGCAAGGGCGGCGAAAGTAGGAGAGCTAAGGTGTGATCAGCAGGGTGTGGCAAGAAGCAAGCGGAATCGCCAGTACGATGGGGTAATGGACCGATTATTAGAAATATGCATGTTTACATAATATAAATTATGGGTCAACAAAGCCAAGCGCGAACCGGCCTCGTACACCTAATCCAGGGCCTTCAGGCAAGACCATCGTCCCTTGGTCCACCATGATTCCCAGCCACGGATCGTTGCGCAGCAACCATGGTCCATCCAAGTCGATTACCGAAGCCTCGCCAGCGAGTTGCGCCATTGCCGTGCACCCTAATGAACTCTCACTCATGCACCCGAGCATTACCTGCATTTTCAACTGATTCGCCTGAACGGCAAGCGCGTACGCTTTGTCCAAGCCTCCGCACTTCATCAGTTTGATGTTTATTCCACCGAAGCTCTTAGACACCCGCTCCAGATCTTGGGGGCCTTGAAGCGACTCGTCCGCGAAGACCACAGCCCCGGTGCGTTCGGTCAATTCGTGGTTCCAATCGTCTCGTTCCATGGCGAAGGGCTGCTCTATACCAATCAATCGCCCGAGAGGAATCATCTCGACCAGTTCCTGAGCCTCAACAACCGAAGAAATCCCCTGATTGCCGTCCAGAATGAATCTTGCATCAGTGCTTTCAACCAAATGACTTATTCTTCTGGATGCCAGTTGATCACCGACCTTTAGCTTAACCGCACCGGTAGCCGGCAGCTCTGCCAATCTCTGCAAGGCCACATTGGGGTCGCAAATCCCGATGGTCATGAGTACCGATGGCGACTCACTGCCGGAACACTCCAAGCACTGCGCAACCGTCTTTCCACTGCGCCATGCCCGCGCATCAAGGAGCGCACAGTGCAATCCGGCACGCGTTGCGGGAGCTCCCTCCAAGGATCCAAGATTATCGATCTCAAGCAACAGATCATCAACGGTCCATGACCTGGAATGAGCGATCTGGTGAAGCCGGGCCCGCGAATCCACAATGCCCTCGCGCACATAAGGCGGCAAGGTGATCTCCCCGAAGCCTATGGCACCCTCTTCCTCCACACGGACGAACAACGCATCGGTGCCATCGCGCAGGCCATGAGCGGTGCCGAATGGGTGCTTGAAGAGCAATCGGTATGGGCAAACGGAGATGTGAAGCGGCATGGCGATGGCTACCTGCGCAAAGAACGAAGTTCGGACCTTGATCCGGGCTCCGGTTCTTGTTCGCGATGGTTCACTTGACCAAATAGACGATCCGCGTGAGCCACTTGGTGCTGTCCGGCTCAGTCGCGGGGTCGGTCACATATTCCTCGATCACGTTCGAATGATGCGTGAGGCCATTGGCCTTGATGTATTCGTCCATGGCCATGTGCGGTGCCATCATGCCGTTGTAGCCGCCGTAATAATCAATCGCCAAGGCCTTGCTGGCAGGCGATTCGTAGAGGTCGATGCCCTTTAGCTTGTCCTTGGCATCCATGGAAACGGGAATGCCGGCAATCATATCAGCGGTCTGGTTGGCTTCGTTCCATTCGAAGTACACGCCGCAGGGATAACCGGACATCTCCACCTTGGCCTTGCCCAAGGCTTCCATGCCTGATCCGAAGCCGGTTTCAAAGGCTGCCTTCATATCGGCCCACGCTACAATGCCGCGTTTGCCGATGAACAAGGTTGCCGGCCATTCCAGGGACTTGATGTCGAATTTCGGCTTGGCAGCGAGCGCCTCCTCTACCTGGGCCTTCAGCATGCCCAAGCCCTTCTCAAAGTCCTTGCCCAACATGGCATCCATGTCCATGAACCGGCCCATGAGGCGGCTTCCGAAGGTGTGTTCGCCCTCCATCGCCCACGTGACCTTGGTTCCATCGCCATCGGTCGAGAGTTCGATCAATGCATCGCTCTCGCTCTGCCAAGGCTCCATGAACTTCAATCGAGTCCGAACCAAGGAATAGCGTGCGATGGAATCGATGCGCTGCTCGCCCTTGCCCACATCCTTGTTGCCTTCCCAACGGGACACGGCGCCCACCTGGCCGTCGGTGCCCTCTATGGTCTTTTTCATGTTCGGGTCGAGTTCGTTCCAAGGGCTCCATTTATCCATGGCGCCGAGTGAGGAAACGGCTGGCCATACATCATCGACAGGAGCGGTGATCGCCACCGAACGCTCAACGCGGTAGGTATCGTCGCCAAGGAAGCCTAGTGCGGCTATCATTGCACCGATGCCCAGCACGAGGATGAGGATGATCTTGAGTGCTTTCATTGAATCTTGGGTTTGGATCCGAAAGATGCCTTCCGGGATCCAAACGCCATCACTCGGCACGGATTTTTCCAACCTTGGCTCCAACCATCCGTCACCTGACCAGTCATGAGAACCATACAAGCTGCCACCGCCCTGCTCTTTTTCGCTGCGATTTCATTCACGGCATGCAAAGGAGGCGGTGCCAGTCCGCAGGGAACCAAAGTGAAAACGCCCTTCAGCGGGAGCAAGTACGAGAGCAATGGCACCTGGTTCCGTGGCGTAGGCCAAGGTGTCAGCGTCAAAACCAATATCGCAAAGGGCAAGGCCGATATCGATGCCAAGAACCAAGTGGCCAGCCAAGTGGGCACCAACGTTCGAGCGGTGACCGACCAATACCTCGGCCAAACCGAGAACGCCCAAGCTGCCGATGTGGCCGACAAGTTCCAGAGCCTGATCCGCGAGGTGATGAACACCGAACTGGCCGACCTGAGGAAGGTCGGCGAGGAGACTTACTTCAACGAGGAGACCAAGGAATACACCGTGTACGTGGCCTACGAAGTGCGCAAGGCTGCCATGTTCCGGTTCATGAAGAAGTAGGTGCGCACGGATCGCAAAGTGAGTGAGCAGGAATTGAAGGTGATGGATGAGATCCTGGATCAAGAGATCAAGCGCGCGGAAGCCGCTGGCGAGTGATCACCAAGCGATGAGACGCCCGGCAGCTGGCAAGCCATCCGACCATGCTCGCCAGAACAGGGGCCCGTTTCCAGCCCCCGTAGCCTTCATCCGGACAGCTCCGATCCCATCGGCGCTCGCAGTATGCAGTGTTCGGCCGAGGGCATCGAATAACTCGACCATCCTGAGCCCATGCCCTTCCCATGCCGCCCATCCACTCACGTGATCGTAGTGGAAACGCACGGCATTGGGCGTCCCGGGATTCTCTATCAGCCCAACCGGCAGCAGTTGCGCATCGATTCCGATCAGCAGCGGGTCATGGTCGCTGCTGCGGAAGGCATTGGCTTGATAGAATGCCGCGTTCGAATCCCGGTAGTCGAGGTTGGGTGGCTCATCGCTGTTGATGTGCCAGACAGCGGCGCCGGTGATGGCGTCAGCCATCGGACCAGTTGCGAAAGCATGGTCCAGCGACCCGAAGCGATTCGCGTAACCGAAGGAATAGGGCTGAGGGATTCCGGCAATCAGGTCGATGAGCCCGCCGGAACGCAGCCGATCAATGGGGTCCTCCTGGTCGTAGGAATTGAAATCGCCCACGACAAGCTGCCCAGGCACCCAGGTCGAAGCGCGCACCCCATCCCAGTGGCTGAGCAACTCGCCCATTTGTGAGCGCCGCCTGGCGTTGTAACAGCCTTGTCCGTCACCTTGGTCGAGATTCGATCCGGTTGCATTGTCGCACAATTTGCTCCGTAAGTGGACGCCGCTGATCAGAAAGCGCTTGCCACTTGCATTGGCCATGAAGCCCTGTGTGAGATGCGCCCGCTCGAAAGTGGAGGTGTTCAGCGAGTAGAGCTGTGTGATGGGCGTAAGGGCGGATGTCCGGTAAAGAAAGACCGTTCGCGTGAACGCTCCAGGCGCATCCTGATCGATCAGGGCGTAACCGCCGCCCATGGCGGTGTTGAGCGCAGCGAGCAGGTCATCCGAAGCGGCATCGCTGTTCTGCAACTCGCAGAGCACGAACGCATCGGCGGCCATGGCTTGCAAGGCGGCTACCAGCTTGGTGCGCTGGCGCAGGAGTTCGTTGGCCGTGCTTGCGCCGTTGCTGCCCAGGGAGGTGAAGTAGTTCTTCACATTGAACGATGCGATGACCAAGTCCCCTCCCACTTCCGGCACCGCTGGCCGCGCGGCATGCTCCAGGGGCACCACGCCGATAGGGTGGACACGGTACTCGCCGAAGGCGTAATGCAGGACGCCGGTTAGGCCGGTCACCGTGCTTCCGCAGCGGAGCGTGCCTTGCGCGCCGATCAATGGTAGTGGACTCGGGTAGGAATTCGTGCGTCCGTCGTCGAGCAGGATGGTGCTTCGCGCCTGCAGATCACTGAGCGCATTGATCTCCCCTACGTTGCTGGTTCCAGTACTGGTTGTACCCGAGGCGGGATTGTCGTTCGGGTCGGCAATGTCAGTGGGCGCAGACAATCGCGTCGGAGCCAGAACCAGCTCGCCGTATTGCGCCCAAGTATCGTTGCCATTGACCACGAGTTCCTGCTGGAAGCGCACCAGCATGCCTTCGTAGCGCTCCCAATCGGCGATTGCGGTCATAGGCAGGTTGATGCCGGTGGGCGACACCATGCCCGATCCGAGAATGGAAATGTTCGAGACCTGGGAGAGTTCCGTGAGTCCTTGGAACTCGATCACCGTGCCGCCCACGCTCACGCGCTGCCCTAAATTGATTCCCACGGTGTTCGGGTTGTACACGAAAAGACCATTGCTCGAGGCTGGGTCAGGATCACAGGCTGGGTCCTCGATGAAAAAGCCCTGTACCGTGCCGCTGCCGCTGAATATGGCTGTGACTATGCCGGTTGTCGTGATCGGCTGTCCCTCGAATGGGCTGCTCAGACCGGTTCCTTGGATGGTGCAGATCGGGGTTTGACCCTGAACACCATGCGCCAGCATCAAGAGAACCGCTGCAACCGCTTTCTGCATTACGCAAAGGACGGCATGGTGAAGGGGAACCGTGCGCGCTTTGCCGTTTGACATGAACATCCGCCGTTAATAACAAAAGGTACCTTGTAGTACATAGTACCAAGCGGAACATGCATCTTTGCCCCGCAACGAACCAACGCCACTAGAGATGAAGGTCGAGAACAGCAAGGCGCAGATGCGCAGAGGCGTGCTGGAATACTGCATCCTGAGCGTGCTCGCTCAGGGCGAGTTGTATCCATCTGATATCATCGCCCAGCTCAAGGATGCGCGCCTGATCGTCGTAGAAGGCACCTTATACCCTCTCCTTTCGCGGCTCAAGGATGGCGGATTCCTCACGTACCGCTGGGAGGAGAGCAAATCCGGCCCACCGCGCAAGTACTATAAGCTCACCCCAACCGGCGAAGGCTTCCTCGCGGAACTGGACCAGACCTGGGAAGAGCTCGCATTGGCCGTGAAGAAAACCACTCGCAAGAACCGATAGCCCCTCACCACCATGAAAAAGACATTCACAGCCAACGTCAGCGGCACCGTCTTCCATATTGAAGAAGATGCCTACGACCAATTGCAGCGCTACCTCAGCGGCATCCGGGCGCAGCTCGATGCCAACGCCGGCCGCGAAGAGATCCTGGCCGATGTGGAGGCGCGCATCGCTGAGCTCTTCGACGAGCGGCTCGACGGCAAGCGGCAGGTGGTCACCATAGACGATGTGCAGCATGTGATGAGCGTGATGGGCAAACCCGAGGACTACGGCGATGGCTCAGGTGCAACAGATGGTGCCGCAGCAGGCAATGCCAGTCAGCGCGGCTACAAGCGCTTCTTCCGCGAACCGGTCGATAAATGGGTCGGTGGCGTGATCGGCGGTTTGGCGGCCTACATCGGCATGGATCCGATCTGGCTGCGGATCATCATGATCATCTTCATCCTGCTTGGCAAGGGCACCCCCATCCTGCTTTACGTGCTATTGTGGATCCTGGTGCCCAAGGCCGAGACTGCTGCAGACAGGCTTCGCATGGACGGTGAGCCGGTAACCGTGGACAATCTGAAGCGGGCATTCGAAGATGGAGGGAAGAGAGTGGCTGACGAGGCACGCAACATGGGCAACAAGTGGGGGCAAGAAGCGAAGAGGCGTTCCGGTGCGGCAGCCGATGTGCTCGCTAAGCTCTTCGGAGCGGGCATCGTGCTCTTCGCCTTCAGCATGCTGCTTGGGCTGGTGAGCGCCGTTGTTGGCGGCACCTTTGGCTTATGGCACGCCACCTGGGGCAGCGACGATCTCGGTCTTCTTGATTTCGGTGCTCTCGTTTTCCAAACGCGCGAGCATGCGCTTTGGATGCTTGTGGGTGCATCGCTGATCTGCTTGATCCCCATTGTGGCCGTGCTGCTGGCTGGCTTCCGCTTGCTCCTGAACACGCGCACCCCAGGGTGGCTGGCTTGGTCCCTCGGATTGATCTGGATCGCTGCGGTCGTGCCCACCATCATTGGCGGCCTCTCCCTTGCTCGCGAGTTCCAGCGAAATGAGAAAGCTCGTGAAGCCATTACGCTCACTTCGCCGCAAGCCGACCTCCTTTACCTGGATGCGATCGGAGAGGGCACCGAAGGCGATGACCTGCGCTTCAGCTTCGATGACAACGATGACTTCAACTGCCATGGCCTTTGGATCGAAGGCGACAGCATCACCGCCGATTGGGCGCGTATCGACGTGGAGCAAAGCCCCGACAGCCTCTACCACCTGGTGATTGTGCGCGAGGCGTTCGGGCGCACAGCCAAGCTCGCCTCTGCCACAGCATCCGGAATCCGCGCCGAATTCCGCCAGGAGGGGGATGTTCTCCGTGTTTCACCTCTGCTCCGCTACGCACGATCAGAGAAGATCCGGGCGCAACAGGCGCGATTCACGCTTCTGGTGCCTGTGGGCAAGGGCGTCTTCTTCAGAGCCGGTTCGAAGCGGGTGATCCACGACGTCGACAACGTGACCGATACGCGCGATAGCCGCATGATCGGCAAGGCTTGGCGCATGACGTCGAAAGGGCTTGAAGAGGGCATGCCCGGCGAGGACCAGATGGATGCCGACGATTCGCCGAAGGAACGGGAACCGACCGAGGGGAATGTGAGCGAAGGCTCAAGCACGATCGAGGCCAGCGCGACAGCACCATTGCGCCTTCCTTCACTCCTGGGCCTTTTGCGCCTACCGGTCTGAGAGCACGGCGCGGTTCGCGAGGGGTTGCTATTCCGCGCCTAAGCGCCCTGCCATCTCGATGGCGGGGCGCCTTCATTCCCGATCATTCGATGACCAGGGTGCGCGTGCCCACCCGATCACCGGCAACCGCACGCAGGAAGTAGCTGCCCGCTTCGTAATCCGGGGGGATCGGAAATGCCACACGACCTGCTGCTGAGCGGACCGATTGTTCCAGGACAACCCGCCCATCGGCGCCGATCAATTGCAGCTGAGCTGTGCCGACGCCGTCCTCGAATTCAATGAAGGCCACCCCGCGCGCTGGGCTGGGCCATAGACGGAAGAAGCCACCGGCCGTCGCCGACTCCGGAACATGCACTTCAGTCAGTTCGCCGTCTGTCACGTTCACGGTCCAGCTGGTGCCGTTGCGCTTCTCGGTGACCATGGCGATCACCCGCAGGTTGGCGGCATTCCATTGCTCCGGCACCGTGAAGGTGTATTCGTGGTTGTAGGTGCTTCCTGCGGTGGTGGTGGCCGGAATCACCCCCGCCGTCCCGTCCGCGCCGCCGAGCACCTCACGCACCACTTGCTGATGCACGTACGGGCTCCCTCCTGCCACCTGCACGCCGCTGATGTTGTCCTCGAGGATATAGGCATTCACCACGAAGGCCCCCGTCTGCGCTGCGGTGAAGGTCACCGCCAGATCGACGGTTAGCAACCGTTGCCAGGCATTGAAGGCGGATGAGACCGTGATGCTCAATGGCGATACCCCCTGCTTGCGCTGTTCGGCGCGCGGCCCCCACTGATCGTAAGCGGCATCGTCGCCAAGGGTGCCGAACTCCTCCTGCTCCATCACGCCGGCTGGCGAGTAATCCGCACTGAACTGCTGCCAGTACGCCGTGCTGCTCGCGCTGGTGTATTCATCGCCATTGTGATGCTTGGCCACCACGATCAGCGGGTCGCCGTTGAGCGCATCGGTGGCGGCATTGGGCAATGGACAGAACTGGCACCAGGTGCCCGTATACTGTTCAATGAGCACGCTCTTCGTGGACCATGCGCTCAGCACGTCCACCGTGAAGTAAAGCGTGTCGTTGCTATGGTTCGAATCGCCTACCCCCACCACCCACATCTTCAATGTGCCGCCGCTGGCCGGGACATTGAACGCGGTAGGATGCGTGTAGGGCCAATACTGTCCGGGCAGTATCCCTGTTGTGCTCTGCGTATTACCCACTTGGACCGGCCCGCTGTTGAACCGCCAATCCACCCGGAAGGTGATCAGGGGCACCGTGCTTGACGCGTTCCGCACGCGGGCGCTCAGCGGCCACGGGTCGTTGGCCTTCCAGTAGCGCGGAACGAAGGCGGTATTGAGGTAGGCATCTTGCGCAAGCCCGAAGGCGGCATGCGCAATGAGCACGAGAAAGGTGATTCGGCGCATGGTGCGGAGTTGACGCGCCGAAAGTAAACCGCGGCCCGATGCCTCTACCTTTCAGGGCCGCAATGGAGCCCGCCTAGGTTGCAGTCCCATCTCATCATGAACATCGAACCCCGGAATTTGCCGTTGGCCTTCGGCCTCGCCCTGCTGCTGAATGCCTCGGTCTGCGTGCCCAGCATCCGTGGTGGGGCGCCGCAGGTGGAGGGAATCAAATTGCCGCCGGGTTTCAGCATCACGGTATTCGCGGATGGGGTCAAGAACGCGCGAGCGATGTGCTGGGGTGACAATGGGACCCTTTTCGTGGGCAGCCGAAGCGCGGGCGCGGTGCATGCCCTGCGCGATACCGACAACGATGGCCGCGCCGATGAGCGTTTCACCGTGTCCACGGGATTGAACATGCCTGTTGGCGTTGCATTCCGCGATGGCGCGCTCTATGTCAGCGCGGTGGACCGCATCCTCCGATGGGATGCCATCGAAGCGCGGCTTGCCGATCCTCCTGCGCCGGTTCTGGTAACGCAGGCCTTTCCGACGGATACCCATCATGGCTGGAAATACATCGCCTTCGGCCCGGACGGTAAGCTCTATGTGCCCGTTGGCGCGCCGTGCAACAGCTGCTTGAAGACGGACAGCGTGTATGCCTCTATCATGCGGATCGACCCGAATGGCGGAGATCGGGAGATCGTGGCGCATGGCGTGCGCAACACTGTGGGCTTCGACTGGCATCCGCGCACGGGAGAGCTCTGGTTCACGGACAACGGCCGCGATTGGCTCGGTGACGACAGTCCCGATTGCGAGTTGAACCGCATCGATCGCGCAGGGCAGCATTTCGGCTTTCCTTTCTGCCACGCCGGCGATGTCAGCGACCCTGAATTCGGCAAGGAGCGCGCATGCTCCGAATTCGCCCCGCCTGCCGCGAAGCTCGGCCCGCACGTGGCACCGTTGGGCATGCGCTTCTACACGGGTACCTTGTTCCCGGAGAAGTACCACGGGGCCATCTTCATTGCGGAGCATGGCAGCTGGAACCGCAGCACGCCCAGCGGGTACCGGGTTGTGGCAGCGTTCCCGCAAGCCGACGGCAGCGCCACGCATGAAGTCTTCGCCGAAGGCTGGCTTGATGGCACTCGCGCATGGGGCCGGCCCGTGGATGTGATCGTAGCGCCTGATGGTGCGTTGCTCGTGAGCGACGATGGCGCGGACATGATCTATCGGATCGGCTATGCGCCGCCGAAGAGCAATAAGCTGTGACCGATTGAATGGTCGGGCGTCTTCATGCCCGACCGCCGATGGAAGGGAGAGTCCAGAGGCTTTGGTCCGGAAGGCGCTTCGGCGCCTTCTGTCATTCCAGCCCTGCTCGGAACGGGCGCCGCGACAGCCAGGCCGCGCGCGACCATGCGCTCCTGTAAAGCATTTGGTAAACCGCCCATGCCACGATGGTGCCGATGGCTGAGCCCGTGGCCACATCTTGCAGGAAGTGCTGCGAGAGGTAAACACGCGCATAGCCGAGCAGGGCAGCGAACAGGGCGAGCCCAGCCCCCAGCCGGTGCCGTGCAAGGATCACCGCCAGTGCGAAGCACATGCTGAAGGCTGCTGTCGCATGCCCACTCGGGAAGCTATGGTGACTGTGCAGGTCGATTCCAGCGACCCACGACAGGTCCCCGAGCTGCTCGCGGAACATGCTTGGCCGATCCAGATGACTGAAAGGGCCATGCTTCAAGGCCTGGGCTACCAATGCACTCAGTCCGCAGCTCAAGCCCATGAGCAGGAACGATCGCCAAGTGCTGACAATCAAGAGCAGCAGGGCCAATGCGGTGGGCACCAGGCCATCAGCCAAATGCGTGAACAAAGCGAAGAACCGATCCGGAACAGGGCTGTGCCACGCGTTCATGGCGCGATGCATCTCGAACTTATCTCCGAGAATAGACCACACTGCCCCAAGGGAGAAGAGCATGGCCCAAATCGCCATGAACATCCGAACCGTTCGTTTCTCGTCGGCCATCGCTGCGAAGCTAGCCCCACATGGCCTGTAAGTTCGTGCGCTCACAGGATCCATGCGCGCATCCGGACCTCAAATCCTAGCAATTGCCAGCCTTGCATTCTCCATGCAAGCAACCGCGCAAGGCTTCGTGAACACCTATGGCGGGGCATTGGCCGACGACGCAGTGGGTGTCTCGTTGGGCAGCAGTGGATTCCACGTGGCCACACGGCGCTTCGCCGGACAGGGCAATGAATACCAAGCGGGTCTGCTCCAGCTCGGCACATCGGGAAGCGAGCAATCGTGGCTGCCCATCAGCATCGATGGCCGCAGTTCCTCCCATGCCATGGCCCTAGGGACAAACGGATCGGCCTTCATCGCGGGAAGTTCATTCGCACCGGGCCGCAGCGATCACGATGGCTTCGTGGCGAAGCTCGATCCGAATGGTGCCATGATATGGCTCACGCGGCCCAGCCTTGCCGGCGATCAGCAGTACCTCGCGGTTCATGGGCTGCCCGATGGCGGCTGCATCGCTGCGGGTGTGCGCGGGATCGGCGATGGCCACGACGCATGGATCACGCGACTCAATGCCTTCGGGTTGGTGCAGTGGCACCAGTCAGTCACGGATTTCTCCGACGTAGAGGCGCACGGCATAACCGTGCAAGGGGATGATGTGATGCTCACGGGCCGGCAGCTCAACTTCGGCGGAAGCACTGACGCTTGGATCGCGAGGCTGAGCCTCATGAACGGTGATCTTGTATGGTCCAGCTCGTGGGGAGGCGTGCGCAACGAGATCGGTCGTGCCATCGCCGCAATCGGACCCGGTGCATTCGTGCTGGCAGGCACCACCAACAGCGAGGTGCCCTACGACTTCAGTGAGGGGCGCCATAAGGACCACCTCTATCTGGTGGCCTTCGATCTCAACGGTGATTCGCTTTGGACCCGCGCCATTGGCGACACGCTCTGCGATCGCCGCTGTTTCGGCCTCGCTTCCGCTCCGAACGGTGATTTGCTGGCGTGCGGCGAGCACAGCGTTTCCTTGGGATCCACCGATGCGTGGGCAGTTCGTCTCACTCCGGATGGGGCTTTAATCTGGGAGCGTGCATGGGATCTGGGCAAGGAAGAGCGCTTGTTGGCACTGAGCGCGCTGCCCGATGGATTCATAGCGGCGGGCTGGTCCTTCGGTGCCGCTTCTCGGCAGGCCTTGGTGGTGCGCAAGGACCCCAACGGCTTCTAGCCCACATCCGGATGTTGGCGGATCCGTCCGCGATTACCCCGATCGCGGTATGGCAGAGGGCTTCTGTCGAAGAGAGCTTTGACCGCATCAATCCCTGCAGACCATGACCACCGGCAAGCGTTTCGCGCAGCGCACCAAGGATCACAGTGATGAACGCGTGCTCGATGCGCGCGCTCGAGCAGTGCTGAACGCGCTGCATGCCGAGCCCCGTGGCCGCGTGCTCCAAGCCTATCTGCGGGCCATTGGCCGGGCGAAGGGCTGATGCCTAGGGCAACTGCTCGTTGCGAACGCTCGTGGGCACGCTTCCTCCGATGTTCACCAGGATCGGGTCGCGGTCGTTGCCGAGCCCGATGTAGCGCACCATCCCATCCATGGTCACGTCGGCCATATGGTAGCCCATGGCAGTGCTGTTCGGGTTGGACCCGCCGATGAGCGTGAGGATCGGGTCTCGATCGTTGAGCTCACCGATGTAGCTGAGGCGGAGATCGCGCTGCACATTGCCGCACCAAAGGCCGCGCTTGCCGTTGGAGAAAGCGGTACGCGCGTCAGTCCCCCACGTGGGAACGGTGCCCAATGTGAAATCGGCACCGGCCTCAGCGGGGCCCAAGGCTATGCTTGACTGGCTCATCACGCCAAGGTGATTCCTGTGTCGTACGGCGACGAAGTAGTTGTCCGCCGCTACGCTGAAGATCAATCGTGCGTAACCATCAGTGCCAACGATATCGCCATCGCGCTCAAGCAACGCGCTGCGCGTGGCCATCACTTGCGATGGGTTGTTCTTGTTCCGCAATTCAACACGCACCCAATCCACAACGGCGTTCTTGCCGGACTGCGAAAGGCGCGCGTTCGTAGTGGACTCCCCTCCCCCGCCGACCTGTGGGAAGCCGAGCGCCTGATAAGGCTCGTTCAGCGGCACAAGGCCCAGTGCGCGGAGGTCATCGCGCATGAGCCCGGCTGCGCTATCATAAGCCCCTTGGAGGTTCACGCGCAGCCGCACGCTCGGCTGGCAATTCTGCCATCGCACCAAGGCATTGCCTGGCACGATGGTGCGCGTGCTGTTGCTTGGCGTCTGCCAGCGCACCGCGAAATGGTCGCCACCGCTGCCCTCCTTCTGCAGAAGCTCAACGTAGTAGTAGCGGCCGGCTACCAACGGAATCGCGTTGCTGACCTGGCTGGGGTATTTGGTGTATTCGGTCTCATTCGTCCAGCCGGGCACGTTGCAGATCATCTGCGCGAACTGCGGCTCAGCATTCAGGCTCATGTAGAGCACGCTGGCATCGTCGCTGGTGAGGGTGAAGGTGTAGTTGCCGGTTTGCGGCGCCACGATCCAGCCGCGCACGCGCGTGCCATAGTTGTTCGCGAAGTTGGTTGGCCCTTGGAATGAGGAAAGGCTGGAGCTTCCGGACGGACTATTCGGATAGTTCGGCGTGTTGATCAGGTCGCTCACGCTGCTGCCGGATACGTTGCTCCAGAATTCCCGCAAGAGGCTGCCAGCGGCTCCAGGGCATTGCGGCGGTAAGAAGCTGAGAACGCTGATCACTTTCACCGCAGTGCCGGTAAGGCCATCATTATCGGTCACGGTTAGCGTCACTTGGTGATCGCCGGTATCGGTGAAGGTCTTCGATGGCGTAGGGCTTGTGCTGCTTGTGCCATCACCGAAATCCCATGCATATGATACGATCTGCCCGGGATCGTAGCTCTGCGTGCCGTCGAAGGTCACTGCGAGGGGCGATTCACCACTGCTGGCGCTGGCCAGGACGATGGCCGTTGGTGCTATCGCGAAGCATCGCGGGTGAATCTCGCGCTGCTCGGTGGTGCTCAGCCCGCCAGCATCGGTGACGGTCAGGCTCACCACGTAGAAGAAGGTCTCGCCATCGCAGCCCACACCGCTGATCACGGTGCTCGAGCTCACGTTGTTGTCGAACGGCTCAGGGTGCGTGTGCGTGTTATGGTGAAGCGTAGTGCGCCAGGCATAGGTGAGCTGCGCAGGGCCGTGCTCCGGATCGGTCACAGCAGCTTGCAGTTGGAAAGTGGTATCGATGCCCACTGGATAGAACGCGGGCAACGGAATGCTGGTGATGTTGACCGCCGGCGGCGTGTTGTTCACGGAAACGATCAGCTGCTGAGTGGCCGTTTGCCCGATGTTGTCCGTGACCGTGAGCGTCACGGTGTAGGTCGTGGGCACGCCGGGCGGCGCATTGAATGTCCGTGACGGATTCGGGAGAGTCGAGTTGGGGCTGCCGTTGCCGAAGTTCCATAAGTATGTGAGCGCGCCGTTCTCAGGATCGGAGCTGCCGCCCGCGTTGAAATTCACGGTTAGCGGGCCTGGTCCGTACTGCACGCTCTGGGTGGCCACCGCCACAGGAGGCAGGTTCACGGCCAACGTGTAGCAGATCCGGCGCAGTTCATTGGTATTGTACTTCATGTACCAAACGCAGCCGTCGGGACCGGCACCGATCCAAACCACCGCGCCAAGTCCTGTTGCGAAATCATGCACGCTCACCGGCTGGTTCTGCTCATTGAACATGAAGCGGCGGATCCAGCCGCTCGCGTAGTCGCCGTGGAAGGTGCTGTTCTGGTAGCCCGCTGGCATGTTCTGACCGGCCATCCAGGGCCCACCCACAGCGCAGTTACCGCCGAATTGCGGACCGGAGACAGGTGAGCCGGATGCACCCAGGTCGTATGTCACCGCGGTATTGCCATCGAAGCTTCCGCATCGGCTCTGGTTGCCGTGAAGCCAATCGACCACGGGCCTTGAGTGGAAATGCGTCGGAATCGCGCTGGGAATCTGCACAGCGGGATTGCACGGATTCGGATGCCCGTTGAGGTGGATCGGCGTGTCCTGCTTCAAGAGGTCCTGGAAGCGCAGGTATTGGATCGTGCAGTTCACCCCATCATAGAGCGGATTCGGCACATCGAGGTTGGCCGTGAGCGCGTTCATGTACCCGGTGTGCGGTGTGAGGCCCTCGAACAGGGGCCAACCGAAGTTCATTCCGCCCTCATAGCACACATTCAGGTCCTCCCAGGTGCCCCATTGCACATCGCCGATGTAGATGACGCCGGGGTTAGCATCGACCGGGTTGGTGCTGCCGCTGTTGGGCTTAATGGTCGCCCGGTAAGGATTTCGCAGGCCTAGCGCGAATGTGCGCGATTGCGGTGAACGGGGCGCTGCCGGATTGTACCACGGGTTGCTGGGGATGCCGTCGCCCGTGGCTGGATCGATGCGGAGCAGCTTGCCGTTATGGCTTCCCAGCATCTGCGAGCGCAAAGCGCCTACATTCTCGGCGGGGCGGATGATCCCATCGACCAGCGCTTGCGACCAATAGGTATCACTGCTGCTGCCAACATCCACCACGTTGTAGCTGGCGCCATCGCCTACGGTAGCCAACAAGGTCCCGTCTGATCCGAACATGAGCGAGCCAGTGCTGTGCGATTCGTGCAGCAATGGCACGCCGGTGGAGCGCGTCTCTCCCACCAGCACCTGCCGTGTTCCGTAGTTCACCTCATTGAAGCTCGGTCCGATGGCTGTCCATCGCGTGATGCGCATGATGGTGGCAGCGTAGTACTCGTTCGTGTTGGCATTGTAGCTGCCCGTGCCATGATTCATCAAATGGTGCCGATCCACAGCGTACATGCCGTAGATGTGCCCATTGGTCGTGAAATTCGGATCCAAGGCGAAACCCAGGAATCCGTGGTCGCGCCAATCCCCTACCTCATCGCTGATGTTGAGCAGTGGATTCGGAAGCCGCACGCCATTCTCAACGATCCATACCTGACCGCGCTTTTCCCAGACGTATAGGCGCCCATTCGCATCCCAAGTTGCGCCTACCGGTGAGACCCAGCCGCCCATCACCAAGGCATCGCTGAAGTTGGGCTGGTAGGTCTGCGCGAAGAGGCCGATTGGCTGGGAATGCACCGTTAGCCAAAGGCCGAAAGCGACGAGTGTACGGGCGGGTGCAAGCATGGTCATTTGATGATGAATAGGCTTATTGAGCCGACGAAAATATCCTTCAAGAAGACCAATGTCAATCCTTGGTGCCCTAGGGCAACTGCTGCGCCCGGGTGCTCGTGGGCACGCTTCCCCCGATGTTGACCAGAATCGGGTCGCGGTCGTTATCCGCACCGGTGTATTTGACCACGCCGCTTAGGTTCACATCCTCCAAACGATAGCCTGCAAGCGTGGCCGAGGGCAGCGATCCGCCGATTGCCTGAAGGATCGGGTCCCGGTCGTTGCCCAAGCCCACATACTTCAAGGTGCCGTCCCGGTTCACATCGCCGCACCAGAGAGCCATGCGCGCATTGGAAAGCGTCGTCCTCGCCTGCGAACCGTATGCAGGCGTGCTGGCCAGGGTGAAATCGAGCACGGCCTCATTCGCATCGAGCCGTCGCGGGGCTGCAGACATCACCGCCAAGTGGTTGCGGTGCCTGATGGCCACGTAGTAGTCGTCGTTGGGCAAACTGAAATTGAGGCGAGCATATCCATCGGTTCCCGCAAGATCTCCATCACGTTCAAGCAATGCGGCCTTTGAAGCAAGCACCTGCGCGGGATTATTCTTGTTGCGCAGTTCGACCACGACCCAATCGACAACGGCGTTAGGGCCGGTTTCCAAAAGCCTCGTGGCGCTGATGGTTTCTGTTCCTCCGCCGCCAACGAAGCTGTACCCGAGCGCAGAATAGGGCTGCGCAAGCGGCACCAAGCCCGCAGCGCGCAGATTGTCGCGCATGAGATTGTTGGCAGCATCATAGGGCCCTTGCAGGTTGGCCCGTAAACGCAATCCCGGCGGGCAATCCGCCCATTGCACCAGCGCGCTTCCTGGCACGATCGTGCGATTGCTGTTCGAGGGGGTCTGCCAGTAAACGGCGAAGTGATCGTTGGAGGAGCCTTCTTTGTGCAGGAGTTCCACGTAGTAATACGCACCAGCTACCAGCTGCAACGCTGCGCTGGTTTGGGTAACATATTTGTTGAACTCGGCAGCAAGCGTGTTGCCCGGCACGGAGCAGATGAGCTGCTTGTGGACCTGCTCTGCATTCGGGCTGAGATAAACAGCGCTGGCATCGTCGCTGGTCACCGTGAAAGTATAGGTCCCGGTCTCGGGCGCCACGAGGTAGCCGCGTACGCGCGTGCCATAGTTGTTGGCGATGTTGGCAGGGCCTTGGAAGCTGGTGATCACACTGGCGCTTGAAGGGCTGTTCGGGTAGCTCGGATGCCCGGTGAGGTCCGGGATGCTGGTGCCGCCGATGTTGTTCCAGACCTGGCGGGTCAAACCGCCTGAGAGCCCGGCGCATTGCGGCGGCTGCAAGGCCAATGCGCTGATGGTGCGCGTGGAGATGCCGATAAGGCCATCATTATCCGTCACCCGCAAGGTCACGGTACGGTCCCCGGCGTTCAAAAAGGTCTTCAGCGGTGCAGGCAATGTACTGCTCGTGCCATCGCCGAAGTCCCATTCATAGCTCACGATTGTCCCGGGGTCGTAGGAGCCGGTTCCATCGAATTGCACGGCGAAAGGAGCGAGGCCGGCCAGGGCAGATGCTTGGATGATCGCTACCGGGGCTACGGCCTGGCACCGCGGCAAGAGCACATTGCTGGCTGTTCCGGTAAGCCCATGGGCATCGGTCACCGTGAGGTCAACGCGGTAATGGTAGGTCTGCCCGTCGCAGCCTTCACCATTGGTCGTCATGTTCCCGCTCACGAACGAATAGATCGGCCCTTGATGCTCGTGGTTCCCATGCACCAAGGTGGTCTGCCAGGCATAGGCGAGTTGGGAGGGCCCATGCTGCGCGTCGGTCACGGAGGCGGTCAGCTGGAATACAGTATCAATCCCCACCGGGTAGGTTGCGCCATTGTTGAGGCTGGTAATGGCGACCAAAGGCGGAGTGTTATTCACGCTCACGATGAGCTGTTTCGTGGCCTGCAGCCCAAAGTTGTCCGTGACCGTAAGCGTTACGGTGAACATGGCCGGCTGCCCGGCCGGTGCGTTGAATACCCGTGAGGGATTCGGGACGCTCGACGTGCTGCCGCCATCGCCGAAGTTCCAGAGATAGGTGAGCGCACCGTTCTCCGGATCACTGCTCCCGCTGCCGGTGAAGCTCACGCTCAAGGGTCCTGGACCGAATTGCACGCTCTGCGTGGCAACCGCTACTGGCGGCAGGTTCACTGTGGTGGTGTTGCAGATGCGCCGCAGCTCAGCGCCAGTTCCGTATTTCAGGTAGTAGAGGCAGCCATCGGGCCCCTGCCCCATCCAGCTGATCATGCCCAACCCGCTTGCGAAATCATGCACCGTCTGGATATCTCCTTGCGCGTTGTACACGAAGCGCTTGATCCAGCCTAGGGCATAATCCGCGTGGAAGGCGCTGTTCTGGTATTGCGCCGGGAACCCGCTCCATGCCCGCCATGGACCTGCCACAGGTGCGTTACCTCCGAAACGCGGCCCCGGCACGGGCGATAACGGATCGTCGAGGTCGAACGTGATCGCATTGCCGCCATTGAATGCCCCGCATCGTGATTGGTTGCCGTGCCGCCAATCGATGCTGGGTCGGCTATGGAAGAACTTGGGGATGTAGTTGGGCACCTGTTGGCCTGCGTCGCATGGATTCGGATGGCCGTTCACATGCACAGGCGTGTCCTCCTTCAACAGGTCCTTGAAGCGGAAATAGCGCGAGGTGCAGCTCACGCCATTGTACAGCGGATTCTCGGCATCGCGGTTCTCGATGTCCACGTCCGGGTATCCAGGCGCAGGGCTGAGGCCCTCGAAGAGCGGCCAGCCGAAGTTCTGGCCCGCCTGGGTGCAAACGTTCATCTCTTCCCAGGTATACCAGCCCACATCGCCGATGAAGAGCGTTCCGACATCGCCTGCAGCGGGATCGGTGCTCCCGGTGCCCGGCTTGTGCGTCATCCGGAACGGGTTGCGCAGCCCAAGGCCCCAAACGCGTGAACGTGGCGCTCTAGGCTGTGCCGGGTCGTAGAACGGATTGCTCGGCACGCCATCGCCCGTAGCGGGATCCATGCGCAGCACCTTCCCGCTGAACGAATTGATGAGCTGCGACCGGAACGCCCCAACGTTCTCCGCAGCGGTGATGATGCCATCATTCAGCGCTTGGGCAAAGTAGCTCTCCGATGCGCTGCCGAGGTCAGCAGTAGCCGCGCTGGCGCCTTCCCCGATCGTTGCGAGCAGGGTGCCATCCGGTGCGAAGAGCAATGTGCCCACACCGTGGGTGTTATAGAGGATGGGCGCCCCGGTGGTGATGGTCTCCCCGAGCAGTACCGTTCGGCTTGCAGGATCCACGGTGTTGAAGCTCGGACCGATAGCCGTATAGCGGACGATCCGGCCGATAGTGGCCGTACCGAAATCATTGGTTAAGGAGCTGTAGTTCGGCGTGCCGTAATTGATCAGGTGGTGCCGATCCACGACGTACATCGCGTAGATGCGGCCGTTGGTGGTGAAGTTCGGGTCGAGCGCGAAGCCAAGCATGCCGTGATCGGCCCAATTGCCCACCTCCTCGATCAAGTTCAGCATCGGCGATGGCAGTCGCACCCCATTCTCCACGATCCACACCCGGCCCGATTTCTCCCAGACGTACATGCGGCCATTGGCGTCCCAAGTGGCGCCTACCGGGCTGAACCAGCCATCGGAAACCAGCGACGAGACGAATCCAGCCGGGAGCGTTTGGGCGTGCAAGCCGCACACGTGCAAACAGCACAAGAGCATTGCCGTTCGGAGGAATCTGAAGGGCGTCAGCACTGGATTGACCATTACTACGTGCCGCGAAGTTGAGGGTTGTTGGCCTGCCCGGGATCACGCCCCGGGATAATCGAACAAGCCGAGTTGGCCTTGGGGCGGTCTTTTGAACAGGTCGCAACGCAGCGCTGGCATCCCCGAATCGCCGAAATGGCGCAAGCGCAGCACGCTGAACATCCTGTTGATGCTGGTTGCATAAGCCCCCTGCCCTCGCATGCGGCGGCCAGCAACGCTATCCGAAACATCGCCGCCATGCAGCTCACGGGTCTGCGCCAGCACCTTTTCCGCACGATCGGGGAAATGCGACCGCAGCCAAGCTTCGAAGATCGGCCGAACGGCACCGTTGGTGCGCAGTACCGTATAGCTTGCTGTGAGCGCGCCGGCCGCTGCAGCGGCTTTGATCAATTCCGGTATCTCTGGTTCATTCAAGGCTGGGATGACCGGTGCCAGCATCGCCATCACGGGCACCCCGGCTGCGCGCAATTCGGTGATTGCCCGAAGCCGATTGGCAGCTGTGCTGGTGCGCGGCTCCATGATACGCCGCAGATCCTCGTTCAATGTTGTGATGCTGATGGCCACGGAGGCCAGGCCTTGAATGGCCAACTCCGCGAGCAGGTCCTTATCACGCAGTACCAGCGCGTTCTTGGTGATCAACGAAACCGGCTGCTTGAACTCCAGCGCCACTTCGAGCAACCGGCGGGTGAGCCCTTCCACGCGCTCCTTCGGTTGGTACGGGTCCGTTGCTCCACTGATGCTGATGGGATGCGCCTCCCAGCGCTGGCTCATCAATTTCTGTCGCAGCAACTCCGGCGCATTGCGCTTCACCAGGATCACCTGCTCGAAATCCAGCCCGGCGCTGTAGCCCCAATACTCGTGCGTGGGCCGCGCATAGCAATAGGCGCATCCATGCTCACAGCCTTGGTACGGATTCAAGCTGTACACGAAGGGCAGGTCGGGGCTGTTCACCCGGTTCACGATGGTGCGGGGCTCCTCGAGCAGATAGCGCGTCGGGCGCGCGTCGTCCAGCGGCTCATCGATGCCTTCAGGATGCACGATGCCGTAGCTGTTGCGCAAGAAGCGATTGGCCGGTTGATCGGCCGCCCCGCGTCCTTTGACGGATTTCCCAGCAGTGGCCATGCGGACAAGTTATCAGCGGCGGTCGGCTGACGGGCGGCAGGTAGATTCGCGGCCCGAACAATCCGCCATGCGCCTCGCCCTTATCGCCCTCATCACCGCACTGGTGCAATGCTCTAGAGCGAAGCACATCGTGGCTCCCGATGCTCCCGACGATGCTGTAACTGGCTGGGACAGCACCTTGATCCATCCGGATGAGCGGCACTTCAAGCGGTTGAAGAAACTCACCTTCGGTGGCGATAACGCTGAGGCGTATTGGAGCTTCGATGGCCAACGTCTCGTGTTCCAGAGCACCAACCCGGCTTGGGGAGAGAGCTGCGACCAGATCCATGTGTTCAATCCGTTCACCGATGACCTTCGCGCAAAGCGGCCTGCGCTCATCAGCGTGAAAGGCGGCCGCACCACGTGCAGCTACTTCATGCCCAACGGCAAGGAGGTGCTATACGCCAGCACGCACGAGCACAACGCCGCCTGTCCAGCCGTTCCCGAGCGCCGGGCCGATGGGAAGTACGTATGGCCCATCTATGCGAGCTTCGACATCCATGTGGCGGACCTGAACGGGAAACTGCTCCGCAAGCTCACGGAAACACCAGGTTATGATGCGGAAGCGACCGTTTCGCCTAAAGGCGACCGGATCGTGTTCACCAGCATGCGCGACGGCGACCTTGATCTCTACACCATGAAGCTCGATGGCACTGATGTCCGGCGCGTTACCAGCACGCTCGGTTACGATGGCGGCGCATTCTTCAGCCCCGATGGCAGCAAATTGCTCTGGCGCGCATCGCGCATGCGCACCGCGGCTGAAGAAGAGGAGTACCGGGCCTTGCTGAAGGAAGGCCTTGTGATGCCCACCAACATGGAGCTCTGGGTTGCCAACGCCGACGGGACCGACGCCCGGCAGATCACCTCTCTTGGCCAGGCGAACTGGGCGCCCTATTGGCACCCCGACGGCAAGCGAGTCCTTTTCGCCAGCAACCACCTCAGCAAGCGCGGATTCCCGTTCACCCTGTTCATGATCAACGCCGACGGCACTGGCCTAGAGCAGGTGAGCCATGGCGATACCTTCGATGCATTCCCGGTGTTCAGTCCCGATGGGCGCTATCTGGTGTTCAGCAGCAACCGCAACAATGGCGGCACACGGGAGACGAACCTCTTCCTGGCCGAGTGGGCCGATTGAGCCTGCCGCGATCGGGGTATTCTTCAGCAGAGCACCTGTCATGCCCTGATCTGCAGCGATCTTCGCAGCTCACGATGGAAGCGCAGGAAGCGAAGGCCAGTTGGGTGCAGCGCTTAGCGAAACGGTGGGGCGTGTCCTCAGCGCGCGTCGGAATCATCCTGCTGGTCTTCGCCCTCACCGGTTTCACGGTCATGTTCCTTAAAAAGCCCTTGGTGGCTTGGGCCAGTGGCGATGCCGGCGACCCTCCGCTGCTGTTCACGGTGCTCTATTACATCCTGATCCTGCCCGTGTACAATGCCCTGCTGCTCATCTACGGCGCGTTACTCGGTCAGTTCAGCTTCTTCTGGGCCTTCGAGAAGCGCTTCTTCGTACGGCTGTCCGGGCGTCGTAAGCCCTGAGCACGCGCGCTGCTTGAGCATCAGGAGCGCGCTTGATGCGGCATTCCCAGAGCGTGATCACGCGCCAACCTTCACGTCGCAGCGCAGTCGCCTTCTCGACGTCGCGTTCTTGGTTGCGCTCCAGCTTCGGCCCCCAGTACCAGGTATTGCGCTTGGGCTTGGGCGGCTGGCAATGCGGGCAGCCGTGCCAGAAACAGCCGTGCACGAAAACAGCGAGCTTGCGGTTCACGAAAGCGATGTCGGGCCGGCCAGGCGCTCTGGCATAATGCAAGCGGTATCCGATGAGGCCGGCAGAACGCAGGCACGCGCGCACGATCAGCTCAGGCTTGGTGTCCTTGGCCCTGATCCGGCTCATGGTAGCGCTAACCAGGGCGTTGGCTGGCTTCGGACTTCGGCGCGGCATGGCCCAAAGGTTCGCTGCCCTGGGCCTACTTTCGCAGCCCTTCAGCGGCCATTTGTACGGACGTGAAGCGAACAGAAATGATCAAAGTGACCCTTCCGGACGGCAGCGTGCGGGAATTCGCGCAAGGCGCAACGGCCATGGATGTGGCCAGGAGCATAAGTGAAGGACTCGCGCGCAACGTGCTCAGCGCCAAAGTGAACGGCGAAGTGCGTGACGCCAGCCGGCCCCTGCCCGGCGACTGCACCCTTTCATTGCTCACCTGGAACGATGCAGAAGGCAAGAGCACCTTCTGGCATAGCAGCGCGCACCTGCTGGCCGAGGCGATCGAAGCATTGTATCCGGGAACCAAATTCGGGATCGGTCCGCCCATCGAGAACGGCTTCTACTACGACATCGACCTCGGCGAGAAGTCCATCGGCGACGGCGACTTCGCGGCCATTGAAGCCAAGATGAAAGAGCTGGCCTCGAAGAAGAGCGCATTCGAGCGCAAAGAGGTGAGCAAGGCCGATGCGGTCGCCTATTTCACGGAGAAGGGGGATGAGTACAAGTTGGAGCTGATCGAAGGCCTGAACGACGGCGAGATCACCTTCTACACCCAAGGCGGCTTCACCGACCTGTGCCGCGGGCCGCACATCCCGGACACCTCGTTCATCAAGGCCGTGAAGGTGATGAGCGTAGCAGGTGCCTATTGGCGAGGTGATGAGAAGCGCAAGCAGCTCACGCGGCTCTACGGCATCACCTTTCCGAAGCAGAAGGAGCTTGACGAGCACCTCATGCTCCTTGAGGAGGCCAAGAAGCGCGACCACCGCAAGCTGGGGAAGGAGATGGACCTCTTCACCTTCAGCGAACGCGTTGGCGCAGGCTTGCCACTGTGGCTGCCGAAGGGCGCTGCCTTGCGTGAGCGGCTCATCAACTTCATGAAGGAGGCGCAGGAAAAGGCCGGTTACGTGCAGGTGGCTACGCCGCACATCGGCAGCAAGGCCTTGTATGAGACCAGCGGGCACTGGGAGAAATACGGCAAGGACAGCTTCCAGCCCATGAATACGCCGCAAGAGGGTGAGCTCTTCATGCTGAAGCCCATGAACTGCCCGCACCATTGCGAGATCTTCGCCAGCCGGCCGCGCAGCTACAAGGATCTGCCCTTGCGCTTCGCCGAGTTCGGCACGGTGTACCGCTACGAGCAGAGCGGTGAATTGCATGGCCTCGCCCGGGTGCGCGGCTTCACGCAGGACGATGCCCACCTATTCTGCCGCCCGGACCAGGTGAAAGAAGAGTTCCTGAAGGTGATTGACCTTGTGCTGCTGGTGCTCAGGGCCTTGGGTTTCGAGAAATTCGAAGCGCAAGTGAGCCTGCGCGACAAGGAGGACCGGAGCAAATACATCGGCAGCGACGAGAATTGGCAGAAGGCTGAACAAGCCATCATCGACGCGGCAGCGGAATGCGGCATGAAGACCGTGGTGGAGTATGGCGAAGCTGCCTTTTATGGCCCGAAGCTCGACTTCATGGTGCGCGATGCGCTGGGCCGCCGCTGGCAACTGGGCACCATCCAAGTGGATTACAATCTCCCGGAACGATTCCAATTGGAATATGTGGGCAGCGACAATGCTCGCCACCGACCTGTCATGATCCACAGGGCGCCCTTCGGTTCATTGGAGCGCTTCATCGCCCTGATCATCGAGCATACCGGAGGCCGATTCCCGCTGTGGCTCACCCCGGAGCAGGCCATCCTCCTGCCTATCAGCGACAAATTCGTTGATGCCGCCAAGCAGGCGCAGGCCCAATTGGCAGCGCTGGGAATCCGGTGCGAGCTCGATGAGCGCAGCGAGAAGATCGGCCGGAAGATCCGGGATGCGGAACTGGCCAAGACGCCCTTCATGCTGATCCTGGGCGAGAAAGAGGTGGAAAGCGGAACCCTGAGCCTGCGGGAACATGGCGTGGGCGATGCCGGCTCCGTGACCGTTGAAGCCTTCGCCCAGGTGATCCGGGAGCGGATCGAGGTGCAGCTGGGACAGGCAACGGCGGCTTAACGTGCTGGCGGATAGGGAAAGATGCTGATATTCGCGCCCTCAAACTCCGGGGCAGGTGTTCCCGGAGGCCGAACCAAACCCCAATAAGTGGCAGGTCCTCCCTTCCGTCCCAGTGGTCCGCGCCCCGGTGGCAGCGGCCCGCGTCGCCCATTCCGCGGCCGTGTCATCAAAGAAGACCCGCACCGGATCAACAATAAGATCTATGGCGTGAATGAGGTGCGCCTCGTGGGCGAGAACATCGAACAGGGCGTGTACCCCTTCAGCCAGGCGCTGCGCATGGCCGAGGACCTGGGCCTGGACCTGGTGGAGATCAGCCCCACGGCTGTGCCCATCGTGTGCCGCATCACCGACTACAAGAAGTTCCTGTACGACCTCAAGAAGAAGCAGAAGGAGATCAAGGCCAAGCAGACGGTGGTGGAGGTGAAGGAGATCCGCTTCGGGCCGAACACCGATGAGCACGACGTGAACTTCAAGCTGAAGCACGCGCGCAACTTCCTCGAAGAGGGCCACAAGGTGAAGGCCTTCGTGTTCTTCCGCGGTCGCAGCATCGTGTTCAAGGAGCGCGGGGAGATCCTGCTCCTGAAGTTCGCCCAGGACTTGGAGGACATCGGGTTGGTGGAGAGCATGCCCAAGCTCGAAGGCAAGCGCATGATCATGTACCTGATCCCGAAGAAGAAGAAATGACCCCGGGCGGTTGACCCAAAGGGCACACGAGCAACCAGCGAAAGATCAAAGCGATTCCGGTTCAAGCCCGGAATGACAAAGACCAAAGACGACAGCCCATGCCTAAGATGAAGACCAAGTCCGGTGCGAAGAAGCGATTCAAGCTCACCGGCACCGGCGAGATCAAGTTCAAGCACGCATTCAAGCGCCACATCCTCACCAAGAAGGAGACCAAGCGCAAGCGCGCCCTTACCAAGACCGGCGTGATCGCCGCGGTGGATAGGAAGAACGTGCTCGACCTCTTGAAGTAAGCAACCCCAACCGCTCCAGGGTAATAATCGGTAGCGTTAACCAGGACGTGCAGCACCAAAGACCGGTCATCGAGCCGACGCTCACGCCCGAAAACCCAAGTGGAACATGCCACGCAGTCAGAATAAAGTAGCCGCCAAGGCGAGGAGGAAGAAGGTCCTCAACATGGCGAAGGGCAACTTCGGTCGCCGAAAGAATGTGCTCACCGTCGCGAAGAACACGGTGGAGAAGGGC
Organism: Flavobacteriales bacterium; assembly: GCA_016712535.1. Classification (NCBI taxonomy): domain Bacteria; kingdom Pseudomonadati; phylum Bacteroidota; class Flavobacteriia; order Flavobacteriales; species Flavobacteriales bacterium. Next base: position 2,149,675 of record JADJQW010000002.1, read on the forward strand.
CTCGTGCACGCGTACGACGGCCGCAAGCTCAAGAAGCGCGAATTCCGCGGCCTGTGGATCCAGCGGATCAACGCCGCCGCGCGCATCAACGGCATCAGCTACAGCGTGCTGATGAACAAGCTGAAGCAGGCCAACATCGATCTCGACCGCAAGGCGCTCGCGGAGATCGCTTATAGCGACGCCGCCGGTTTCGCCGCGATCGTGAACAAGGTGAAGTAGGCTGTTCACTGAATAATGAGAAGGGCTGCCCGCAAGGGCGGCCCTTCTGCTTTTCGGATCATTCTGGCGAGCATCTTTGGCCGAAGCCCATGAGCAAGCGATCCTTTCTGGCGCCCTTCGCTGCCGTCACCAGCCTCTTCTTCATGTGGGGCTTCATCACCGTGCTGGTCGATTCGCTGGTCCCTCGGCTGCGCGAAGTCTTCGAGCTCACGTACTTCCAAGCGGGCCTGGTGCAGTTCGCCTTCTTCATCGCCTACGGACTGGTGAGCATCCCGGCAGGATGGCTGCTCTCACGCATCGGGTACAAGAAGGGCATGCTGATCGGCCTGGCCACCATGGGGCTCGGTTGCCTTCTGTTCTGGCCCGCTGCCGGGCTCCGCATGTTTCCGCTCTTCATGCTCGGCTACTTCACGCTCGCAGCAGGCATGACCATTCTTCAGGTGGCCGCCAACCCGTACGTGGCCGTGCTTGGTGAGGAGCGCGGTGCGAGCAGCCGCTTGAACCTCGCCCAGGCCTTCAATAGCGTGGGCACCACCATCGCCCCGATCCTGGGAGCGCAATTCATACTGAGCGATCGCATCCTGAGCGGCGATGCGATCGCGGCACTCTCCGCAACCGACCGGGAAGCCTACTACCTCAGCGAGGCCAGCGCGGTGCAAGGGCCATTCATCGTGCTGGCGGGCGCTCTGTTGCTGTTGGCGCTGATCGTGGCCCTGGCGCGGCTCCCGGAGATCCTCGAGAGGAAGCACCCGGGCAGTTACTGGCAGGCCCTCTCCCACCCGCGGCTGTTGCTGGGCGCATTCGGGATCTTCGTGTACGTGGGCGCTGAAGTGGCCATCGGCACCTATCTGGTGAACTATTTCCTGAGCATGGACCTGGCCACCGCGGTGCGCGCGGATGCGATCATGAGCAGCATCGCCGCCATGCTGCACGGCAAACCGCTCGATCAGGTAGACGCGAAAGGCGTCGTCGGCGCCTTCGTGGCGCTCTACTGGGGCGGCGCCATGCTGGGCCGCTTCATGGGCTCTGTGCTCACGAAGGTCATGCGCCCCCCTGTGGTCCTGGGGGCCTTCGCCATCATCGCCATCACGCTCACCGCCGTCAGCATGAACACGCAGGGCTTCATGAGCATGTGGTCGATCCTCGCCGTAGGGCTCTTCAACTCCGTGATGTTCCCCACCATCTTCACCGAGGCCATCGAAGGCATGGGCGACATGAAGCCTCAGGCATCTGGCATCCTGTGCACGGCCATCGCCGGGGGAGCCTTCATCCCGCCACTGCTCGGACGCCTGGCCGATGGTTTCGGCTTCAAGGCGGCGTTCGTGCTGCTGCTGCTCTGTTACGGATATATCCTGGCTTACAGCTTCTACACCAAGCGCCGCACTGCATGATCCTCGGCATTGACATCGGCGGCACCACCAGCAAGCTGGGCGTGGTGAAAGACGGGAAGGTGATTGCTCGCGCGCGGCTCGCCACAACCGGCCACGCCGATGACCACGCGTTCGCGGATGCCTTGGCGGAAACGGCCAAGCAATTGATCAATGATGCGCGCGAACCGCTGGTCGGAATCGGCATCGGGGCGCCCAACGCCAATCAGCTCACGGGCATCATCGAGATGGCGCCCAACCTGCCATGGAAGCACGACGTGCCCTTGGCGCGGATGATGAGCGACCGTCTCGGCGTCCCGTCCACCTTGGGCAACGATGCGAATGCGGCTGCCCTCGGCGAATGGCGTTATGGCGCGGGTCGCGGGATCGATGACCTCCTGGTGGTGACGCTCGGCACCGGTGTGGGCAGCGGCTTCATCGTGAATGGCCGGCTCGTGCTGGGCAGCGCAGGAAATGCGGGAGAGCTCGGACATACGATACTCCAGCCCGAAGGCCGTGCCTGCACCTGCGGAAGGAAGGGCTGCCTGGAGGCCTACGTGAGCATCCGTGGCATGCTGGCCACCTATGCCGAGGAAGACGGCACCGCGGATCCCACCGACGTGAAGACCATCGCCGACCTCGCGCATGCTGGTGAATCGGCTGCCATCGCCTGCTTCCGGCGCACAACGGAATGGCTCAGCATCGGCCTGGCGAACGCGGTATGCGCCACAGGCCCGAAGCGCATCGTGCTCTTCGGCGGCATCGCCCGCAACGGAGACCTGCTCATGGCCCCGCTGCGCGAGCGCTTCCACGCCAACCTGCTCAACATCTATCAGGGCCGCGTGGACCTTACGGTATCGGCTTTGCCGGATGACGACGCGGCGCTGCTGGGGGCGGCGGCGCTTGGAACCCTCTAATAAGAAATGGCTTACCACGACCATTCCAATCCAGCCGGTCGACCTGGAGCGTCGACGCGCCTCGTGCTGATGGCGATCTGCATGTTGCTTCGCGGCTTCGGCTACGCTCAGGTAAATCCAGCCCGCGACCTCGTCAACCCCTTCATCGGCACGGGCGGCCATGGCCACACCTTCCCCGGCGCCTGCGTGCCCAACGGATTGGTGCAGCTCAGCCCCGATACCCGCTCCGATGGCTACATGGATTGGGACGGCTGCGGCGGCTACCACCACAGCGATAGCGTGATCTACGGCTTCAGCCACACGCACCTGAGCGGAACAGGCGTGGCGGATCTGTGCGACGTGCTGATCACGCCCGTTGCGGGGAGCGGTGGGATGGCCTTCGACCGCCGGGCCACCGCATCAGTCTTTGACCATGCCACGGAAGAAGCGCACGCCGGGTACTACAAGGTTGAACTCACCGGGCCGCCGCGATCACCTGCCGACATGCACTCCATCGTCGACGCGAGGCCCACGCGCGTGCCCGGGGCGCGCATCGTGGCCGAGCTCACGGCAACGCAACGGGTTGGGGTGCATCGCTACGAATACCCGAAAGGCCAGGACGCCCGCATCGTGCTCGACCTGCGCCACCGTGACAAGATCATGAAGGCGAGCACGGGGACCTTCAACCGGAATGAGATCGTTGGCGAGCGGAGCTCTTCCTCCTGGGCGAAGCATCAGCGCCTATTCTTCTGCATCCGGTTCAGCTCTCCTTGGATCGATGAGGACGTCATGCCGGCGAACCTCGCCGACGGCGCCATCGTCGGCTTGGGCTTCGGAGCCTTGGATAATCCGCTCGTCGTGAAGGTCGGCATCAGCGCCGTGAGCATCGAAGGCGCGCGCGCCAACCTCGAGGCCGAAGTGCCGCATTGGGATTTCGACCGCGTGCGGACGCAAGCCGAAGCCGCATGGAACGCCAAGCTGAACAAGGTGCAGGTGAAAGGCGGAACGAAGGAGCAGCAACGCGCTTTCTACACCGCGCTCTACCATAGTTACGTGGCGCCGTACATCTTCAATGATGCGGATGGCCGATACCGTGGCATGGATGGCGAGGTCCACAAGGCCGAGCACAGCGTGTACACCGTCTTCAGCTTGTGGGACACCTTCCGCGCGCTGCACCCGCTGATGACCGTGCTGGAGCCGCAGTTGACCGAGGATTGGATCAAGACCTTCCTGCTGCATTACCAGCAAGGAGGAAGGTTACCGGTATGGGAGCTCTGGGGCAATGAGACCGATTGCATGATCGGTTACCACAGCGTGAGCGTGATCGCCGATGCGTATGCAAAAGGCATCCGTGGCTTCGATACCAAGTTGGCTTTGGAAGCGATGGTGGCCAGCGCGGATGCCGATCATTTCGGGCTGAAGGCCTACCGCGAGCGCGGCTACATCAGCAGCGAGGACGAGCCGGAGAGCGTGAGCCGAACGCTGGAGTATGCCTACGACGATTGGTGCATCGCTCGCTTCGCGGAGAAGATCGGTGAGGATGAAACGGCGCAGCGGTTCTACGCCCGCAGCCGCAATTGGCAGAACTTATTCGATCCCGAGACGCGCTTCTTCCGTGCGCGGCGTAACGGCGGCTTCATGCAACCCTTCGACCCCTACGAGGTGAACTTCAATTTCACTGAAGCGAACGCCTGGCAATACGGATTCTTCGTGCCGCACGACATGGATCGCTTCATGCAGCTCACCGGTGGCCCCAGCGGCTTGGCGGGCAAACTCGATGCGCTCTTCACCGCGAAGCCGCAGACCACGGGCCGTGACCAGAGCGACATCACTGGTCTCATCGGCCAGTACGCGCATGGCAACGAGCCCAGCCACAACTTCACCTACCTCTACAACCTGAGCGACCGACCATTGAGCACAGACGTGTTCGCGCGGCGCATCATGCAGAACTTCTACACGGACGCCCCCGACGGCCTCATCGGTAACGAGGACTGCGGGCAGATGAGCGCCTGGCTGGTCTGGAGCGCGCTGGGCCTCTATCCTATCTGTCCGGGTAAGCCGGAGTACACCATCGGCTGGCCGCTCTTCGAGGAAGCCACGATCGACCTCGGCAACGGCAGGCAGTGGCGCATGAGCACCGAGGTGATGGGCAACGACCGCTCGCACGTGGAGAGCTTCATGTGGAATGGCCAGCAGCCTGAGACCTACCGGAACATCCCGCATGACGAACTGATGAAGGGCGGCGAGTTGCGCTTCACGCTGGGCCCGCGCGCCGGAGGATCACCTGGACGCTTCATCCCCGCTTTTGATGATGCCTGGACCCCTGCGCCCGTCATTCAAGCCGAGCGGCAGGCGTTCACCGACAGCTTGCTCATCACCATCAGCAGCAGCGATGAACGGGCGCGCATCGAGTATCGGATCGACGAGGGCATGCCCCGTCCCTATTCGGAGCCCTTCTGGATCAAGCAGAGCTGTGCGGTCACCGCCACTTCAACAGCCAAATCGATGGTGCAGGCCGAAGGACATGGGCCGCTCTTCGGCTCGAAGCCGGTCACCGCGACCTACACGAAATACGAAGGCGGGCGCAGCATCACGCTGGAGAGCAAGTTCGCCAACGAGTACACCGCCGGCGGCCCCAACGCGCTGATCGATGGGGTGCGCGGTGGCAAGGACTTCCGCACCGGCGAATGGCAGGGCTACCGCGACCAAGACGTGGTGCTGCTCATCGATCTGGGCCGCGTGCAGAAGTTGAAGCGCGTGGGCCTGAGCGTGCTTCAGGACCAGAAGAGCTGGATCTGGCTGCCGAGCGAGGTCACCTTCAGCGTGAGCACGAATCAGCGGCAATGGAGCACCACCACGATCAGCCACGACGTGGACCGCAAAGCGGACGGAGGGATCACGCGCGAGCTATGGCGCGAACTAGGCGGAAGGAAAGCACGCTACATCGCGATCACCGCGAAGAACGCAGGCGTTTGTCCGGATTGGCACCCCGGCAAGGGCGGCACCACCTGGGTCTTCGCGGATGAGGTGCTGATCGAGGCGGAATAGGGATTGACCAATTACCAAACCCAAACGGTACCAATGCGCATCACCGTAACGACCCATGTGAACAAGCCCTTGGCCCTCGTCTGGAAGACCTGGACCGAACCAGCCCACATCATGCAATGGAACGCCGCCAGCGATGATTGGCATTGCCCTAAGGCGAACAACGATCTGCGCGCTGGCGGTGGATTCAGCAGCACCATGGCCGCGCGCGATGGGAGCTTCAGCTTCGATTTCGAGGGCGTGTACGATGATGTCCAGTTGCTCAAGCGCATCGCCTACACCATGACCGATGGCCGTACCTGCGAGATCCTCTTCCAGGAGAAGGAAGGCGGCACGCTCGTCACCGAATCCTTCGATGCGGAAACGGAGAATTCCGTGGAGATGCAGCGAAGCGGCTGGCAGGCGATCCTTGACCGGTTCAAGGCGCATGCGGAAGCCAACTGAGGATCATGGTCCGTTTCAATCCCGTCACCTCCACCCTGCTTGATTCGCACAAGCACCCGCTGCGCAGGGAACTCGACAAGTTGCGCGCAATCATCCTCAATGCCGACAAGTCCATCGAGGAGGGCGTGAAGTGGAACACCGCGAGCTATCGCACCACGGATTGGTTCGCCACCCTGAACGGCCCGAAGCACGTGAAGGAGCCGATGCTGATCCTGCATGCTGGTGCCAAGGCAAGAGGCATCGTGCTGAAGGAGCGCATCCCCGATCCGGAAGGCCTGATCAGATGGCTTGGCAACGACCGCGCGCAGATCACCTTCAAGGATGCCCCGGATATCAAGGCGAAAGCGAATGCGCTTCAAGCCATCGTGAGCGCTTGGATCAGACTCATTTGATCGGATGCCCCTTCCTCAACTGATCTTCACCCCATGATCACCTCACCCGAAGTCACCACCATCACGGAACAACTGGCCGCCACCATCCATTTGGTGATCACCGGCCGCGACATGCCGAGGTACATGGACCCCGCGATCCAAGAGATCCTCCAAGTGCTCGCCGATCAAGGCATGCGCCCCGCCGGGCCGATGTTCAGCTACCACCACCGGCGACCGAGCGACACCTTCGATTTCGAGATCGGGTTCCCCGTAGCGAAGACCGTGAACGAAGCGGGACGCGTGCAGAATAGCGCTCTGCCAGCGGCGAAGGTGGTGCGCGCTGTATACCGCGGTCCTTACGAACGGCTGGGTGATGCTTGGCGCGAGTTGCAGGACTGGGTTCGTGAACGAAAGCTGCCCGAGGACGGCCGGTTCTTCGAGCGCTACCTGAACAACCCCGACGAAGTGAAGGACCCCAAGGATTATCGCACCGAATTGAATTGGGTGGTCGACGAAGGGCGCCAACGATGAAGGAGCGGCCATCAGCCCGTCCCGCGGACATCGATACCGTCAGGCGAGCCCGCAATTCCATATGACGGCACCTGGAATCGCCCCAGCGTCACCGGCAGGCCATCGCTGCGATCCTGCCCCGGCATCGGTGAAGCTCAGTTGTTGATGATCACCGGTGCGTCCTGGATCTCCATCACGTAACGTGAAACGAAGCGCAGCACCGGCTCTCCTTTCTTCTCCTTGAAGGCGTACACCGTGGCCACCGGTCCTTTCGGGCCGGTTCCAGCCATGGCGATCTGCAGGTTCCGCCGCACGATGGGCGCTTTCGCCTTCTCCACGAAGCGCACCTCCACCTTGGCCTAGTCGAAGTTGATGTTCGGCGCGGTGACGCTGGCGGCAGGGCCGGCATTCACCTGCTGGCCATGCAGCAGAAGCATGAAAGCATGGTCATCTTCCGAGTATGCGGTCAGGTCATGCGCGATCCGCGCGGACAGGGACGACGGGAATGCGCACATTTCGGGCAACGGATGCAATCAGGTATTTCAAGGTGTTGATCCGGACAATGGTCGCTTATGAACCGCGAGGGCCGGGAATCCCCGGCCCTCGCTAAGTCTGTTCGTTTCGCTTACTGCAGCTTCGCGAGCTTCTCCTTCATCGCGGCATATTTCACCTGATCGTTGGTCTTGCCGTATAGCTTGATGAGCTGCTGGATGGTCTGCATATCGGTGGAGTTCAATTCGTGGGCCTTCTCGAAGAAGGGCACGGCTTTCAAGTAGATGTCGTCCGCCACCTTCTTGCACTTCATGTATTGCGCATCGTCCTTGATGGAGTTGCACTTCTCGTATTCCGATGCTGCGCGGTTATTGTACACAACGCCCACGTTGAAGTAAGCGTCGAAGAGCTTCGGGTCGATCTCGATGGCCTTGAGGTAGGCCCCTTCGGCTTTCTTGTACCACTCGTCAACGGCAGCCAGGTCCTTGGCCTCCGCCGCAATGCCGGCTTTCTTGTCATAGAGCCCGCCCAGCACGCTCCAGAGCACCGCGTTGCTTGGATCCTTGTCCAGCGCGGCCTTCACGCTGGCTTCAGCCTCGTCGCTGCGGTCGGCGGCCAACAGGAATTGCATCTCATCGAGCATCAGGTCCTTGTTGCCCGGGAAGCGCGCGAGGCCCTCGCGGGAGGTGGCGATGGCGCCGTTGAGGTCATCGCCCTTACGCTGAAGGCTGGCGATATAGCGGTACACCTCAGGCTTGTTGTATCCGGCAGCAATGGCCTCGCGGTAGCTGCCGATGGCGTTCGGAGCATCGCCGGCGCTCTCGTATGCCAACGCACGGTTGAAGATGGCATTGGTATCCACTTGCCCGAAGCTCTTGGCGATCTTCTCGCTCATGCGGTAGCGCGCAACCGCACCTTGGTAATCCTTCTTCCCGAATGCATCGTTCCCCGCGTTGAGCGAGGCGCCCTGGAGCGCGGCGAGGGCTTGCGCGTTCTCGCGCTTGTAGGCGCCCTTGGCATCGAGCTCATTCGCCTTCAGGTAGCTCTCGGCAGCCTTCTCCACGGCATCGGGGAATTGGCCTTTCAGGGCCTCGTCCGTGCCCAAGGCGATGGCGCGGTAGATATCACCGCGGTAGCGCCAGGTCTTCTCGCTCAGGCCGGTCTTGGCATCCTGCGTCGCGGGTTCAATGAACTCCACGGCCTTGGCGTACTGGCCGTCCTTCATGTAGTTGAATGCATTCACCACGTTCGCGTTCTGTGCGGTTGCGCCGATGGCGAGAGCCAGGGTCACAGTGGTCAGGATGTACTGCTTCATCGGTCGTGTATGTGGGCTATTGGTCTTGGGTGTCGTCGTTGGCAACATCGGTGCCATCTGCGGCCGCATCGTCCGCTGGAGGTCCATCCGTTGGTGTTCCAGGAGGAGCGGGCGCCTCTTCTTCGTGCAGTTCGCTGTCCACTTTGGCCACCGCTGCGATCTGATCGCCATTCCGGAGCTCGATCAAGCGCACGCCTTGCGTGGCACGGCCCAGCACGCGCATCTCGCTCAGGTCCATGCGGATGGTGATGCCATTGCGCGTGATGATCATCAATTGATCGTCCGCGCTCACATCCTTGATGGCCACCAGGTTGCCGGTCTTCTCGGTGACCTGGATCGTCTTCACGCCCTTTCCGCCGCGCGAGACCATGCGGTACTCGTATTCGCCGTTCTCGTCGAGGATGGCGGAGCGCTTGCCGTAGCCGTTCTCGCTCACCACCATCACTTGGCGGGTGGCCAGTTCAGCGCTGTCGATGGTGATCATGCCGATGACCTCGTTGTCCTTCGCCTCACCATCGAGGTTCATGCCGCGAACGCCGCTGGCATTCCGGCCCATGGGTCGCACATCCTCTTCTTGGAAGTGCACCGCTCGCCCGGCCCGGCTGGCCAGGATGATGTGGCTCTTGCCCGTGGTGAGGCGCGCCTCGAGCAGCTCATCGCCTTCGCGGATGCCGACTGCGATGATGCCATTGGCGCGGGGCCGGCTGTAAGCCTCCAGTGTGGTCTTCTTGATGATGCCTTGTTTCGTGCACAGCACCACGAAGTGGTTGTTGATGTACTCCTCGCTGGTGAGGTCCTTCACGTTGAGGTAGGCCACCACTTTGTCTTCGGCCTCCAATTGAACCAGGTTCTGGATCGCACGGCCCTTGCTCTGCCGGTTGCCCTCCGGGATGTCGTAGACCCGCATCCAGTAGCATCGGCCTTTCTGCGTGAAGACCAGCAGGTAGTTGTGGTTCGTGGCCACGAAGAGGTGCTCGAGGAAATCCTCATCGCGCGTACTGCTGCCGCGCGTGCCTACGCCTCCCCTGCCCTGCGTGCGGAACTCGGTGAGCGAGGTGCGCTTGATGTATCCCAGGTGACTGATGGTGACGACCACCGCATCGTCGGCGATGAGGTCCTCCATGCGCATGTCGCCGCTGGAATGCACGATCTGGGTGCGCCGCTTGTCTCCGTACTTCTCCTTGACTTCAAGGGTCTCGTCCTTGATGATCTGCATGCGCAGGCCCTCGTCTGCCAGCACCGAATTCAAGTAGGCGATGAGCTTCATCAGCTCCGCATGCTCATCACGGATCTTGTCACGCTCCAAGCCGGTGAGGCGCTGCAGGCGCATGTCGAGGATGGCACGGGCCTGGATCTCCGAGAGGCCGAAGCCCGCCATGAGGCCCTCACGCGCCTCGTCTGGTGTCTGGCTGGCGCGGATAAGGGCGATGACCGCATCGAGATGATCGAGCGCGATGAGCAGGCCCTCCAGGATATGCGCGCGCTCCTCGGCCTTGCGCAGGTCGAACCGGGTCCGGCGCACCACCACATCGTGCCGGTGCTCCACGAAGTTCGAGATCAGCGCCTTCAGCCCCAGCATCATGGGGCGGCCACCGACCAAGGCGATGCTGTTGATGCTGAAGCTGACCTGCAGCTCGCTGTGCTTGTACAATTGGTTGAGCACCACAGAGCTCATGGCGTCGCGCTTCACGTCGTACACCAAGCGTATGCCGTCGCGATCGCTGTAGTCGTTCACATCGCTGATGCCTTCGATGCGCTTATCGGTGACGAGGTCGGCCACGCCTTTATGCAGCTTGTCGGCCTTGTTCACCTGGTAAGGGATCTCGGTGCACACGATGCTCTCGCGTCCGGTCTTGGGATCCTCTTCCACATGCGTCTTGCCGCGCAGGATCACCTTGCCGCGACCGGTCTCATAGGCCTCACGGATGCCGGCAGTGCCGTAGATCACGCCCCCAGTGGGGAAATCGGGGCCCTTGATGTGCTGCATCAGGCCATCGGTATCGATGTCCTTGTTGTCGATGTAGGCCACGATGCCGTCACAGACCTCGCTCAGGTTGTGCGGCGCCATGTTGGTGGCCATGCCCACGGCGATGCCAGCCGAGCCATTCACCAGCAAACAGGGGATCTTGGTGGGCATCACGCTGGGCTCTTCCAGCGTATCGTCGAAGTTGGGCCGCATGTCCACCGTCTCCTTGTCGAGGTCGGCGAGCACTTCCTCAGCGATCTTGCGCATCCGGGCCTCGGTGTAGCGCATGGCGGCCGGGGGGTCGCCATCGATGCTGCCGAAGTTGCCCTGACCATCGACCAGGGGGTACCGAAGGCTCCATTCCTGCGCCATGCGAACCATGGCATCATACACGCTGCCGTCGCCGTGCGGATGGTACTTGCCCAGCACCTCACCCACGATACGGGCGCTCTTCTTGTATGACCGATTGCTGAGCACCCCGAGGTCCTGCATGCCGAAGAGCACCCTGCGATGCACCGGCTTCAGGCCATCACGCACATCGGGCAGTGCCCGGCTCACGATCACCGACATCGAATAATCGATGTAGGCGGTGCGCATCTCGTTCTCGATGTTGATCGGGATGATCTTCTCTCCTCCTGGCTCGCTCATGATGGATGGCTGCGTAGTGGCCGTTGCCGACCCGGTTTGCCCCTTCTTTTTCGGGCGCCCGAAGGTACCCTGCCAACAGGATCCAGCCGACCCCACTTTTCCACATCACCACAGGTGAATGTGGAAAATTGGATTTGCCCGATCCAGGACCGCCGTTGCCCGTGGGGATAGCTTGCCCGCGCCGAAGGCCGGATTACCTTGATCAAGCCGTCGGCTACAGTCCCCGATCTACTCAACTTAGCGCCCTCAACCCATGGACGCCCGCTTCACCCCCCGAGTCCGAGACATCATCGGCTACAGCCGCGAGGAGGCGCTTCGCCTCGGACACAACTTCATCGGCATCGAGCATGTCCTGCTCGGCTTGCTGCGGCACAACGAAGGCAATGCTCTGCGCATCCTGCAGCGACTGGAGGTCGATGTGGATGAGCTCCGCAAGGCGGTTGAGCGGGGAATGGAGCCGCCAAGCGCCACCAGGCCCAAGGACAAGGAGAGCATCAACCTGCTGAAGCAGGTGGAGAAGATGCTGAAGATCACCTACCTCGAGGCCAAGCTCTTCAAGAGCCAGAGCATCGACACCGAGCACCTGTTGCTCAGCATCCTGAAGGATGAGGACAACCTGGCCACTCGCACCTTGCGCAAGTTCAGCGTGGATTACGAGACCGTGAAGCACGAGCTCGACGTGATCCTGGCCGATGGCGGAAGCACCTACACCGGAAAGGGAAACAAGCCCACCCGCACCAGTGGGCCGCGCGCCCAAGGGCCGCAGAGCGCTGATGACGATGATGAGGAGAGCGGCAGCTTCCAAGGCGGAGGCGGGCAGCGCAAGCAAGGCGACAGCAAGAGCAAGACCCCTGTCCTCGACAACTTCGGCCGCGACCTCACCAAACTGGCCGAGGATGGCAAACTGGACCCGATCGTTGGCCGCGAGAAAGAGATCGAGCGCGTGAGCCAGATCCTTTCCCGGCGCAAGAAGAACAACCCCGTGCTCATCGGCGAGCCCGGTGTCGGCAAGAGCGCCATCGCTGAGGGCCTGGCGCTGCGCATCATCCAGCGCAAGGTGAGCCGCGTGCTCTTCAACAAGCGGATCGTGGCCCTCGATATCGCCAGCCTGGTGGCAGGCACCAAATACCGCGGCCAGTTCGAGGAGCGCATGAAGGCGGTGATGAATGAACTGGAGAACAGCCCGGACGTGATCCTCTTCATCGACGAGATCCACACCATCGTAGGCGCAGGTGGGGCCAGCGGCAGCTTGGATGCCAGCAACATGTTCAAGCCCGCCTTGGCACGCGGCGAGATCCAGTGCATCGGCGCCACCACCTTGGATGAGTACCGGCAATACATCGAGAAGGACGGAGCTCTGGAGCGTCGCTTCCAGAAGGTGCTCGTTGAGCCCACGAGCGTTGACGAGACCATCCAGATCCTGAACAACATCAAGGAGAAGTACGAGGACCACCACAACGTGAACTTCACTCCGGAGGCCATCCAGGCTTGCGTGAAGCTCACCGCGCGCTACATCACCGACCGCCACCTGCCGGACAAGGCCATCGACGCCATGGATGAGAGCGGCAGCCGGGTGCACATCAGCAACATCGTGGTGCCCAAGAGCATCCTCGATGTGGAGCAGAAGATCGAGGACATCAAGGACGAGAAGAACAAGGTGGTGCGCAGCCAGCGTTACGAAGAGGCCGCCAAACTGCGCGACCGCGAACGCCAGTTGCTCGAGGAGCTCGAGAAGGCCAAGAAAGCCTGGGAGGAGGAGAGCAAGACCAATCGCACCACCGTGACCGAAGAGAACGTGGCCGAAGTGGTGGCCATGATGAGCGGCATTCCCGTGCAGCGCATCGCCGAGAAGGAAAGCGGCAAGCTCAAGCGGATGAAGGAGGAGATGCAGGGCAAGGTGATCGGGCAGGAAGAGGCCGTGGCCAAAGTGGTGAAGGCGATCCAGCGGAACCGTGCCGGCCTCAAGGACCCTAACCGCCCCATCGGCTCCTTCATCTTCCTCGGACCCACCGGCGTGGGCAAAACACAGCTCGCCAAGGAGCTCGCTCGCTACCTCTTCGACACCGACGATGCCATGATCCGCATCGATATGAGCGAGTACATGGAGAAGTTCTCCGTGAGCCGCTTGATCGGGGCGCCTCCCGGCTATGTGGGCTACGAGGAAGGCGGACAGCTCACCGAAAAGGTGCGCCGCCGCCCATACTCCATCGTGCTGCTCGATGAGATCGAGAAAGCGCACCCCGACGTGTTCAATCTGCTGCTGCAGGCCCTCGACGATGGCAAGATGACCGATAGCCTCGGGCGCCACATCGACTTCAAGAACGCCATCATCATCATGACCTCGAACATCGGTGCGCGCGACCTGAGCGACTACGGCAAAGGCGTGGGCTTCGGCACCAGCGCCAAGACCGCCGGCCAGGACGAGGCCAACCGGGGCATCATCGAGAAGGCGCTCCGCAAGGCCTTCGCGCCGGAGTTCCTCAACCGCATCGATGACATCATCATGTTCAACTCGCTCAAGCGCGAGGACATCCACAAGATCATCGACATCGAGCTGGGCCACCTCTACAAGCGCATCAGCGAGCTGGGCTACGACCTCAAGCTGACAGATGAGGCCAAGGACTTCCTTGCCGAGAAGGGCTACGACGAGAAGTTCGGGGCACGGCCGCTGAAGCGCGCCATCCAGAAATTCATCGAGGATCCCATGGCCGAGGAGATCATCAACCAGGGCGTGGAGGAAGGCGATAAGCTTTCCATTGGCCTGAACAAGGAGAAGACCGATGTCGCCATCAAGGTGACCAAGGGCAAGAAGAAGATCGCCAAGGGTGACGGCGACGAGACCAAGGAATTGCCGCCCTCAGAGTGAACGCATCGGGAATCCGGAATCGAGCGGCCCCAATTCGGGCCGCTCGTCGTTTCGTCGTCATGCCCAATTGATCAGCGGCCACTTGCGCCGCTGATTCACGTTCCAAATGCCGATCTGTGCGCCACGCAGGCGCTTCGCTTGGTTGTAAATACCGACCTGAATCCCGTAACCGTGAACGGTTCTATTGATCGCGCTCACCTGAACGCCATGGAGCACCACCGCTGAGTTGCGGATGAATGAGGCTTGCAGCCCTGATGCACGAAAGGCGAAATTGACATGGCACGCAGCCTGTACCCCGCTCATCAGGTCGACTTGATTGATCGCGAATGCAGCTGATAGTCCATTCACCTGTCGTTGATACACCCCGCCCCCATTCATGCTCAAACCATGCACGGCGCAATCGCACACGGCGCCAAGCGGAGATACGCTCATGCCGTAGATGCGCTCGCTCAGCGGATCATTGAGCCGCCGCCCCCACTCCACCGAGTCGCGAGCCGTGGCTTCACGCGGGGCCAGGAGAAGGAATAGTCCGACACCAAGGGCTTCGGCATGCACGCCAATGGTCATAACGTGACGAGGTGTCTCGCGAACCGTTCCCAGTCCCATATTCAGACCTACAGTGGTGGTGCGCTTCTGATGAAAGGTCCAAATGGGAAGGCGCACGCGCTGCTCCAGTGAATCTTGCCCGAAAGCCATGAAAAAAGCCAAGGATGACCAGCCATGTGAGGAATGCACGCATGAGGTGCAAAGTACCTAGCATCGCGTGTTACCGATTCTCTCGGCAAGGATGCCCGGCTATCCTCTCGCTCGAGCTATTGCTTCACGATGCGCGTGCCGCCCAAGGCTTGGCTAGCGCTGAGCACCGAGAGCAAGTAGGCGCCTTCGCCCCATTCAGCGGCATCGATCACGAAGCGCTCGCTCTGTATGCGGCCTGCGGCAACGAGCCTTCCGGTCACATCGCGCGCTTCCCAGAGATCAGCGGCATTCAAGGCCTCAGGCAAGGTCACCGAGAAGATGTCGATCGAGGGGTTTGGGGCCACTTCGGGTGAAGGCATGGGGCGCTCATCCACACCGATGGTCGCGCAAGGGTTATTGCTGCCATTGAGCGCGGTGACGTTGAACTCTGGCGCGAGCCAGTTCTTGAGTTCCTCAGCGGCCGGGTTCGGATTGCCCGTGCCGAAATGGTAGCTCATCTTGCCGAAGAAATCGGGAGCGGTTGGCGTATCGCAGAAGCTCGATCCGCCGGTTAGGGTACCCACAACACGCTTCGCTGAATTGAAGATGGGCGAGCCCGATGAGCCGCCTTCAGTGACCCCGTGGCCACTCGCCGTTGCCGCCCAGGTCACGCGCCAATGCGTTCCGCTCGGACCTCCCCAAGTGGTGCTCACCGCGGTGCTGGTGAAGGAGCTGATCTTCTTGTAGTCGCCATCAGGGTGGTGGATGCAGACACCGCCTGCGGGCGCGGTGTTGGTCGCATCCCAGCCGGCATAGTACGGGTTCACGGAAGCAGGGATGGCCGAATTGAGTTCCACCAGGGTGAAATCCGATCCGTTGTCCCCGCCATTGTCGTTGCTGTCCGCGCGGCGTGTGCAGCCCACCACATTGAAGCCCGAAACAACGCCCGATCCATCGCAGCTGGGCTGCTGGTAATTCCACCGGAACTGAAAGCTCGAGAAATTGGACGTATTGCTATCCATGGTGCAGTGGTTGGCCGTGAGCACGTAGTTCTTGCAGTCCTGCGCGCTGTTGTTCATCAGCACACCGGTGCAGAAGCCCACTCCTGCGGGGTCAACTACGCGGATCCGCATCACCGAACGCACCTGATCCTGCCAGGTGCTCCCCTCAGGGCAGGCCACATCAACCTGGCACTCGCCGGATAAAAGGCCCTCCATGCGATAGGCGTGGGCCATGCTCCGCAGGTCGAAGGAGCCTTCCCCTCTCACTGATGCAGGCTCATGGTATTCGATCACGCAAGCATCGCCCATGATGCGGTCGGTGCTGAGCAGCCCATCGCGGACATGCGCCGAGGTGTAGCCGCCGAACCACGTGCTGCCATCCGCTGCGAGCATATGCAGTTGCGAGCCAGCAGGCAGATTCACGCTCTCGAAGAAGAGTTCTGTAGCCAATGCCCCTGGCGACTCCACCCGAAGGCGCCAGATCCGATCCCCGCCAGGCAGTTCGGTCCACGAGCCATGCGTATGCAACGCCGCTGCGCAATCCACGAAGCGGCCATAGAGCGGCACTTTGTTCTCGGCCTCCCGAACCGCATCGGCAGCCGCAGCGGCTCGTTGGTCGAATGGTTCCGCGAAAGCGGTCGGCACGCCCTCAAGAGCGAGGCCCATGCGCAAGCTGAGCGGAACTGCACCGGTGGTTTCCTGGGCTTTGGCCGTATGCACGATTGCGAGGAGGACAGCGTTGATTAGCAGCGGAGCGCGCATGTGTTCTGGGATGAAGAGGGCGAATGTAGGCGGACGGTTGAAGCGCGCGATCCAACTTGCGCCCTTGCCGGGGAAGTCAACGACCAATCGAATGGAGGTGAGCGCTGAACGCTTGGCCAGGCGCCTGCGATGGCCAATGGTCTTCTTGGCCTTGCTGTTCGCTTGGGCGCGTTGGTGGCCCATGGAGCCGCTCTTCGGCGCTCCTACCAGCACCTTGTTGCTCGACCGCGAGGGCGCCCTGCTTGCCGCTAGCGTGGCTGGCGATGGGCAATGGCGCATGCCGGAGCCCGACAGCATCCCACGCCGGTTCGAACGGTGCCTCACCGAATTCGAGGATCGGCGATTCCGGAAGCACTTTGGGATCCGCATTCCTTCGTTGCTGCGCGCTGCGAAACAGAACATCTCTGAAGGTCGGACCGTGAGCGGCGGCAGCACCATCACCATGCAGGTGGCTCGCATGGCGCTCGCGCGGAAGAAGCGATCGGTCTGGAACAAGATGTTGGAGATGGGCCTTGCTCTTCGATTGGAAACCCGCCTCTCCAAGGACGAGATCCTGCGGCTGCATGCCGCCAACGCGCCGTTCGGAGGGAATGTGGTGGGCCTCGAGGCTGCGTCGTGGCGCTGGTTCGGCAAGGCACCGCACGAGTTGGGCTGGGCCGAATGCGCCACACTTGCCGTTCTGCCCAACGCCCCGTCGCGCATCCATCCGGGGCGCAATCGTGATGCGCTGCGCAGGAAGCGCGACCGCCTGCTGGACCGGTTGCTGGAAGTGCGCGCGATCGATCGCATGGAATGGTCGCTGAGCAAGCAGGAGCCCCTGCCGGAATCGCCTCTGCCCCTGCCCCGATCCGCGCCGCAGTTGCTAGGCACCCTTCAGGCGAACGGCCACCGAGGGAAACGCATCCGGAGCACGATTGATCGCCAGCTGCAGGCGCGCATCACCGAACTCGCTTCACGCTATGCCCCGGTCTTGCGTGCCAACGAGGTTCACCATGCGGCGGTGCTCGTGCTCGATGTGCACTCGGGCGAAGCACTGGCCTACGTCGGCAACCTGCCCGATGCCGAGCAGGGCGGCGAGGTTGACCTGATCCGTGCGCCACGGAGCACCGGCAGCCTGCTCAAGCCATTCCTGCATGCCGCCATGCTGCAGGCTGGCGAGCGCATGCCCGACCAGCTCGTTGCGGACCTGCCCACCAGCATCGATGGCTTCGCTCCGCGCAACTACGATGGCCGGTACACCGGCGCAGTGCCAGCATCGGCCGCGTTGGCGCGATCGCTCAACGTGCCGGCCGTTCGCGCTTTAAGGGAACATGGGGTGGAGCGCGCGCGCCGCATGCTGGTAGCCATGGGCATGCACCGCCTTGATCGCAGCGCAGACCATTATGGTTTGTCGCTGATCGTGGGTGGCGGGGAGAGCAGCTTATGGGAAATGACCGGTGCATATGCTTCCATGGCGCGCGTTCTGATGCTCTATTCCGGATCAGAGCAGTCAATCCTTGGTGCGGTGCATGGGCCCTGCGTCATTCTTGGGGACACCATTCGGAAGGCGACTCCTTCTCCGCTAGGACCTGGCGCCACCCACCACACCTTGGAAGCCCTGCAGCAAGTGAACCGACCTGAATCGGAAAGCGGCTGGCAGCACTTCGCGGCGCAACAGCACATTGCCTGGAAAACGGGCACCAGTTTCGGTCACCGAGACGCTTGGGCTATCGGGGTGAACGATCGCTATGCCGTTGGTGTCTGGACCGGCAATGCAAGTGGCGAGGGCCGTCCGGGCCTCACCGGGACGCTCGCTGCCGCACCCTTGCTCTTCGATGTGTTCGGAGCCCTGCCGCAAGGGGATGGCTTCGAAACGCCTCACGATGCGCTTCAACTCATGGACGTGTGCTCGGAAAGCGGCTACCGCGCCAACGCCGATTGCCCGCACCTTGAGCGCAGGCAGACCTTGCATGAGGCATTGCGCACGATACCGTGTCCGTACCATCATCGCATCCTCGTGAATGAGTCAGGAACCCAGCGTGTTCAGCCGGGCCCTGGTGCGCATAGCATCGCGTGGTTCACGTTGCCGCCTGCCATGGAGTTCTACTACACGCAGCACCACCCCGGTTACCGTCCACTACCGCCAATGGAACCTGGCCTCATGGGCAATATGGGCAGCGACCGATCGATGCAGATGATCTATCCCGAAAACGGTGCTTCACTCTTCATCCCCGTTGAACTGAGCGGCGAATCCGGACGTATCGTCCTTCGCGCAGCGCACCGTTCCCCGGATGCGACGGTTCATTGGGACCTTGATGGCGACTATCGCGGCAGTACGCGCGGTGAGCATCAAATGGCCATCGCTATCGGCGATGGCGAGCATCGCCTTACCCTAACCGACGATCTTGGGGCCCGCCTTGAGACCGCGTTCCGGACTTTTTCAACCCGCCCTTGAGCGCAATGGTGCGGTCCTTGCCCACCCTGTTCAGGCAACCGCGCCATTCCTCACTGCGTTACATTGTCATCCGATCCTTTCCATGCGCATGATCCACGTCCGCACCGCCGTCCTCGCCACGGCGATCCTTTGCACCACCGCCGCCTGGTCACAGCCGCCACCGAGCTCGCAGGATCCCGCCACCATCGGGAAACTGGAATCACTCCTCTACCACATCGACCGCATGTACGTGGACGACGTGGACCGCAAGGTGCTCGTGGATGCCGCCATTGTGCGCATGCTGGAGGAGCTGGATCCGCACTCCATCTACATCCCGAAGGACGAGCTCGAAGAGGTGAATGAGCCACTGAAGGGGAATTTCGAGGGCGTCGGCATCCAGTTCAACATCGTCAAGGACACCATCATGGTGGTGGATGCGATCCCGGGCGGGCCGAGTGAGCGCTTAGGCATCCGTGCAGGCGACCGCATCCTCAGCATCGATGGCGAGAATGCCGCTGGAGCGGGCTTCAAGAACAGCGATGTGATGAAGCGGCTGCGAGGCAAGAAGGGCACGAAGGTGGCCGTGATGATCAACAGGCGCAGCGAACCTGCACCGCTCGAATTCGCGATCACGCGCGATAAGATCCCCATCTACAGCGTGGAGGCCTCGTACATGGCCACGCCGCATGTGGGCTACATCAAGGTGAGCCGTTTCAGCGCCACCACCATGAAGGAATTCCGCGAGAAGCTCGACGAGTTGAAGGCGATGGGCATGGACGACCTCATCCTTGACCTGCAAGGGAATGGCGGTGGATACCTGCGCACGGCGATCGAGATGAGCGACGAGTTCCTCGGCGACCGGAAGCTCATCGTGTACACCCAAGGGCGCACCTCTCCGCGCGAAGAGACCTTCTCCACGAAAGAAGGGCGTTTCGAGAAGGGCAAGCTGGTGGTGCTCGTCGACGAAGGCAGTGCCAGTGCCAGCGAGATCGTGAGCGGCGCCATGCAGGATTGGGACCGCGGCATGATCGTGGGCCGCCGGAGCTTCGGCAAGGGCCTGGTGCAGCGCCCGGTCATGCTGCCGGATGGCAGCGCCGTGCGCCTGACCGTAAGCCGTTACTACACGCCCAGCGGCCGGTGCATCCAGAAACCCTACGAGGATGGCGTTGAAGCGTACCGCAAAGAGAAAGGAGAGCGGTTGGCCAATGGCGAGCTCACTGGCGGCGAAGAGGCCTTGCCTGGCGATACGCTGAAATACTACACCATGAACAAGCGCGTGGTCTTCGGCGGTGGCGGGATCATGCCCGACGTGTTCGTGCCCATCGACACCACCCAGAGCAGCGCCTACTTCGGCCAGCTGGTGCGCAAAGGCGTGCTGAACACCTTCGCCCTTACGTACGTGGACGACAACCGGGAAGAATTGAAGCGCCGTTACAGCAGCGTTGACCAGTTCCGGCAAATGTTCCAGGTGGGCGATGTGATGCTCGATGCCTTGACCGCCTATGCCGTTCAAGAGGGGGTGGCGGAAGATGCCGAGGGCCTGGCGCGGTCGCGTGACCTGATCGCCCTGCGTCTGAAAGCCCTGATGGCGCGCGACCTTTGGGACACCTCGGCCTACTGGCAGGTGATCAACAGCGACAACATGGTCGACCGCAGCTTCCAGAGGGCATTGGAGGTGCTCTCTGACAACAGCTTTCAGCGCCTAGGCATGTCGCGCTGAGCCCAATCCTCAAGGAATCGTTAAGACCCGCGCACCTGGCGGGTCTTCTCCTATTTTCGCCCCCCGAATCACCGAAATCCGCCAACCAGAGCACCATGAAAGACAAGATCCAGATTGCCCTCTTGGGCCTGATCGCAGTAGCACTGGGCGTAATCGCCTGGGGCCAATTGAAAGACAGCGGCTCCGACGCCACTGAGACCAGCGTGGTGGCTGCCGCAAGCAGCACTCCCGCTTCGAGCGAGACCTTCGATCCAGCGGCAGCCAGCGCCGCGCCGGTCGTGGACAACCGTCCGAAGACCACGATGACCTTCGGCAAGTATGAGCATGACTTCGGCAACGTGAAACAGGACAGCAAGAACAAGTACGTCTTCGCCTTCACGAATTCCGGCAAGGAGCCCTTGATCATCGAGAGCGCCACCGGTAGCTGCGGATGCACCGTGCCGAATTACCCCAAGGCGCCCATCCCGCCAGGCGGCACAGGCGAGATTGAAGTGGAGTACAGCCCTGGCAAGCAAGAGAACCAGCAACAGAAGACCGTGAAGGTGGTGGCCAACACGGAGCCCAAGGAGACCGAGTTGCGCATCAAGGCCTTCGTTCAACCCGGCACCGGAGACCCCAATGCCAAAGGCGAAGAACCCCAGACCATCACGATCGGCCAATAACCGCCCATTCCACGCATCAGAGGCCCCGCCAACCAGCGGGGCTTCTTCATTGCAGTCCGGGCTCAGCTTACCCGGCTATCGAGTCAATCGCTGCAGCGAGCCGACGGTCCTTCTCGGTGATCGCGCCGCCAGTGTCGTGCGTGCTCAGGCGGATGCGCACCGTGTTCCACACGTTGGTCCAATCCGGGTGATGGTTGAACTTCTCCGCGACGAGAGCCACACGCGTCATGAACGCAAAGGCCTCGCTGAAGTCCGCGAAGCGGAATTCGCGGCAGAGCTGCCCGCCTTCTTCGGTCCAGGCGCTCATCGGTGAATGGGCAGGTTGATGGTGCGCGGCTCACCGCGCCCCACGAGGTTCATCTCAGCGACCAAGTGACCGGCCCCTGCGAACTTGTCGATCAGGAACAGGATGTAGCGTGCATCAACGCAGATGTTCCGGCATTTGTCCGGGTCGAACTGGATATCGCTCATGGTGCTCTCCCAACTGCGGTCGAAGTTGAGTCCGATGAGCTCTCCGCGCCCATTCAGCACCGGGCTGCCGCTATTGCCGCCTGTGGTGTGCAGCGAGCTGGTGAAGCACACCGGCATGTTGCCATTCGCTCCGTACCGACCGAAATCCTTCGCTCGATTCAGGTCAATGAGGCGCTGAGGCAAATCGAACTCGGCATCCCCGGGAATGTGCTTCTCCACGACCCCATCGAGGGTGGTGTAGTGCAGGTAGGTTACGCCATCGCGCGGCGCGCTGCCCTCCACTTTGCCGTAGCTGAGGCGCAATGTGCTGTTGGCGTCGGGCCAGTAGGTCTTCTCCGGGTGCAATTCCATCATGCCCTTCACATAGGTCCTCATGGCTGCCTCGATCCTATCACTGAGCTGGGTGTGCGCCGGCCTCACCTTTTCCAGGAATGCCTGCTGGAAGCTGCGGGCCAGTTCGTATCCGGGGTCTTTCGCAAGTCTCTTCAGGGCGCCGGGGGTTGGTTTGCGCAGCGCTTTCCTCAGGCGTTCAAGGTCCGTGAAAGCGCTGCGGGCGTACAGGTCATCGACCCATGCATACCACTGGCTCTTGTGCGAAAGGTCCTTTGCGGGCAGCGCATCGGGCAGCAAGTGCGGCGGCATGTGCTGCCGATAAATAGGGAGCAGCGCCTTCATCACGCGCTTATCCACTTCCGGATCGTGCGCGGCGAAATGCGCCTCGGCGGCCTGAAGCAATCTGGCCGCCTCGGCCCCGATCTTCCCATCCTTGCGGAGCGCCTCTTGCTGCTCGATCAAGTCCTTGAAGCCATCGGCGAAACGAAGCAGCTCGGGCCCGTAGTAGACCATCTCCACGAAGAGGTCGCGCGCGGTCGCGAATGCCACGTAGTCGCCATAGGCAGCCTTGAGCGTGACGAGCGCTTGGGCGTACTCGGGCTTCCCCATCTCCTTCGCCTTGGCGTTGTATGCTTCTTCGTAGGCACGCTTCGCATCAAGCGTTCGCAGCTCTTTAAGCCCACGGCGCTGGCCGATCCACTTCTTCCAAGCATTGCTGATGCCCGCCTGCTTGTCGGCGTACATCAACCGAAGACGGTCGCTGCTGGCCATGGCGGCATCGATCACGCCAAGGCTGGCCGAACGCATGGCGATGCGGGCTGGATCCTGTTTCTCTTGCACGTATTCCACGGCGTAGCTGGTGAGGTATCGCTGCGTTTGTCCGGGGAAGCCGAAGATCATGGCGAAGTCGCCCTCCTTGACGCCTTCAAGGCTGATCGGAAGCACATGGCGCGGTGCGAAGGGCACATTGGCATCGCTGGGGTCGGACGGTTTGCCATCGGGGCCTGCATAGATCCGGAAGAGGCTGAAGTCAGCGTTGTGGCGCGGCCACATCCAGTTGTCGGTATCGCCGCCATACTTCCCGATGCTCGATGGCGGCGCTCCCACCAAGCGAACATCGCGGAAGGTCTCGGTGACGATGAGGTAGTAGCTGTTGCCGTAGTTGAAAGGGCGCACAACGGCTTTGTAATGCGTTCCCGCAATGGCCTCATCGATGATGGTCTTGCTCAACTGGGCCACCAGATCGCGCCGTGCTTGCTCATTGCCCTCCACCGCAGCCGTGATCATGGGTGCGATCCGCTCGGTCACATCCTCCATGCGCACAACGAATGTCGCTGTAAGGCCGGGGTTGCGCAATTCGTCGGCTTTCGTGGCCGCCCAGAAGCCATTCTTCAACCGGTCATTCTCCACCGTGCTGTGGTCGGTGATGGCGCTGAAGCCGCAATGATGATTGGTGAGGATCAGGCCTTGGCCGCTGATCACTTCGGCCGTACAGCCGCCACCGAAAAGGACGATCGCATCCTTCAGGCTGCTGCGGTTGATGCTGTAGATGTCATCGGCGGAGAGTTCCAGGCCGGCGGATTGCAGGTCACCCTCGATGCTCTTGAGCAAGGTAGGCAGCCACATGCCCTCGTGCGACCGCGCATGGAACGGGCCTGAAAGGGTGAACAGCAGGGAGGCTGCAAGGGCTGGGATGGGACTTGCGCGCATGTTGTGATTCGGGATTCGGCTGGCGGGCTAAAGTAGGTGACGTCGGGTGCCATGAATCCACGGTGAACCGATACCTTTCCTGCACCCTTTGATACCTTGAGCCATGCCCTTCAAGCACATCGCGCGCAGCGTTTGCTGCTTCCTTGCCTTTTTCCCGGTGATCGCGCCAGCGCAGGATTTCACGCTGCTCACCAGCTGGCCGGAGGCAAACGGTGAAGTCCAGGCCATTGAATTGGACGAAGCCGCTGGTGTGCTTTACATCTCAGGGAACTTCACGGAGGTGAATGGAGTCGCGCGCGGGCGCATTGCTGCTGTTGACCTTTCAACCGGGTCCCTGCTCCCTTGGGCCCCGATGGCCAACGGCAATGTCCAAGACATGCTCGTCGCGGGCGATTCCATCATCGTCACCGGCGGCTTCACGGAGATCGATGGGCAGCCCAGGAGCAGATTGGCATCCATCGATGCTTCAACCGGTGCACTGCGTCCGTGGTCGCCTCAATTGAATGCCAACGGATTCGCCGTGCATCTCCATCAAGGCTTGGTGTATGTGGGCGGCAGCTTCAGTTCGATCGATACCCAGCCTCGCCCCCTGTTGGCGGCTTTCGACCCGGTTTCCGGTGAACTGACCGCATTCAGCCCTTTCGGAACCGGTTCGGGCGTTATCCGGGCCATGGTCTCCAACGGCCCCAACCTGATCATTGGCGGCCTGTTCGGCGCGGTTGGTGGCGCCTCGCGGAATAATGCGGCGGAACTGGATGTGAACACGGGCTTGGCCACTGCATGGGAGGCGAACACGAACAACGTTGTGGTGGGGCTGCATGCTTCGCCTTCCAGCATCCTGATCGGCGGACAGTTCACCACGGTTGACGGGATCGCCCGAATCGGCATGGCTGAGGTGACGAGCGCGGATGGAACCTTGACTTCCTGGGATCCGCAGCTCACCGCGCCCGGCGGCGGCGGCCGGTGCTTTGCGCGTGCTCCCGGCATCGATTTCATCGGTGGCTTCTTCACGCATGTCGGCGGCCAGCCCAACTCGCATGTGGCGGCCTTGGATCCGTCCTCAGCGGCGTTGCTCAATTCCTCGATCAGCGCTGGCACGATCGTGAACGCCCTTGCTGTGCATGCCGGCCGGGTTTTCTTCGGTGGCTCGTTCGCAACCGTGAGCCCAGGCGGTGCCCGGTCGCGATTCGCCGCATTCAGCTACTGCTTGCCGTCGCCTTGGTATGCCGATTCCGATGAAGATGGCCTTGGGGATCCGACTACCACGGTAACGGCGTGCACCGGACCGGCCGGATTCGTTGCAGACAACACCGATTGCGACGACAACGACCCACTGATCACCGGACCGATGACGTGGTACGTTGATGCGGACGGCGATGGCTTCGGCAGCCCGTCGGACAGCACGGTGGCCTGCGAACAGCCGTCTGGCTATGCACCATTGCCCGACGACTGCGATGACTCGAATCCGAGCATCAATGACGCCAATGCGTGGTACATCGATGCGGATGGCGATGGCCTCGGTGATCCGGATATCTGGGTCATCGCGTGCCTGGGTCCGCCGGGCTGGGTGGAGGTTGATACCGATTGCGACGACAGCGACCCTCTGGTGACAGGACCTGTGGATTGGTACATTGATCTCGACGGCGACGGATTCGGGAATCCGGCGATCAGCACCCTGGCCTGCACGCAACCACCGGGTTACGCGAGCGCCCCGACCGATTGCGATGACTCGGATTTCCTGCTATACCCCGGCGCGGCCTGCGACGATGGAGATCCGCTCACCGGCAACGACGTGATACAGGCCTACCCGGGGTGCTCCTGTGCAGGGCAGTCGCTGACCGTCTCGGCCAAGCTCTATCTGCAAGGGTGCTACTCGGTTTTCAGCGGCTTGATGACCGATCACCTGCGTATCCATGGCCTGATCCCGCTTACGGAGCCTTATTCGGGCCTGGGCTACGTCCCGGCCGGGGCGCTATCACCAGCCGGCGCCAGCATTGATGCGAGCGTTCTGTTGCCAGCATCCGTCGTGCTGAATGACATAGTTGACTGGGTGGTCCTGGAACTACGCCACCCCGATGATGGGGCCGTTCGGATCGCCACGCGCTACGTGCTCGTGCAGCGCGATGGTGATGTTGTTGACCTGGACGGCGTGTCACCGGTGCGTTTCCCTGTGCCTATTGGGAATTACCGGCTCGCGGCCCTGCATCGCAACCACAAGGGCGTGGTCACGGATGCGGGTGCTCCGCTCGATGGGGCTTTCGTGGATTTCACCGATGCAAGCACGGCCGTAGCATTCGGCGCCTCTGCTCGAGCCCCCTTGGGTCCTGTGGTGGGGCTCATCAACGGGGATGTGACGTTCAACGACAACGTGAGCTATTTGGGGCTTGGCAACGACCGCGACCCGATCCTGCTAGCCATCGGCGGCTCCGTACCGACGAATGTGGTGTCCGGGGCATACGCCACCTCGGATGTGAACATGGACGGGACCATAAAGTACATCGGCGAGCAGAATGACCGTGATCCTATCCTCACCGCCATCGGAGGCACGGTGCCGACCAACGTGCTTTCAAACGCATTCCTGCACAGCACGCCTTGAAACCGTGGCCCATCCGTCCCGTACGAATGGGCCATGAACAAGCAGATACTCCTTGCTGCGACCGGCTGCTTTCTTGTCCTCGGTCTCGCTTCTCAACCAGTGGTTGATATCACTTTGGCCGATAATGGCAACAACCAGCTCGAAGTCAGGCTTCGTCCGAACGGCCCCTTCAATGAGGTCGTGAGCGGCGTGGTCTTCACACTGCGTTGGCAAGAGACCTTCGGTCCTGCCCTTTCGGTCTACCAACCTGTGTGGCCTCAGTCCGAGTTCATGCCCATCTCATCAACGCCAATCGTCAACCCTGGCAATGGCTACTTGTACCGCACCTACACGGCCGTGGCGCTCTCCATGATGAGCGATTTCGGGCGCGTTTGGGAAGGCGGCATGGAATACCCGGTGTGCGTGATGGACATCCTCACGCCAGGTTTGGAAGTGTACCTCGGCAACGACGATTTCACCGCCGCCAACAACCGCGACTACTTCGTTTCGCTCAACGGCATGGAGCGCACCGGAATCGTGTTCCCGAGCCCCATTCCGCAGGTGAGCGCCAAGGCGGTGAACAGCGGCAACGGTTTCATTGATGTACTGCTCACCCCGGAGTCAGACTATTTCGGGTGGGTCAACTCTATCGATTTCTCCCTGCGCTGGCCCGCGAACGGCAGCAGCTTAGGGGCCATCGTCCAGGATGCCGCGATCAGCGAAGCGCTTCCTCTCGAGAAGGTGGGGCCGGAGGTGACCTCGAACGGATTCACCTATCAGCGCTTCCATGGCGAGGGCACCATCAGCCTCGCTCGAGCGCAACAGTCCTGGCTGGGCAATGAAGACCACCTTCTTCTGCGCCTGCCGATCAGCGGATCAATCGCCGATGCCACCGTCGCTGACGACCAATGGACCTCGACCCAAGAGGGCAACTACAGCATCGTGCTGAATGGCGAGCCCCGGGCGGGCGGAACCGACGAGAACTCTGCCAGCACCGGCCCGAACTTCAGCGAGGTGATCCCCTCCATGCAGATCGTAAACGATGAGCTTCAGGTGACCACCGCAATGGGCGGATCGGGCACATTGGTGCTCTCCGTGCTGAACGCGGCGGGACAGCCCATGATGAGCACGCGCGCCAAGTGGGGCGCCATTCACCGGATCAACGTGGCCTCGTGGCCATCTGGCATGTACATCATGCGCGCGCAGACCGACGCTGGAATGACCGCGCGCCGTTTCCTCAAATAGCCGTTTCAAGCGCATCAGGAGCCGCGAAGTGCCAGCGCGCCTTGCGGCTCTTGCCATTCAAGGGTGCTGCTCAATGCCATTGGTAGCCGGGGCCGCGCGCTTGACCGTTGAATGGCTCACCAGCCAGGCCACCAATGCAACCAGGAGCAGGATCAGGAAGGCCTTCGGGTCCTTATAGATGGGCCTGTGGAGCCGATCGCGCGCACGCTGGTAATTGTGGATCAGCTTGCCGCTATCCCGGTAGCGCCTCAATTCATCGTCGGAGGGTTCCCGGCCGGGGCCTTCGGGTGATATGCGGTAGCGGTGCCTCATGCCTTCGGTGCAAGGTAGGATCGCAGCGCGCTGAGCGTCCTGTGGGTGCGCATCTTGGCAGCATCCTCCCCGATGCCGAGCACCTGCCCGACTTCCTGATAGCTGAGCCCATCCATGAAGCGCAGGTGGATCAGCTGGGCGCGTGCTTCGTCCAGGCCGGAGAGCGCTTGAGCCACGCGTTCCATGTCCGAGGGGTCCAAATGGAGCTCCATCTCCGCCACCATGCCCTTCACCTGTTTCACGCTCAAATCGATCAGGACTTCCTTTCTCTTCCGCCAGTGCATGCGCAGTTCGTTCAGCGCGATGCGGTACAGCCAAGCCCTGAAGGGAAGTCCGCGCGATTCGTACCGGTGGATGGATAGCATGGCTTTCACGAATGCCTGTTGGGTGAGGTCGGCTGTCAGTTCGCGATCTGCTGCTCGGCGGAGGATGAATCGGAAAACATCGCCGAAGTATCGCTCATACAAGGGCCCGAAAGCCTCTGTAGAGCTCTTGGCCAGGGCCACTTGCCGGTCGTCGAACCCTTGATCGGATCCCATTCTGCCACGGAATGCCCTGAGCGCGACAAGGTAACGGCGAGGGCGGCTGAAACCGTGCGCCCCCATGCCCGTTGAAACGGGGCAATGCCAATGGGCTTGGACACCCCATTAGCGCTGGATAATCACCGACCGATGGCCGTTACTCTCCGGCAGATGTCAACCCATTTACGTTCCGTGCGCTGGATCTGCGCGGGCCTGCTCGCAGCACCGTACTTGGCCTTTGCGCAAGGCCCCGTTTGGAACTGGGCCAAGACACAGGATGCCGGCAACACTGAATATGTCCGGGACATCGCAGTGGAAACGACAACGGGCAACATCTATGTGGTCGGCGCCTACCAGTCTGCTTCCGCCACGGTCGCACCCTACGGCCTTCCTGCTTCAATGGGCGGGTCAGTCGATGCCTTCATCGCGAAGCTCGACCCCAATGGCAACCTGCTCTGGAGCCGCTCGATCGGCAGCACGCAGGAGGACGGTGCGTTGGGCGTTGCTATTAGCGGAACCGGTTTGGTGGTGGCAACCGGTTTCTACGACAACCCCATAGCCGGCCTGGGATTGTCGAATGCAGGCTCGCGCGATGCGTTCATCATATCCTATGACGCTTCGGGGACGGTCCAGTGGGTTAAGTCAATAACGGGCCCTCATGTCGAGTACGGCACCGGGGTAGCCATCAGCGGTAACACCCTAGTGGCATACGGCACCTACACATACCATACGCTCATCGGTGGGGTGCTCTCCGCTGTGGGTCTCACATCAGGCCGGCGATACGCATACCTGAACGCATACAACGCTTCTGGAACCCTGATCTGGTCGTTATCCGGCTTATCAGATGACGACCTGCAAACGGAACGCATTACCGCAGATGCCACCAATGTGTATGTCGTTGGAGGCACGGAGGGCACTTCCCTGTCCTGGAGGAACAGCACTGGGAACTCGAGCACAACAGTAACCACCTCGAACGGCAACGCTCTATTCGCATCCGCGGTGAGCCTGGCGGGTGGACATGCTTGGACGAGGCTGATCAACAACCCGGGTGACGCAGAATCGGAGTGCAATGGGGTGGCGGTCGATTGCGCAGGCGTTTATATCACCGGTCGCACGCACACAGGAAGCCTCTTCCCCGGCGGCATCACACCGATGAATCCCGGCACGCACGATTACTGGTTCCTGGGTTCGCTCAATCCAACCAACGGCACCACCAATTGGGTCCGGACCGCTTCGAGCAGCATTGGCCACGGCGTTACAGGTTATGATGTCTCGGTTGGCCGGAACGGCCAGATCCATGTGGCCGGTATGACCTCCGGAACGCTGACGACCGATGGAGGCACCGTGATCGCTGGTAATAACGATACGGATCTTCTCATCGCGCGATTCAACCGGGATGGCACGGCGGTTTGGCACCATCGCGAAGCGAACCCCGATGACGAACATGCACTGGCGATCGCACCTACAGGCATCGGAGGCCAAATCGTCGGCGGGCAATTCGAGGATGCCCTCACCTTGGGGAGCAACACGTACCCCGGCACGAACGGAACGGATCTGTTCACCGCCCGCTTCACCGATCCCGATTGGACAAACGTTTCGAACAATCCGGCCCGTTTCGCACAACCGGGTCCGTTCTGCAGCAGCAACGCTCCATTCGACCTGAACAACTACCTGCTGGCTTATGCCGATACGGTGGTTGCCAGCTCCAATGTCATCACCCCCGAGCAAGCTGATGGCCCTCCGAATGGAGTCGGAGCATCCTTCAGCACCACGGGCGGTTGGGCGGTGCTCGATCTGGCCGATACGGTTCTGATCGGAGAGGCCGTAAGCCTCTTGTGGCGAAGCCAAACCGCCGGCTTACAGGCGCGCATGCTCGTTTCTTCCTCCTTGGATGGTGTGAACTGGAGCATCTCAACCACCTACAGCACCACCAGCGGGACGTATGTCACCACAAGCTACCCAGTACCGGTGAACGCACGCTTCATCAAGGTGCAACGTCATAGCAACGCGCTCTATACCGCCTTCCTTCTCGACGCTGCACGCTTCCTGGGATCCAGCATGGCGGGTGGCACCTGGAGCGGCGGGGCATACGTGAGCGCATCAGGCTCTTTCACGCCGTCCGCCTCAGGTCCGCATCCCGTTACCTACACGGTAATACTGGGTTCCTGCAACTACACGCATACCCGCACCATCCTTGTGGACGACCCACCTGAAGGCGGCACCATCAGTGGAGGCGGCACCTATTGCCCTGGCGCTTCCGGTGTGCTGACGCTCACGGGCTCAAGCGGCACGGTGATCCGATGGGAGCGCAGTGTGGACGGCGTCACCTGGTTCCCGCTCGCTGAATCATCGGACGTTCTTGCCTGGAGCGGAATCACCGGCACCATGCGATTCCGTGTGCTGGTGGATGGGGGCGCATGCGGCACCATCTATAGCAGCACCACCACCATCATCGTGCAGGACCTGATCCCGCCAACGGTGGTGTGCCCCCAGAGCGATACGCTCTTCGTGACCGCGGCATCATGCACGGCCGCGTACAATGTGCCGAACATTGCCAGCACGGACAATTGCCTCACATTCACCTCCGGCAGCGGGATCGTCATCAACTCCAACGGCAATATCCTGCTGGTGAATGGAACCGCGATAGCGACTGATGATGAGGTAAGCATCGGCGGTGGCGCTGCATTGCAGCTCGGACCCGGCACGCACAACTTCTCGGACACCATCACGGATGGATCCGGAAACCAGACCATCTGTAACTGGGAAGTGAGCGTGCTCGATACGATCGCTCCGGTGATCGCCAACTGCCCGGACACGGTGGAGTTGTTCAGCCCCGCGAATGGCTGCCTTGCGCAATACATCTGGCCTACGCTGACCTCAACGGACAACTGCGATCCGGATACCGAATCGGACTATCGGACCTGGGTTACGGACCTGGACAACGGTGATGTGACTGATGTGACCGGCGAAGCCGATCATTGGTTCGCACCGG
The DNA here is from genome assembly GCA_016712535.1 of Flavobacteriales bacterium. Lineage (NCBI taxonomy): Bacteria > Pseudomonadati > Bacteroidota > Flavobacteriia > Flavobacteriales > Flavobacteriales bacterium. Next base: position 2,181,206 of record JADJQW010000002.1, read on the forward strand.
GCGATTACCGCATACGTGAGCGCCACCAGGACAACAGCTTGAACGAGACATTCTGCGAATGGAGCATCATCGTTCGCGATACGATCGCACCGGTGATCGATTGCAGCAACGCGTATTCCGTTTCTTACACCGGCGTGTCGTGCGGTGCCCAGGTGGATATCCTTGATCTGGACACGCTGATCCAGGATAATTGCGCGCGGATGTCCGGCAGCCTGACCGCCGACCATGCTTCAGGAATCTGGCCGCCTGATACGGTGACCGTGACGTTCACCGCGCTGGACATCCACGGAAACACGGGAACGTGCACCGCACAGATCATCGTCATGGACAACGCGCCGCCGACGATCTCCTGCCCTGGTGATGCGGAGCTTGCACAAGACGCCGGGGCCTGCACCGCGACTGTGCCTGCCCTGGGCGTGCCCGTGATCTCGGACAACTGCAGTAGCGCCTCCTGGACGCAGATCGGAGGACCCATAGCCGGTGAAAGCATCGGGCTGGGCACGCATCCTGTCACCTACGAGGTCACTGACGGCACGTACAGCGCCACCTGCACATTCAATCTGGTGGTGGATGACCTGGAAGCTCCAACCCTCTCGTGTCCTTCGGTCATCGCCCAGTTGAACGTCGGGGTCGATTGCACGAAGCCCCTGCCGGACTATCGCGCCAGCGCGTCAGCGGGTGATAATTGCGGGGGCGTGACGCTGACGCAATCGCCGGCTCCGGGCACACCTGTAGGCCCAAGCAATGTGAACGTCACCATCACCGCCACGGCTGGAGGCCTCACAACGGAGTGCACTTTCATCGTTCCAGTGGTCGACAACACTGCCCCTAGCTTCCCAGCAAGCGTTGGGATGCTCGGCTTTGTGCCCGCCAATGCATGCACCATCAACGCGCCCGGCTATCAGGCACCCGCGGAGAATTGCCCCGGAGTCACAATCGTGCATGTGAGCGGTCCGATGCCCGGTGATGCCCTTTCTCCGGGCACCTACCTCATGCGCTATCGCGCACAGGATGCCTCGAACAACGTGAGTGCCATCCAGAGCATGCCCATCACGGTGAGCGACACGATCGCACCGCTGATCACATGCCCGGCGAACCAGACCATCAATGCGACGGCAGGGAATTGCAACTCTACGATGCCTGATCTGCGCGGCCTGGTGATCGCTTCCGACAACTGCGGGACGGTGACCCTCGCGCAAGCTCCAGCACCCGGTGCCACGGTCACCGGCACCTTCACGGTCGTCTTCACCGCGACGGACGCCTTCAGCAACCAACGCTCGTGCTCCATCCAGGCCACGGTGCTCGCATCGGCACTACCCGATCTCGCATATGCGCAAGGATCATTTTGTGAAACAGCGGGTATCATCGCGCCGGTCGCGGCCATGCCCGCTGGCGGCAATTTCACATGCGCCACATGCGCCAGCGCCATCGCCTCCGATGGGTCGTTCAGCGCGTCTGCCATCGGAATCGGCACGCATACCATCCAGTACCAGGCTCCCGTCGGCTCGTGCTTCAGTCCATCGATCGACAGCTTCCTGCTTTCAATAGCGGATCAACCTGCCGCCGGGAGCAACGGAACCTTTACGATCTGCTCGAACTCGGCGTCTGCATCCTTGCTCTCTCAGCTTGGCGGAACTCCGGAACCCGGTGGCTCGTGGAGCGGTCCAAGCTCAGTGATCGGCGACATGTTCGACCCGGCGACCATGAACCCAGGAGTGTACACCTACACCCTGAGCGCCGCTGCTCCATGCGTCAGTGCGAGCGCATCCATAACCGTTAGCGAAACGACGCCATTCAGTGCTGGAAGCAATGGAGCACTCACCGTTTGCAGCAACGCTCCGTCGCAGAGTCTTATGGCGTTCCTCGGCGGCATGCCAGCGAGTGGTGGGACATGGAGTGGTCCGAGTCCTGTCGTGGGCCATGCATACATCCCGGCCTCGATGAACCCCGGCGTGTACACGTATACCGTCATTGGTCCAGTGCCATGCGGAAGCAGCAGCGCAACGGTGACAGTGACAGAGATACCATCGTCGACGACAACCACTACTGCTTCGAGCTGCGACAGCTACACCTGGGCGGTAAACGGAACGATCTACACCACGAGCGGCTCGTACACCCACGTGAGCGGCTGTCATGCCGAAACGCTTGTGCTCACCATCACCGTTTCAGGAACGCCCTGCGATGACGGCAACGCCCTCACCGGCAACGACGTGTACGGCGCCGACTGCATCTGCGCTGGCCAGCTGATCGACTGCTTGGGCGTGCCCGGAGGTGCTGCGCTGATCGGCACACCCTGCGATGACGGCAACACCCTCACCGGCAACGACGTGTATGGCGCCGACTGCATCTGCGCTGGCGAACTGATCGACTGCCTGGGCGTGCCCGGCGGCAGCGCGCTGATCGGAACCGCTTGCGATGACGGCAACGCCCTCACCGGCAACGACGTGTACGGCGCCGACTGCATCTGCGCTGGCCAGCTGATCGACTGCCTGGGCGTGCCCGGAGGTGCTGCGCTGATCGGCACACCCTGCGACGACGGCAACGCCCTCACCGGCAACGACGTGTATGGCGCCAACTGCATCTGCGCTGGCGAACTGATCGACTGCCTGGGCGTGCCCGGAGGTGCTGCGCTGATTGGCACACCCTGCGATGATGGCAACGCCCTCACCGGCAACGACGTGTATGGCGCCGACTGCATCTGCGCTGGCCAGCTGATCGACTGCTTGGGCGTGCCCGGCGGCAGCGCGCTGATCGGAACCGCTTGCGATGATGTCAACGCCCTCACCGGCAACGACGTGGATGGCGCCAACTGCATCTGCGCTGGCGAACTGATCGACTGCCTGCGCGTGCCCGGAGGTGCTGCGCTGATCGGCACACCCCTGCGATGACGGCAACGCCCTCACCGGCAACGACGTGTACGGCGCCAACTGCATCTGCGCTGGCGAACTGATCGACTGCCTGGGCGTGCCCGGCGGCAGCGCGCTGGTCGGAACCGCCTGTGACGATGGCAACCCCAACACTGGCAACGATATCTACGATGCCAACTGCATCTGCGCTGGCCAGCTGATCGACTGCCTGGGCGTGCCCGGCGGCAGCGCGCCTGATCGGAACCGCGTGCGATGACGGCAACGCCCTCACCGGCAACGACGTGTACGGCGCCGACTGCATCTGCGCTGGCCAGCTCATCGACTGCTTGGGCGTGCCCGGCGGCAGCGCGCTGATCGGAACCGCTTGCGATGACGGCAACGTCCTCACCGGCAACGACGTGTATGGCGCCAACTGCATCTGCGCCGGCCAGCTGATCGACTGCCTGGGCGTGCCCGGCGGCAGCGCGCTGATCGGAACCGCTTGCGATGACGGCAACGCCCTCACCGGCAACGACGTGTACGGCGCCAACTGCATCTGCGCTGGCCAGCTGATCGACTGCCTGGGCGTGCCCGGAGGTGCTGCGCTGGTCGGCACACCCTGCGATGACAGCAATGTGCTCACCGGCAACGACGTGTATGGTGCCGACTGCATCTGCGCTGGCGAGCTGATCGACTGCCTGGGCGTGCCCGGAGGTGCTGCGCTGATCGGCACACCCTGCGATGACGGCAACGCCCTCACCGGCAACGACGTGTATGGCGCCGACTGCATCTGCGCTGGCCAGCTGATCGACTGCCTGGGCGTGCCTGGAGGTGCTGCGCTGATCGGTACCGCTTGCGATGACGGCAACGCCCTCACCGGCAACGACGTGTACGGCGCCGACTGCATCTGCGCTGGCGAACTGATCGACTGCCTCGGCGTGCCCGGCGGCAGCGCGCTGATCGGTACCGCTTGCGATGACGGCAACACCCTCACCGGCAACGACGTGTATGGCGCCAACTGCATCTGCGCTGGCGAACTGATCGACTGCCTGGGCGTGCCCGGAGGTGCTGCGCTGATCGGCACACCCTGCGACGACGGCAACGCCCCTCACCGGCAACGACGTGTACGGCGCCAACTGCATCTGCGCTGGCGAACCGATCGACTGCCTGGGCGTGCCCGGCGGCAGCGCGCTGGTCGGAACCGCCTGTGACGATGGCAACCCCAACACTGGCAACGATATCTACGATGCCAACTGCATCTGCGCTGGCCAGCTGATCGACTGCCTGGGCGTGCCCGGCGGCAGCGCGCTGATCGGTACCGCTTGCGATGACGGCAACACCCTCACCGGCAACGACGTGTATGGCGCCAACTGCATCTGCGCTGGCGAACTGATCGACTGCCTGGGCGTGCCCGGCGGCAGCGCGCTGATCGGAACCGCCTGTGACGATGGCAACCCCAACACTGGCAACGATATCTACGATGCCAACTGCATCTGCGCTGGCGAACTGATCGACTGCCTCGGCGTGCCCGGCGGCAGCGCGCTGATCGGTACCGCTTGCGATGACGGCAACACCCTCACCGGCAACGACGTGTATGGCGCCAACTGCATCTGCGCTGGCGAACTGATCGACTGCCTGGGCGTGCCCGGCGGCAGCGCGCTGATCGGTACCGCTTGCGATGACGGCAACACCCTCACCGGCAACGACGTGTATGGCGCCAACTGCATCTGCGCTGGCGAACTGATCGACTGCCTGGGCGTGCCCGGCGGCAGCGCGCTGATCGGTACCGCTTGCGATGACGGCAACACCCTCACCGGCAACGACGTGTATGGCGCCAACTGCATCTGCGCTGGCGAACTGATCGACTGCCTGGGCGTGCCCGGAGGTGCTGCGCTGATCGGAACACCCTGCGACGACGGCAACGCCCTCACCGGCAACGACGTGTATGGCGCTAACTGCATCTGTGCTGGCGAACTGATCGACTGCCTGGGCGTGCCCGGTGGTTCTGCGCTGATCGGCACACCCTGCGATGACGGCAACGCCCTCACCGGCAACGATGTGTATGGCGCCGACTGCATCTGCGCCGGCCAGCTGATCGACTGCCTGGGCGTGCCCGGAGGTGCTGCGCTGATCGGCACACCCTGCGACGACGGCAACGCCCTCACCGGCAACGACGTGTACGGCGCCGACTGCATCTGCGCTGGCCAAGTAATCGACTGCTTGGGCGTGCCCGGCGGCAGCGCGCTGATCGGAACCGCCTGTGACGATGGCAACCCCAACACTGGCAACGATATCTACGATGCCAACTGCATCTGCGCTGGCCAGCTGATCGACTGCCTGGGCGTGCCTGGAGGTGCTGCGCTGATCGGCACACCCTGCGATGACGGCAATGCGCTCACCGGCAACGACGTGTACGGCGCCGACTGCATCTGCGCTGGTCAGCTCATCGACTGCCTGGGCGTGCCCGGCGGCAGCGCGCTGGTCGGAACTGTTTGCGACGACGGCAACGCCCTCACCGGCAACGACGTGTACGGCGCCGACTGCATCTGCGCTGGCGAACTGATCGACTGCCTGGGCGTGCCCGGTGGTTCTGCGCTGATCGGAACCGCCTGTGACGATGGCAACCCCAACACTGGCAACGATATCTACGATGCCAACTGCATCTGCGCTGGCCAGCTGATCGATTGCTTGGGCGTGCCCGGAGGTGCTGCGCTAATCGGCACACCCTGCGATGACGGCAACGCCCTCACCGGCAACGACGTGTATGGAGCCGACTGCATCTGCGACGGCCAGCTGATCGACTGCCTAGGCGTGCCCGGCGGCAGCGCGCTGATCGGAACCGCTTGCGATGACGGCAATGGGCTCACCGGCAACGACGTGTACGGCGCCGACTGCATCTGCGCTGGCCAGCTGATCGACTGCTTGGGCGTGCCCGGCGGTTCTGCGCTGCTCGGAACCGCTTGCGACGACGGCAACGCCCTCACCGGCAACGACGTGTATGGCGCCGACTGCATCTGCGCTGGCCAGCTCATCGACTGCTTAGGCGTGCCCGGCGGCAGCGCGCTGATCGGAACCGCTTGCGATGACGGCAATGCGCTCACCGGAAACGACGTGTATGGCGCCAACTGCATCTGTGCTGGCGAACTGATCGACTGCCTGGGCGTGCCCGGAGGTACTGCGCTGGTCGGAACCGCTTGCGACGACGGCAACGCCCTCACCGGCAACGACGTGTATGGCGCTAACTGCATCTGTGCTGGCGAACTGATCGACTGCCTGGGCGTGCCCGGAGGTGCTGCGCTGATCGGCACACCCTGCGACGACGGCAACGCCCTCACCGGCAACGACGTGTACGGCGCCAACTGCATCTGCGCTGGCGAACCTGATCGACTGCCTGGGCGTGCCCGGCGGCAGCGCGCTGGTCGGAACCGCCTGTGACGATGGCAACCCCAACACTGGCAACGATATCTACGATGCCAACTGCATCTGCGCTGGCCAGCCGATCGACTGCCTGGGCGTGCCCGGCGGCAGCGCGTCGATCGGAACCGCTTGCGATGACGGCAACGCCCTCACCGGCAACGACGTGTACGGCGCCGACTGCATCTGCTCTCGCCAGCTGATCGACTGCCTGGGCGTGCCCGGCTGCAGCTCGCTGATTGGCACCCCCTGCGACGACGGCAACGCCCTCACCGGCAACGACGTGTACGGCGCCGACTGCATCTGCGCCGGCCAGCCGATCGACTGCCTGGGCGTGCCCGGAGGTGCTGCGCTCGATCGGCACACCCTGCGACGACGGCAATGCCCTCACCGGCAACGACGTGTATGGCGCCGACTGCATCTGTGCTGGCCAGCTGATCGACTGCCTGGGCGTGCCCGGAGGTGCTGCGCTCGTCGGAACCGCTTGCGACGACGGCAACGCGCTCACCGGCAACGACGTGTACGGCGCCAACTGCATCTGCGCTGGCCAGCTGATCGACTGCCTGGGCGTGCCCGGCGGCAGCGCGCTGATCGGAACCGCCTGTGACGATGGCAACCCCAACACTGGCAACGATATCTACGATGCCAACTGCATCTGCGCTGGCCAGCTGATCGACTGCCTGGGCGTGCCCGGCGGCAGCGCGCTGATCGGTACCGCTTGCGATGACGGCAACACCCTCACCGGCAACGACGTGTATGGCGCCAACTGCATCTGCGCTGGCCAGCTCATCGACTGCTTGGGCGTGCCCGGCGGCAGCGCGCTGATCGGAACCGCTTGCGATGACGGCAATGCGCTCACCGGCAACGACGTGTATGGCGCCAACTGCATCTGCGCTGGCGAACGCGATCGACTGCTTGGGCGTGCCCGGCGGCAGCGCGCTGATCGGAACCGCTTGCGATGACGGCAATGCGCTCACCGGCAACGACGTGTATGGCGCCAACTGCATCTGCGCTGGCGAACTGATCGACTGCCTGGGCGTGCCCGGAGGTGCTGCGCTGATCGGCACACCCTGCGACGACGGCAACGCCCTCACCGGCAACGACGTGTACGGCGCCAACTGCATCTGCGCTGGCGAACCGATCGACTGCCTGGGCGTGCCCGGCGGCAGCGCGCTGGTCGGAACCGCCTGTGACGATGGCAACCCCAACACTGGCAACGATATCTACGATGCCAACTGCATCTGCGCTGGCCAGCCGATCGACTGCCTGGGCGTGCCCGGCGGCAGCGCGCTGATCGGAACCGCTTGCGATGACGGCAACACCCTCACCGGCAACGACGTGTACGGCGCCGACTGCATCTGCGCTGGCCAGCTCATCGACTGCCTGGGCGTGCCCGGCGGCAGCGCGCTGATTGGCACACCCTGCGACGACGGCAACGCCCTCACCGGCAACGACGTGTACGGCGCCGACTGCATCTGCGCCGGCCAGCTGATCGACTGCCTGGGCGTGCCCGGAGGTGCTGCGCTGATCGGCACACCCTGCGATGACGGCAATGCCCTCACCGGCAACGACGTGTATGGCGCCGACTGCATCTGTGCTGGCCAGCTGATCGACTGCCTGGGCGTGCCCGGAGGTGCTGCGCTGGTCGGAACCGCTTGCGACGACGGCAACGCGCTCACCGGCAACGACGTGTACGGCGCCAACTGCATCTGCGCTGGCCAGCTGATCGACTGCTTGGGCGTGCCCGGCGGCAGCGCGCTGATCGGAACCGCTTGCGATGACGGCAATGCGCTCACCGGCAACGACGTGTATGGCGCCAACTGCATCTGCGCTGGCGAACTGATCGACTGCTTGGGCGTGCCCGGCGGCAGCGCGCTGATCGGAACCGCCTGCGATGACGGCAATGCGCTCACCGGCAACGACGTGTATGGCGCCAACTGCATCTGCGCTGGCGAACTGATCGACTGCCTGGGCGTGCCCGGCGGCAGCGCGCTGATCGGAACCGCCTGTGACGATGGCAACCCCAACACTGGCAACGATATCTACGATGCTAACTGCATCTGCGCTGGCCAGGTGATCGACTGCTTGGGCGTGCCCGGCGGCAGCGCGCTGGTCGGAACCGCCTGTGACGATGGCAACCCCAACACTGGCAACGATATCTACGATGCCAACTGCATCTGCGCTGGCGAACTGATCGACTGCCTCGGCGTGCCCGGCGGCAGCGCGCTGATCGGTACCGCTTGCGATGACGGCAACGCCCTCACCGGCAACGACGTGTATGGCGCCAACTGCATCTGCGCTGGCGAACTGATCGACTGCCTGGGCGTGCCCGGAGGTGCTGCGCTGATCGGCACACCCTGCGACGACGGCAACGCCCTCACCGGCAACGACGTGTACGGCGCCGACTGCATCTGCGCTGGCGAACCGATCGACTGCCTGGGCGTGCCCGGCGGCAGCGCGCTGGTCGGAACCGCCTGTGACGATGGCAACTCCAACACTGGCAACGATATCTACGATGCCAACTGCATCTGCGCTGGCGAACTGATCGACTGCTTGGGCGTGCCCGGCGGCAGCGCGCTGATCGGAACCGCTTGCGATGACGGCAATGCGCTCACCGGCAACGACGTGTATGGCGCCAACTGCATCTGCGCTGGCGAACTGATCGACTGCTTGGGCGTGCCCGGCGGCAGCGCGCTGATCGGAACCGCTTGCGATGACGGCAATGCGCTCACCGGCAACGACGTGTATGGCGCCAACTGCATCTGCGCTGGCGAACTGATCGACTGCCTGGGCGTGCCCGGAGGTGCTGCGCTGATCGGCACACCCTGCGACGACGGCAACGCCCTCACCGGCAACGACGTGTACGGCGCCAACTGCATCTGCGCTGGCGAACTGATCGACTGCCTGGGCGTGCCCGGCGGCAGCGCGCTGGTCGGAACCGCCTGTGACGATGGCAACCCCAACACTGGCAACGATATCTACGATGCCAACTGCATCTGCGCTGGCCAGCTGATCGACTGCCTGGGCGTGCCCGGCGGCAGCGCGCTGATCGGAACCGCTTGCGATGACGGCAACGCCCTCACCGGCAACGACGTGTACGGCGCCGACTGCATCTGCGCTGGCCAGCTCATCGACTGCTTGGGCGTGCCCGGCGGCAGCGCGCTGATCGGAACCGCTTGCGATGACGGCAACGTCCTCACCGGCAACGACGTGTATGGCGCCGACTGCATCTGCGCCGGCCAGCTGATCGACTGCCTGGGCGTGCCCGGAGGTGCTGCGCTGATCGGCACACCCTGCGATGACGGCAATGCCCTCACCGGCAACGACGTGTATGGCGCCGACTGCATCTGCGCCGGCCAGCTGATCGACTGCCTGGGCGTGCCCGGCGGCAGCGCGCTGATCGGAACCGCTTGCGATGACGGCAATGCGCTCACCGGCAACGACGTGTATGGCGCCGACTGCATCTGCGCCGGCCAGCTGATCGACTGCCTGGGCGTGCCCGGAGGTGCTGCGCTGATCGGAACCGCCTGTGACGATGGCAACCCCAACACTGGCAACGATATCTACGATGCCAACTGCATCTGCGCTGGCCAGCTGATCGACTGCCTGGGCGTGCCCGGAGGTGCTGCGCTGATCGGAACCGCTTGCGATGACGGCAACGCCCTCACCGGCAACGACGTGTATGGCGCCAACTGCATCTGCGCTGGACAGCTGATTGACTGCCTGGGCGTGCCCGGCGGCAGCGCGCTGATCGGCACACCCTGCGACGATGGCAACGCCCTCACCGGCAACGACGTGTATGGCGCCGACTGCATCTGCGCTGGCGAACTGATCGACTGCCTGGGCGTGCCCGGAGGTGCTGCGCTGATCGGCACACCCTGCGATGACGGCAACGCCCTCACCGGCAACGACGTGTATGGCGCCGACTGCATCTGCGCCGGCCAGCTGATCGACTGCCTGGGCGTGCCCGGCGGCAGCGCGCTGATCGGAACCGCTTGCGATGAAGGCAATACAGCAACGGTGAACGATACCTGGAGCGCCGGATGCGTGTGCTCCGGGCAGACCATTGATTGCATCAGTGAAGCAGGTCCTGACCAAGAGACCTGTGGGCTGACCACCACCATGCAAGCTGCTGGAGCGGGTCAATGGACCGGTCCATCCGGAATCTCATTCGCGGATCAGTCGGACGCTCAGTCCACAGTGAATGCCGCTCTGCCGGGCGTATATGATCTCTATTGGACTGTGACCAATGGAACCTGTATCGGAATCGATACTGTTTCTGTCACATTCTATCTGCCAAGTGATGCGTCCTTCGCCTACGCGCAGTCCACCTACTGCCATGGTGATCCTTCGGCGGCGCCATGGACGGCGCAAACAGGCGGAACCTTCACGGCCTTCCCTAGCGGTATCGACATCAATCCGATTACAGGAGCGATCAGCATCGGTTCCAGCGACCCTGGCAGCTATCAGGTCACCTATTACATCGCTGGAAGTTGCCCGGCTTCGCAAACCCAGTCAGTCACCATCGCGGCAGGTGCCGATGCAAGCTGGACGGCTCCTGGCCCCTTGTGCAGCAGCAATGCCCCGATTGCACTGGATCCGCTGGTTACCGGCACGCCGGGCGGAACCTGGCAGGGCCAAGGGGTGGCAAATGGCATCTTCAACCCAGTTGGCCTTGCCGGTTCAATCGAACTGACTTATACAGCCACGATCGGAAGCTGCACCCAAGAACTCACGCAGTTCGTTTCGGTTCTTGAGCCTCCTATTGCGGACGCCGGTCCGGACATCACCGCGTGCGGTTTGCGCGCTGCCATGAACGCGGTCCCATTCAGCGGCAATGCAACCTGGATCCTACCAGCAGGAATCACGTCCTATACTCCTGCAACCTCTGCAACAATGGAGATCGGCGCTGCCGCCTACGGCACCTACGCGCTGGTGTGGAGCGTCACCAATGGCAGCTGTTCGGCGTCTGACACCGCCTTGGCCAACTTCGTGGATCCCGGTTCAGGAATCTGGGTGAATGCTGGGGAAGACCAGAACCTCGCCGTTATCGACTTCACGGAGCTCTCCGGAAGCGCCATGGCCGGTGCAGCCCTGAACTGGTGGGTGCTCAACGGCAGCGGGTCCATCGATGAACCGTCGGACAGCACCACCGCGATCAGCGGCCTTTCGATCGGTGATAACCTGGTGGTGCTGACTGCCAGCATCAATCAATGCGCGTCCATCAGCGACACTGTGCTCTTGCATGTGGACGAACTCTTCATTCCCGAGGGGTACAGCCCGAACGGGGACGGCGTGAACGATCGATGGGAGATCCGCGGCATGGAGGCATACCCGAACAGCTCGCTTCAGGTATTCAATAGGTGGGGCAAGACCGTTTATGAGGCCGAAGCCTATTCCAACGAGTGGGAAGGGCTCTCTCGCAATGGCCAACCGCTGCCCGACGACACCTATTTCTACGTCATTAACCTAAATGGCCGACGCTCGTACAACGGCCACGTCATCATCAAACGGTGAGGCCGATCCTGCCCTACTTCTCATTTCTGGCATTCGTCCTCACGGTCGATTGCGTTGGACAGCACACACCCTTGACCAGCCAATACCTTTTCAACGGACTGGCCATCAATCCGGCCTACGCGGGCAGCCGCGACGTGCTGAGCGCAACGCTCACGCACAGGCAGCAGTGGGTGGGGTTCGAGGGGGCGCCCGTCACGCAGACCATCGCGGTGCATGCGCCCGTGAAGCGCAGTAAGGTCGGACTGGGGCTTATGGTCTTCAATGACCGCATCGGTGTGAGCAATGAGACCGGCGTGCTGGCCAACTACGCGTACCGGATCAAGATGCCGAACAGGGCGAAGCTTGCTCTTGGCCTCGGTGCAGGCCTGAGCCTGTATCGCGCAAAATGGAGCCAAGTGGCCATCGTTGACAACAACGATCCGAGCTTCGCAGGGGATACGCGCGGTGCAGCCAGGCCGAACTTCAGCGCCGGCCTCTTGTACCAGACCAAGATCTGGTACGTGGGCGCTTCGGTCCCTTTCCTGCTTGCGCACCGCTATGATGTGGTGAACCGTTCTTACCGGCTCTCCGATGAGCGCATCGACCTTGAACCTATGCTGACCGGTGGCTATGTGATCAAGCTGAACGACGAGTTCAAACTGAAGCCGACTTCGTTGCTCCGGTACCGCTTGGCCAGCGGACTTCAGGGCGATGTCAGCACCAACCTGATCTATCGCGACAAGGTCTGGCTTGGCGCATCAGTGCGCACCAACGATGCGATCATCGGCATGGTGGAAGTGCTGCCCACGCCGCAATGGCGGATCGGCTATGCTTACGATGCCGGCTTCTCCAGGATCAATCAATACCATAAGGGCTCGCACGAGCTCCTGGTCCAGTACGAGTTCGGCTACCGGATCCGGGTGAGGGACCCGCGTTACTTCTGACGCCATGAAGAACGCCCTCCCTCTCCTATTCGCCGCGATCTGCAGCCCGGCGGCACGTGCGCAGCTCATCCATGAGGTGCATCCGCTCGGCATCAGTCCCAGCGGTGAGGATTACGCCCCTGTCTTCCTGGACAGCGGATTCGTGATGTGCAGCGTGCGCGAGAACGCGGCTCTTATAGGCTTCGTCGATTCAGAGACCGGCAAACCGCTGAGCGACCTCTATTACGTGCCTTTCGCCCAAGGCAAGGCCGGCGCTCCCGTGCTATTCAGTCAGAACCTCTGCACACCCGTGAACGAGGGCCCAGCCAGCTTCACGGATGGCGGCCGCACCATCAGCTTCACACGCAACCAGGTTCTGCCTAAGAAGTTCTCCAACATGCGTGCGGCCAATGGCCAGCTCGGCCTCTTCTTCTCCCGGTTCGAAGGTGGAGCCTGGTCCGCGCCTGAGCCTTTCCAGTACAACGAGCCGAAGAGCTCCAATATGCATCCGGCCTTCTCACAGGACGGCCTCACACTGATCTTCTCCAGCGATCGCCCGGGCGGAATAGGGGGCATGGACCTGTACCGCTGCGTCCGGACCGGCACTGGATGGAGCGCACCGGAGAACCTAGGACCGGCAGTGAACAGCCCGCTCGATGAAGTGTACCCCCGCCTTCAGGCCGATGGCAGGCTCCATTTCTCCAGTAACAGGCCAGGTGGAATGGGCGGGCTCGATATCTACATGGCCCAGGCCCGAGAAGGAGGATGGTTGCCCCCTGAGGCTATGCCTGCGCCCGTGAACAGCCCTCACAATGAGCATGGCTTCAACCAGCTGCCCGATGGCTACAAGGCGCTGATCAGCTCGGACCGGGATGGTTCCGATGCGATCTTCCTCACCAAGCTCACTGTGCCCAAGTTCCGCGACTGCAGCGAGCAGAAACCGAACAATTACTGCTTCTCACTGCGCAAACGCCAGCACGCTGCCAGTTCCACCATTCCTGTCGATCACTATTGGGACATGGGCGATGGTACCCGGATAAAAGGCTACCAAGCGCAGCACTGCTTCAAGAAACCAGGAGTCTATACGGTACGCTCGTTGCTCATCGACCGGCAGTCTGGTGAGGTGTTCCATGAACTCGGAGCGCAGCAACTGGAGGTCGCCGACCTGCAGCAGGCATGGGTGGCGGTTCAAGACACGGTGCGAACTGGCCGGCGCGTGGAGTTGCATGGCAGCTTGAGCCATCTTCCAGGCATGGCACCCTCCGAGTACTACTGGGACCTTGGCGATGGAACACGCAGTGAGGGTGCCCGCATCGTGCATTCTTACAAGCAAGCGGGGGTCTACCAGGTGAAGCTCGATGTTATCGGCGTTCCCGATGCCTCCGGCGGAATAGCGAATCGCTGCAACACCCGCACAGTGGTCGTAATTGACCGCTTCAAGGACCATGAGGATGAAACCGTCGTGGCCGAGTACCAGGATGCCTTCGGCAAGACCCACACATTCGAGTACCAGGAATTGCCCTTCGACGATGTCAGCCTCAATGGAGAGGAGCTCATCGATGCGGTCTTCAGCGTGCAGCTCTTCGCGAGCAAGGAGCGTGTCGATCTGGATGATGCCCGGTTCGCGCAGATCCGCAAGCTCTATCGCGTGGTGGAGCGCTTCGACCCGGTGGCCGGGGTGTATACCTATTCCGTTGGCGAGACCAAGAACCCTGAAGAACTTTACCGAGTCTTCAAGAAGGTGAAGGAGCTGCAGTTCCTGGATGCCGAGGTCTTCGCGCTGCGCGAAGAGAAGCTCATCGACCTGAGCCAGCTCGATATGGCCAGCTTGGAGGACCTCAATAACAAGAAGCTGCGGACGAGCGCCATCCACTTCGCGTACAAGAGCGCCGAGATCCAGGATGAATCGCACGACGTGCTGCAACAGGTGGTCGGGCTGATGCGCCAGCACCCCGAACTGCGCCTGGTGATCGAAGCGCACACGGATGACATCGGCGGCCACCGGTACAACTTCACCCTTTCCCAGAGCCGCGCCCTGGCGGTCATGGATTACCTCGCGGAGGAGGGAGTGCTTCCGACGCGCATGGTGCCCATCGGACATGGCAAGAACCACCCGATCGCCAGCAATAAGACTGAGCAAGGGCGCGCGCTGAATCGGCGGGTGGAGTTCAGGATGACCGTGGAAGGCGGACCGATACCGTCCCAAGAAGCGCTCAGCGGGGCCACCCGAAAAGCGGGCGCACGCAAGCGCTGATGGCCTTACCGGGCGCGATACCTTCGCCGCCCATGTCGTTCCTGCACCCGGAGTTCCTATGGGCGCTCACCGCCCTGATCATCCCGGTCCTCATCCACCTCTTCCAGCTGCGGCGCTTCAAGCGCCTTGATTTCCCCAACGTGCGGCTGCTCGCCGAGGTGACCAAGCAGACGCGCGCGCGCCGGAAAGTGCGGCATTGGCTGGTGCTCATCGTCCGTTGCCTCGCTCTTGCCGCGTTGGTGCTGGCGTTTGCACAGCCGAGCTTCACAGGAACGGATGACATGCCGATTGGCAGCGATCGCGCCATTTCCGTGTACATCGATGACAGCTACAGCATGGATGGCCAGAATACGCAAGGCCGGCTGCTCGATCAAGCGCGCAAAGGCGCACAAGACCTGGTCATGTCCCATAGGCCCACGGACCGATTCCAAGTGCTCACAGGCTCGTTCGAGGCTCGGCAACAGGTCTTGCTTAGCCGTGACGAAGCCTTACTCGCCGCAGCGCAGGCCGATGCGGGGCCATGGACAAGGAAATTATCGCGGGTGCTCACTCGTCAACGTGAAGCACTCACCGGGAGCGAGGCGGAGCGGAAGAGCGCCTTCCTCTTCACCGACTTGCAGCGCAGCATTGCGGATGTTGAGGCTTGGCGGGATGACAGCCTCGTGAGGACCGTGATCGTCCCCATTGCATCCAGCGCCGCGGCCAACATCAGCCTCGATTCGGCGTGGTTCGCTTCGCCTGTCAGGAGACTGGGCCAGCGTGAAGAACTCCATGTGCGAATCACCAACCACGGCCCTGAAGAGCGTGTTGGGGTGCCCATCCGATTATCCATCAGCGGGGAGCAGCGCGGGCTGCTCACGATCAGCATGGCCGCCGGCGCCACGGTGGATACCATGCTTCGCTTCAGCAACGACCTGGCCGGCCCGCACTGGGCTGAAGTCTCACTTGCGGACCAGCCGGTGACTTTCGATGACCGCTTGTTCCTTGCCTATCGCACCATTGACGAACTGCGCGTGCTTCTGATCAGTGGCGGCGATGCCGCTGGGGATCGCGCCATCGAAGCCGCCTATGGCACGGACAGCGCGCATGCGATCACCAAGAGCGAGTTCAGGAGCTTCGACATCGCAACCTTGGCCGGGCAGGACCTTGCGATCCTGAACGCTTTGCCTGAGGTCGCTGGTGGCCTGGCGCAGGCCCTGGATGTGTTCGTGCAGAATGGTGGCAGCTTGGCCTTGTTCCCTCCGAGCCAAGGTGAACCGGAACGCTATGCAGCGCTGCTCGCGTCGATGAGCGCCGCTGCCTCGCGCGTGGATACCGGAACAGCTCGTGTCGATCGGATCGATTTGGAGCAGCCGTTCTATCGAGACATGTTCCAGACCATGCCGCGCAATGTGGACCTGCCGATCGTGCGTGAGCGATGGAGCATCAAGGCAGCGCCCGGTAGCGATCAGCTGCTGCGCACTCAGGATGGGCTTCCTCTTCTCACCCGGACTCGAATCGGCGATGGTTCCGCCTATCTCTTCGCCACGCCCCTCAATGAACGCAGCGGCAACCTTATCCGCCATGCGCTCTTTGCGGCTACGCTGCTTCGCATGGCCGAGTTGGCCAGACCCGCTCCGCCTTCCTATTCCGTGATCGGCGACGAGGTGAGCCTGTCCTTGAGCGGAATCGCGATCGCTGGAGAGCAGCCACCCAGGCTGCGAGGACCTGGGGGGACCGAATCGATACCGGAGCTGCGCCGCTCGATGGCGGGCGCCACACTGCTCCTGCATGACGCCGACTTGCCTGCAGGGCATTATGCGCTGGTCTCCGCGGATGCCGATACCCTGGCTGCATACGCCATGAACCGATCCCGCTACGAAAGCGATCTTGGCGCTTTCTCTGTGAGTGAATTGCGCACCGCCATCGAGCAGCACGGACTCACGACATTCTCCGTGCTGGACCCCGGCGATGATCTTTCGCTACGTTTGGCCGACCTCGGTCAGCGAGGCAAGCTCTGGAAATGGCTGATCGTGATCGCCCTGCTCATGCTCGCTATGGAGACCATCCTGCTCAGAGCCGCCCGATGAATGACCTGATCCTGCGCCGCACCCATGTGGTGGACCCTGGAGGCCCGCATCACGGATCCGAGCAGGATATCCTCATTCGCGACGGAATGGTCGCCCGGGTTGGCCTGCGGTTGCCCAAGGGCAATGCCACCGAGGTCAGGATCGATGGGTTGCACCTCAGCGTGGGCTGGATCGACCTGCGCGCGCATTTCCGCGATCCAGGAGAGGAATGGAAATGCGGAGTGAAGAACGGGCTCGACGCCGCAGCCGCCGGCGGCTTCACTGCCGTCTGCGCTTTGCCCTCGACCACCCCTGCCACGGATGGCCGTTCGGGTATTGGCTATTGGCTGCGGAAGGCCGAGGGGCATGCCGTTCGTTTGCTTCCCTTGGGCGCGATCACGCAGGGCTGCGAGGGCAAGCAGCTCGCGGAGATGGCTGATATGCGCGCAGCGGGCGCGGTTGCCTTCACTGATGATCAGCGGTCCATCGCCAACAGCAGGCTGATGGCGCTCGCGCTCCAGTACAGTGCAGGCCTGCCGGGTGGTGCTCCACCGATCATGGCTTTCTCACAGGACAAGCACCTGGTCGCGAATGGCGCCATGCACGAGGGTGTGATGAGTGCCAGCCTTGGCTTGCGCGGAATCCCGGCAGAGGCGGAAGCGCTCCAATTGGCTCGCGACATCGCACTGGCAGAATATGCAGGCGGCCATTTGCACGCGGCCACCGTGAGCACGGCGCAGGCCGTGGAGCTGCTGAGGCAGGCCAAGGCCCGCAAACTGCACGTCACCGCTTCCGTGGCCGCGCACAACCTGATGCTTGATGATGCCTCGATGCGCAGCTTTGACAGCAATTTCAAGGTGATGCCCCCATTGCGCGACCAAGCGCATATCGATGCCCTTCGGCTAGGCCTGAAGGATGGCACCATCGACGCCATCGTCAGCGATCACCGACCGGAGGACCGGGAGCACAAGCTGGTTGAATTGGGGCTTGCGGCCTTCGGGATCATCGGCTTGGAAACCGCCTTTGCTGTGTCCAGCACAGCGCTGAAGGCGGGCATCTCGATCCGCCGGATCGTGGAGCGATTCACGACAGGACCGCGCGAGGTGCTGGGGTTACCTGCTGCGCATATCACCGAAGGCGCCAAGGCGGAACTCACGCTCTTCGACCCGGGAGCGGATTGGATCCTCACAGAGAGCGACCTCGTGAGCCACGCGCGCAACACGCCCTTCATGGGGACGCGATTCACCGGTAGAGCCGTTGGCATCGTTGCCAATGGCCAACTGCGCTTGGCCCCGGCTTATGCCGGCGTCATCGTTTGATCCTGACTCAACGGTTGGCTGCTGAAGCCGCCTCCGCGCTGTCATTCATCGCCTTGAACTTCGCGATGAGCTCCTCGTTGGTCAGTCCCAAGTTGTCGATCATGGCCTTGGCATCGCGCGCGAAGGGATGATCGGGGTATTCATTGATCACTTGCTGATAGATCCGCTTCGCCTCCCCATCCTGATCCAGATCATCGTCGAGGGTGAGGGCCTTCATGTACAGCACGTCCACGCGGCGGCGCCAACTCTGGTAATTGTGCGTGATGCGATCATAGAGCGCGATGGCCTCATCGGGCTGTTGTCCGCTCTTGTGCATTCCAGCGGCGCGGAAGAGGTACTCCGGCGCCATGCTGTCCAGCGGATAGGCCGCAGCGTAGGCCTTATAGATATCGATCATGCCCAAGGCCGTGCGCTGATCGAACGCGCGGTGCTCGAAGAGCGAATCCTCTTTGGACCGGATGCGCTCGCGGGCCTCGATCATCTTGGCGTCAGGAGCAGCATCGGATCCTCCGCAGGCCGCGAGCAGCACGACGGGAAGGAGCTTGAAGAGGTCTCGCATGTTCCTTGTCATTTCATAGGTGTGAATCGGAGCTTGTACGTGGCGTCGGTCTTGCCGCGTGAGAGGTCGCGCAATCTGCCTTGCAGCAGGCGGCGTCGAAGAGCGGGAAGGTGGTCAACGAAGAGGATGCCATCGAGGTGGTCGTGCTCGTGCTGGATGACGCGTGCTGCGAAGCCATCATAGGCCTCTTCATGCGCCTTGAATCCCTCGTCCATGTATTGGAGCACGATCCGGGATTGCCGGCTCACATTCTCGCGGATGCCTGGAATGCTCAGGCAGCCCTCCTCGAAGGGCCACTCCTCCCCCTCCTCATCCACGATGTACGGATTGATGAAGACCTTCTTGAAGTCCCTCAAGTGGGCCTCTTCCGTTGGCTTCCCATCCTCATCCACGGCGAATGGCGAGGCATCCACGATGAAAAGGCGGATGCTCTGTCCTACTTGCGGAGCAGCCAGTCCTACACCGTTCGCCGCGTACATCGTCTCGTACATGTCCGCGATGAGCTGCTCCAGTCCGGCATGCCCGGGTTTGATGTCCTGGGCCACCTTCTTCAGCACGGGATCGCCATAGGCGCGGATAGGCAGTATCATGGGGCCGCGAAAGTAGCCTGCTTCACTGGCGGCCCAAAGCCTTATGGGTGCTGGCCGATGGCAGTGGCTCATCTTTGCCCGCCCGAAACGGTAACCATGCGCCAACGCAAACCGAAGGAGACCATTTTCTGGGAGGCCGTGCCGATCATCGGGGCTGGGGCCAATGGGAAAGCCCTAGCCAAGGTCGATGGCCTCGTGGTCTTCGTGTCCGAGGCCGTGCCCGGTGATGTGGCCGACCTCCGCGTGCTGGCGAAGAAGAAGAGCTACGCCGAGGCAACCGCGGTCCGGATCGTGCAGCCTTCACCGGACCGCGTGCCGGCTTTCTGCGCGCACTTCGGGACCTGCGGCGGCTGCAAGTGGCAGGACCTCTCCTATGCCAAGCAGCTCGAGTACAAGCAGCAGCAGGTAACCGACAATCTCGAGCGTATCGGCGGCTTGGAACTGCCGCCCGTGGTACCGATCATGCCTTCGTCCGCGCTCACGCATTACCGGAACAAGCTCGAGTTCACCTTCAGCGCGAGCCGTTGGTTCACCAAGGAAGAGATAGGCGCACCCGATGAGTTCACTGACCGCAATGCGCTGGGTTTCCATATCCCGCAGCGCTTCGATCGGGTACTGGACATAAGCGAATGCCACCTGCAGCCTGCACCCAGCGACGCCATACGGAGCTTCATCCGTGCGCATGCAAAGGAGCACGGCCTCAGCTTCTACAACATCCGCGAGCACATCGGCTTCTTGCGAACGCTGCTGATCAGGACCACCACCACGGGAGAGTGCATGGTGCTGGTGGCTCTGGGGCATGAGGATACGATGGCCCGCGAGCGGCTGCTCCATTCTCTTGTTGGTGCTTTCCCGCGGATCACATCCGTGCTATGGACCATCAACACCAAGAAGAACGACACCATATACGACCTGGAGATCAACTGCTTCCATGGTCGTGACCACATCGTTGAAGAGCTGCCGGATGGCCCCGGCGGAAGGCCCTTGCGCTTCCGCATCGGGCCGAAGACCTTCTTCCAGACCAATCCGCAGCAGACCATCGCGCTGTACAAGCTTGTGCGCGAGCTCGCAGGGCTCACAGGGCAGGAGAACGTGTACGACCTGTATTGCGGAGCGGGCAGCATCACGCTATACCTCGCAAGTGGCGCGCGTCATGTGTCGGGCGTGGAACTCTTGCCGGAGAGCATCGCCGACGCGCGCGTGAATGCCGAGCTGAACGGCATCACCAACGTGCGCTTCACCGCCGGCGACATGAAGAGGACCCTGAGCCCCGATTTCGTGCGTGAGCAAGGCAGGCCCGATGTGGTGGTGACCGATCCGCCGCGTGCCGGCATGGACGAGCCCGTGACGCGCCACTTGCTGGAACTGGACCCGCAACGCATCGTGTACGTGAGCTGCAATCCCGCCACGCAAGCACGCGACCTCGCCATCCTCAACGATCGCTACCGCATTGACTTCGTGCAGCCTGTGGACATGTTCCCGCACACCTACCACGTGGAGAATGTGGTGCGGCTCGCGCGACGATGAATTGACATGGGACGCTTCAACCGCCGATGAACCTCGCCCACGACTTCTGGCATCAGCGCTACGCCACTGGCGAGACCGGTTGGGACCTGGGTGCGCCCAGCACACCGCTGAAGGAATACCTCGATCAGCTCACGGACAAGGAACAGCGGATCCTCATTCCGGGCGGAGGGCGTGCCTGGGAAGCGGAATACGCGCACCGGCTCGGCTTCCAGAACGTCCTCGTCCTCGACCTCACCGATGCGCCGCTGAACGATTTGCTAGAACGCTGCCCGGATTTCCCGCGGGCGCATTTCATCGTCGGTGATTTCTTCGCGCACCGAGGCCGCTATGACCTGATCCTGGAGCAGACCTTCTTCTGCGCGATCGACCCCGTGCTCCGCGAGCAATATGTGGCGCAGATGCACCGATTGCTCAATCCTGGCGGGAAGCTGGCAGGGGTGCTCTTCAACGACGCCCTGAATGCGGACAAGCCCCCATTCGGCGGGTTCCTCAACGACTACCTGCCGCTCTTCCGACCCTGGTTCCCGAGCGTGACCATGGAGCCGTGCCGCAACAGCATCGCGCCGCGCGCTGGCCGCGAGCTCTGGCTGAACGCCGAGAAGCACAAGCCCGTGGGATGCGAGCTACTGGACCGTTTCGAGGACGCCGCTCTTAAGCAGATGCCGGTGGTGCTCCATTTGAACGATGGGCAAAAGCTCGCTTGCCGGATAAGCAGCATCATTGCACGAGACGGTGCAGACTGGCTGATCCTCCACGGCGGCAAGCAACTGCGCGCCGATTCCGTTGCCAGCATGGAGTGATCGGTGGTTCGGCATCGGATTTCTTTGCCGACCTTGAGCCGCACGACACCATGCCACAAAGGAGCGCACCCAAGGAGGTCCAGGAGTACTTCGAATCGTTGCCTGATGCCCAGCGCGAGCAGCTTGGTGCTCTGCGCAGCCACCTTCGCCGCGTTTGGCCCGGAGCCGTTGAGGACTTCTCCTATCGGATGCCCACCTACTGCATCGATGGCAAGCCTGCATTCGCCCTGGCCGCGCAGAAGAGCACCGTTGTGCTGCATGTGATCGCATACGACCTGCTTCACCCCTTCAAGAACGACTTGATGCGCTTCGATTGCGGACCCGCCTGCATCCGCATCCGGGTGCTGACACCGGCCTTGGAGGACTTGATCGATCGGGTGATCAAATACGTGGGCAGCCAGATCCATACGAGCCAGCACTCGACCCGTCCCACCCGTCTTCGGGCGTCGGCTTCTGTGAAGTGATTGGTTCCTTTTCAACCATGAGCATTCGCCGAAGCCGGCCTCGAGTGAAGGCGACGTCAGAGCACCCCGCCGCCAACTGTTAGTGCCATTGGGCAATATCCTGCCTTGATCCCGCCATTTACCTTGGCCCCCATGAGCGAGCGCACCTTGGTGCTGGACCATGATCAAGTGCAGCGGAAGCTGCGCCGCATCGCGCATCAGCTGCACGAGGAGCATCATGCCGAGAAGGAGATCGTGCTGGTGGGCATTGCCCCGCGCGGAGCCACGCTGGCCAAGCGTCTGACCGCCCTGCTGGAGAGCATATCCGAAATGAAAGTCCGACTGGTTGAGCTCAAGCTCGACAAGGACCATCCGCTTGAGCGCCCTGTGCAGCTCGGCATTGAGCCCAAGGATCTGAAGAACCGTGTGGTGGTGCTCGTGGATGATGTATTGATGAGCGGCCGCACGTTGATGCATGCCGCCAGCTATCTGGTCCAGGCTCCGATCAAGCGCCTCACCACCGTGGTGCTCGTGGACCGGAGGCACCGGCTATTCCCCATCCGCGCCGATATCGTGGGCCTTACGCTGAGCACCACCCTGCAAGAGCGCATCAGTGTGGAATTCGGGCGAAAGGACGCCGTTCACTTGCGCTGAGCCAGGAGTGCGGCTTCGATCCGCGCCACGACCTCCTCCGCCGCACCTTCGCCTCGCACACGCACTGGTGCCTGACTGTATGCCAGGGCACGCTGGTCGAGCAGGTCCATGACCCGTTCGCGCAAGGCGTCGCCCTTCAAACCGAAGAGCAAGGGCCGATCGCCTCCGGCGCGTTCGATCCGCGGCATCAAGGTCTCCAACGCCACGTCTATCCAGACCATCGTGCCGATCGACCGCAGAAGTGCCAGATTCCCGGGCACCGTAGGCGTTCCCCCGCCTGTAGCGATCACGGAATCCGGAGCATCCGCTAAGGCGGCGAGCACCTCGCTTTCTACCGCGCGGAAAGCCTCCTCCCCAGAGCGCTGCACGAATGGCAGAAGCGGGCCCACGCGGGCTTCGATCTCCCGGTCCAGGTCGATGAATGGTAAACCGAGACGCGGCGCCAGAAGGCGCCCTACGGTGCTCTTTCCGCAGCACATCATGCCGATGAGGTGGATGTGGCTGATGGCTGAAAGGGGATTGAATGATCACACCGGAAAGTACCGTTGTGGCGCTGATGGCCGATGGCAGCGGGTGAACATCACCCGTAGAAGCCGGTGGCTACCGCCAAAGAAAGAACTTCGCCGCCCATGAAGCTGATTGAAGCCAAAGACGCGAAGGCCCTGAAGGATTGGATGCGCCTGCCATGGAGCATCTATTCCAAGGACAGCAATTGGATCCCCCACCTGAAACAGGACATCGAGAAGGTCTTCGATCCCGAGCGAAACAAGCTGTTCCAACCCGACAAGGAAAGCGGCAAGCGCGCCGAAGCGGTCCGATGGGTGCTGTATGGCGCAGATGGAAAGGCCATCGGCCGCATCGCCGCATTCGTGAACCCGCGCACGGCCTGGACCGAGAAGCAGCCCACCGGCGGAATGGGGTTCTTCGAGTGCATCAACGACCAAAGCGCGGCAACGCTCCTGCTCGACGCCGCCCGCGAATGGCTGCGCGCGCGCGGCATGAAGGCCATGGACGGCCCGGTCAACCTGGGCGACCGCAACCAGTTCTGGGGGCTGCTGATCGAGAACTTCACCGATCCGCCGATATACGGGACCAACTACAACCCGCCGTACTACGAAGAGCTCCTCGAGTCCTACGGTTTCCAGCTGTACTTCAAACAGCTCTTCTTCAAGCGCTCCGTCACGGTCGGCGCCCAGCCCATCTTCCACCGGAAGTACAACCAGCTCAAGAACGACCCGGATATCCTCATACATGAATGCACGGGCCGCAGCCTGAAGCAGATCGCCGAGGATTTCTGCACGGTATACAATGATGCCTGGGTTGACCACGAGAACCACAAGGCCATGGAGCTGGCCACTGCGCTCAAGATCGTCAAGGCGATGAAGCCCGTGATGGACCCGCGCCTTCTCATGTTCATCCGCCACAAGGACCGGCCCGTGGCCATGTACATCAGCCTGCCGGAGCTCAATGAGATATTCCGGTACGTCAACGGAGACCTCAACTGGTTGGGCAAGCTGAAATTCCTCTGGCACAAGAAGAGAGGCACGGTGAAGACCATGACGGGCATCGTGTTCGGCGTGGCCAAGGCGTGGCAGGGCAAGGGCCTCGAGGGTGCACTCATCGTATTCGCTGAGAAGACCATCGTAGAGAAGAAGCTCTACCACGACACCATCCTCACCTGGATCGGCGATTTCAACCCCCGCATGATCAAGGTGTGCCAGAACCTCGATGCCGTGAATTACCGCACCCTTGCCACCTTCCGGTACCTCTTCGACCGCAATGCCCCGTTCGAGCGGCATCCGGTGATCGAGAAAAAGGAGAAATGAACTCCGTTTGGCACAGTGGATCAGATCTCTACTTTTGCCGCCCCTTGGCGCAGGGACCCTTCGGGGGAAGCGCGCCGGAGGACTCGGTAGCTCAGTTGGTAGAGCACAACACTTTTAATGTTGGGGTCCCGGGTTCGAGCCCCGGCCGAGTCACCAAACCGATCACACGAGCGAGCGTGATCGGCTTCTTTGAAAGCCTGCCCAGGTGGCGAAATTGGTAGACGCACTACTTTGAGGTGGTAGCGCCCGAAAGGGTGTGCTGGTTCGAGTCCAGTCCTGGGCACTTGATGAACAAAGCCTCGCCGCGCCGCGGCGGGGCTTTCTCATGCTTCGACGGACCAAGCGCAGCGTGAACCCGGAGGCGCGCATGAAAGCCCCAGCGAGCGGAGCGGGCAGGGCTCGATTCCCTTCACGGCCGAACCGGCCCGACGGCGCGAACCGGTGTCAGTTCAGTCCTCAACACCGTTGGTGGCCAGGAGGCCCTGCCCAAGAGGTGGCGTCGGCTGCCAGAGAAAATGAGGACGGGTGAGCAAACTCAGCGATGGAATACCAATACGGCGAGCTGATCACGGTCGTACGGCGGTCCATGCCCGCATCTTTGAGCCGAAGTCCCTGGCCGAGGGTCTTGGATGCCCGCACCGCGGTAATCTGATTCACGAAGCCACTCAAGACCCTGAGCATGGAATCTCCGCTGAAGGACCTCCTCGTGATCGAGGCTGCCACGGTGCTCGCCGGCCCCTCCGTGGGTCTATTCCTGGCGGAGCTGGGCGCGCGGGTCGTGAAGGTGGAACCGCCCACAGGCGATGTCACCCGATCTTGGAAGCTGCCATCCGAGGATCCGAACGGACCAGTGAGCGCGTACTTCAGCAGCGTGAACTGGGGCAGGACCATCAGCGCCTCAACCTGAAGGATGCCATTGACCGAGCTCGGTTCGATGCGCTCTTGCAGGATGCCGATGTGCTCATCACCAACCACATGGCTGGTGACGCGGAGAAGCTCGGCCTTGCACGCGAGCGCCTCAGCGACCTGAATCCGCGATTGGTCCATGGCCACATAAAGGGCTTTGCCGACCAGCCGGGGCGCCCCGCCTATGATGTGGTGCTGCAGGCGGAGTGCGGCTATATCAGCATGACCGGCAGCGGACCCGACCACCCGGCGAAGATGCCCATCGCCCTTATCGACATGCTGGCCGCGCATCAGCTGAAGGAAGGCCTTCTGCTCGCTCTGCTCCATCGCGAGCGCAGCGGCATGGGAAGCTACGTTGAGGTCTCCCTTGAAGAGGCCGCGCTGGCAGGGCTCATCAATCAGGCGAGCAATTTCCTGATGGCCGATGCAGTGGCCAGGCCCATGGGCACGCTGCACCCCAATATCGCTCCGTACGGTGAAGTGTTCCGCTGCGCGGATGCGGGGCGGATCATCCTGGCGGTGGGCAGCGATGCGCAGTTCAGGGTGCTGTGCGCGTTGCTCGGATCGCCTGCAGCGGCAACCGATGCGCGATTCGCATCCAATGCCCTTCGCGTGCGGCATCGTTCGGCTCTGCACGATGCGCTATCACCAGCTTTCGCTTCAGAGGCCCGCGATCCGCTGTTGGAGCGATTGCTCAAGGGCGGGGTGCCGGCCGGGGCGGTGCGATCAATGGATGAAGTGCTCGCCACTCCCGCGGCGCGCCGAATGACCCTCCGATCCGAGATCGATGGTGCGCATACGATGCGGTTGCGCGGCAATGCCTTCCGCATCGGCGATTGAGCCTTATCGCTGGGCGGGCGCTCGCTGCGCCTTCAATGCGTGCTTCAAGAGGGGCACCAGGCGCTGCGCCTCTTCATCGGTGAGCCCTTTACCGAAGGCGACCTTCTTCCCCAGGTGCTCGAAGCCCAGGCGCTCGCCGCCTATCATCCACACGCTGTCGTTCCACTGCCATTTCCACGAATCACGATCGATGTTGAGCAAGCCGAGGCCTTCGACATTCTCCGCGAAATACTCCGTGGCCCGCCCGAACCCGAAGAGGCTATCCTTGACCGTGAGCTTCCCTTCCTTCACCCTCCACAGCTCGAAGCCCTTGAAACGCCAGAGGGTCGCCCGCCCCACCTGCAGCATGAAATAAAGCCAGAACGCGAGGAATGCGAGCAGGTATTGCCGGAGCGGGTCGCCCAAGGGAACCTTGGCGCGCTCAAAGAGGATGAGGATGCCGCACAGGAGCCAGGCGGCGACCCAGACCAGCAGCATCACCCGTTTGCCGCCGGACGGCCTTGCACTGATCACAACGCTGAACCGGCCATCGCCACGGTCCACGCTCACGCGATCGCTGATGAACTCCATCACGCCTTCACTTGTGCCAGCACCTGCGCATACAGCGATTCGTAGCGAGGCAGGATCTCCATCAGGTCGAAGCGCGCAGCGCTGCGCAGGGCGTGCTGCCGGTATGCGGCGAGACTTGCGTCATCGCCGAGTATCGCTGCGGCCGCATCGGCGAAGGCGCGCGCATCGCCCACTGGGCACAAGAGCCCGCTCTCCCCGTGCGAGACCACTTCGGGCAGTCCGCCGGAATCGCTGCAGACCACCGGCACCCCGCAGGCCATCGCCTCCAAGGCAGCCAATCCGAAACTCTCGGTCTCGCTGGGCAGCACGAAAAGGTCGCAGCTGGCCACCACCTCTTCAGGGCGGGTCATCTTTCCGAGGAAGTGGATCTGATCGCAGGTGCCATCCTGCCTGCATTGGGTCTCGATCCGTTGCCGCTCCGGCCCGTCACCGATCAGCAGCAGGCGCACCGGCATTTGCTGCCGCAGCAGCTTGAACATGCCCACCACGTCATCCACGCGCTTCACCGCCCTGAAGTTGGAGACATGCACGAGCAGGCGCTCGCCTCTCGGCGCATAGCGCTGCCGGAGGTTGGGGTCATGATGGTGCTTGTACAGTTCGAGGCAAACGAAGTTGGGGATCACCTGCACGTCTCGCTTCAGCGGGAAATGGGAATAGGTATCGCGGCGCAGGCTCTCGCTCACGGCGGTCACGGCATTGCTCCGCTCCATGCTGAAGGTGATCACCGGCTCGAAGCTGGGGTCGCGGCCAACGAGCGTGATGTCGGTGCCGTGCAAGGTGGTGATGAAGGGCACGCGGATGCCTTGCGCGTCCAGAATCCGCTGTGCCATCCACGCTGCGCTGGCATGCGGGATGGCATAATGCACGTGCATGAGGTCGAGGCCCTCGTACTTGGCCACATCAACGAGCTTGCTGGTGAGCACGAGCTCGTAGGGCTGGTAATCGAAGAGCGGGTAATCGCTCACGCGCACCTCATGGTAGAACACGTTCGGGTGATCGCGAAGCCGGACCGGCCGATCGTAGGTGATGAAATGGATGATATGGCCCTTTTCCGCCAAGGCCATGCCCAGCTCGGTGGCCACCACGCCGCTTCCGCCAAAGGTGGGATAACAGACAATGCCGATGCGCATGTTTCGGATGGTGCGCAAAGATGGCCTGCGGCGCCATCCGTGCCGATGCGATCTTCGCCGCCATGCCTGCCGCCGTGAAGCGATTCTGGGATGCCCCTCCGACGAGCGCGTTGCGCTGGCTGACCCTGATCGCCCTTGCGCCACGGCTGTTGGCCGCACTCTTCAGTCCCGGCTACTTCGCGCACGACGATCATTTCCTGGTGATCGAGGCCGCGGCCAGTTGGGCCGATGGATTCGACTACAACTATTGGCTGCCTTGGAACCAGGGCTCGGATCCGACGCCCAGCGGCCACAGCTTCTTCTACGTGGGCATCCACTTCCTCCTGTTCTCCGGACTGAAGGCCATCGGGATCACCGATCCTCGCGCATTGATGCTCGTGGTTAGACTGCTCCACGCCGTGTGGAGCTTGATCGTGGTGCGTGCGGGGCATCGCATCGCGCATCGCCTCGCCGGTCCTGTGGTGGCCTGGCAAGCTGGTCTCTTTTTAGCGCTCTTCTGCTTCATGCCCTTCCTCAGCGTGCGCAATCTGGTGGAGATGGCGTGCATTCCGCTGCTGATGATCGGTAGCCTGCGCCTGCTCGAATCCGATGCGGACCGCTCCTGGCGAACGGCGCTCGTGGCCGGACTCTGGATCGGGCTGGCCATGAATGTTCGGTTCCAGACCATCTTCTTCGCTGCTGGTCCAGGGCTAGGGTTCCTGATCATGCAGCGATGGGGCCAGGCAATCGCATACGGGGCGGGCGTGCTGCTTCCCTTAGCCGTCATCCAAGGTGGCATCGACCTGTTCCTCTGGGGACGGCCATGGGCGGAGATCACCCAATACGTGCTCTACAATCTCAGCAACACCACCACCTATGGCGTGCTGCCGTGGTACAATTACCTGCTCTTGCTTGCGGGCCTCCTGCTTCCGCCGTTGAGCCTGGCCGTCCTGTTCGGGTTCTTCCGCAAGCGGAAGCCTTTGGTGCTCTGGCTGCCCGTGCTGCTCTTCGTGGCCATCCACTCCTACTTCCCGAATAAGCAGGAACGGTTCCTGCTGCCCATCGTTCCCTTGCTCTTCGTGCTGGGCTATGCAAGTTGGGAGCAGTGGCGCAGTGCTTCGGGCTGGTGGAGCGCGCGCAAAGGGCTCTGGCATGCTGCGTTGGCCTTCGTGTGGTCGTTGAATCTGTTGCTGCTTCCATTCCTCAGCACCACGTACAGCAAGCGCAGCCGTATTGAGGCCATGCTCATGCTGCGCGATGAGCGTCCGCTCGGGGGCCTGATCCTCGATGACCGTGAAGAGGACCCGGCCATGCCGCCGCTGTTCTACCTGGGCCAATGGGACATGGGGGTATTCCCGCTGGGACCTGGCCAGGCCGATCTGGATCCGGGTGAGTTCCTGCGCGAGAAACAGCTCGATGGCCGCGACCATCATGTCCTCTTCATCGGCCAGGAGAAGATCGATGAGCGCATCGCGCGCTTCGAGGCGGGCTACGGCCCGGTGCAGGTGATCGGGAGGGCGGAGCCGGGCCTCATCGATCGCATCGTGCATTGGTTGAATCCGGTGAACCGGAACGAAGTCATCATCATTGCGCGCATCAGCGACCGGAACGCGCTTTAATTCGCGGCCATGCTCGAACTCAGCCACCTCGACCCTGCCGTGCTCCTTACCGGGCATGGCCTCATCGCACTGCTCACGCTCACCGCGCTGGAGATCGTGCTAGGCATCGACAACATCATCTTCATCTCGATCATCAGCAACAGCCTTTCCGACAAGAAGGACCAGCGCAAGGCGCGTCAATTGGGCCTGGCCTTGGCGATGCTCACGCGCATTGCGCTGCTGCTCTCGTTGAGCTGGGTCATGAGCCTCGATCAGCCCTTCATCACCCCATTCGGCCACCCGTTCAGCGGAAGGGACCTGGTGCTGCTCGCCGGCGGCCTCTTCCTCATCTACAAGGCCACGGCAGAGATCCACGAGAAGATGGTTGGCACGCACCACAAGAGCGGTGCGAAACGCAAGGCGAAGGGCCTCCCAGCGGTGATCGGGCAGATCATCCTGATCGATCTCGTCTTCTCGATCGACTCGGTCATCACCGCGGTTGGCATGAGCAATGAGATCATCATCATGGTGCTGGCCGTGATCATCGCGGTGGCGGTGATGATGCTCGCCGCTGGCGCTATCAGCTCCTTCGTGGAGAAGCACGCTACCGTGAAAGTGCTGGCGCTTGCGTTCCTGGTGATGATCGGCGTGGCGCTGCTCATCGAGGGCATGGGCGAGCACATCAACAAGAACTACATCTACTTCGCCATGGCCTTCAGCGTGACGGTCGAGATGCTGAACCTGCGCATGGCGCGCAAGGGGCTGATGGAGCGCTAGGCCGCCTAGGGCAACTGCTCGGTCCGGGTGCTCGTGGGCACCGATCCGCCGATGTTCACCAGGATGATGTCCCGGTCGTTCCCGTTACCGGTGTACCGCACCACCCCATCGAGGTTCACGTCCTCCGCAAAGTAACCGGCCATCGTCGCCGTGGGCGTTGACCCGCCGATCCGTGTGAGTATGGGGTCCCGGTCATTGCCTTGCCCGATGTACTGGAGCGTGCCGTTGCGGTTCACATCGCCAGCGTACATGAGCAGTCGCGTCCCCACCATCTTCGCGGCGTTGGCACCGCCGAGCAGGCCCACTGAGCCATTGCTGAAGTCCAACGATAACGGATTGCTGGTGAGCGCCACCGGTGCTGCGCTCATGATGCCCAAATGGTTCCGGTGCCGCACGGCCACGTGATAGCCGCCCGCTGGCACATTCATCGTGACCGATGAGGTGCCATCAGCCGCGTTGACCACATCGCCATCCGCTTGCAGCAGCGCGCTGCGCGATGCCAGCACCAATGCCGGGGCACTTGAGCTGCGCAATTCCACCACCACCCAATCCACCACGGCATTCGCGCCGGTGATGCTGAGCACGGCTGCGCTGGTGGCCTCCCCGCCGCCGCCGCCCGCATGCGCATAGCCCGCCGACGTGAACGGCTCAGTCAATGGAACCAACCCATTCGCGCGAAGGGTGGAATTCATCTGCAAGGTGGATGTGCTGTAAGGCCCTTCAAGGTAAACCCGCGGCCGAACCGCAACGGAGGGAATGCCCTGCTGCGCCACGTTCCAGACGGCAACCATGTTATTGAGGCCGCCTGCCACGATCCTGTTCTCCGTGGGCGACCAGGCCACGGAGACGAAGAAGCTCGACCCCGTTGCGGTGAGCACCTGCTGCTGCATCCCGGTTGCCAGGCTCCAGATGCGCACGCTCTGATCCACGGATGCGCTCGCGATGAAGGCCCCGTTCGGCGACACCTCCACCGACCGCACATCGCCGGTGTGGCCCGTGATGGTCCGCTCGAGATCCCCCGTGCCCGCGATCCACACCCGAACGGCGTCGTCAGTGCCGCCGCTCACGATGCGCTGGCCGTCGGGCGTGAACTTCACGCCGAAGACCCAGCCTGGATGCGAGAATGAGCGTATGAACGCACCGCTGCTGCTCCAGAGCTTCACCAGGCCATCGCTGCCTGAGGTGGCGATGAATTGCCCATCAGCCGACCAGGAGACTCCCAGCACCTCATTGGCGTGCGCCACAACGTTCACGAGCTGGCTCCCACCGGGCATGCTATAGACGATGAGCCGACCGCTGCCAGCCCCCACCGCGACCTTGTCGCTGGCGGGAGAGAAATCCACGGAGTAAAGGGCGCCGGTATTGTTGGTGATGGTGGTCAGGAGAGAGGCGCTGGAACCGCTGACCTGGAAAACCTGCAGATTGCCCGTCTCTTCGGCATTGACCAGGTATTGGCCGTTGGAGGAGAACTTCACGCCGGCGGAGCATAGCAGTGAATTGCTCACCTGATAATCCCAGGTCATTCCACCATTGGTCGTCTGGAACATGCGCAGCCGAGCTTGAGGGCATTCGCTGCCGCTGAGCACATGCTGGCCATTGGCGGAGAAGGCTACACCGTACACGGCACGTTGCTCCGGATGCCCCGTTGCGGTCCAAAGCAGCGCCTGGGCGGCAGCGCTGCACGTGGCGGCGGAAGCAATCAGTGAAATCAGTAGGCGCATGATGCCGCTAAGTTAGGCTACCGCCTGCGCAGGCGACAGGCGCGCTCGTGATCTGGTTCCGATGCCCTAACGCCCCACGATCACGAATTCCGTGCGACGGTTGCGCGCGCGGCCTTCGGGCGAATCGTTCGAGGCCACCGGCTGGGTGGGCCCAAGCCCTTTGAAGCTCAACCGCGCCGTTGATATGCCCTTTTCCTGCAGGTAGCCCATCACCGTGAAGGCCCGGTCGTTGCTCAGCGCCATGTTGTCCTCCAACCGGCCTACGTTGTCGGTGTGGCCTTCGATGCGGATCCTGATCGACGGGTTCTCCTTCAGGAAGGCGATCAGCTCATCGAGCACGAACTCGCTCGCCTTCGTGATCTCCGCGCTGTTCGTTCCGAAATTGATATCATTCACGCGGTAGCTCTGGTTCACGGCGATGCGCTGGACGCTCATATCGGCCTTGGCCACGCCGCCGCGCGCAGTATCGGCCACGCTGAAGCTGCGCGAGTCGAAGACGTGCCCTTCCTTCTTCACGGTGACCACCACATCGCTGCCGGCCTTCAGGCGCACCACGGTCGCATAGCGCCCATCCACGCTATCGGCCTTGATCACTTCGGTCTTGCGCGTGTCCATGTACTTCACCTCAACCGTGGCGCCGCGCACCGCCTGGCCTTTCTCGTCCTTCACCTCGCCCTTCACGATCAGCACCTCATCGGGACGGACATCCATAGGCAGCGGGAAGCGCATGATGTCGAGCCCCCCCGCCCCTTTGTAGCGCCCGCTGGCGAAATAGGCGGTGCGTCCATCGGCGCTCACGATCAGCCCATGCTCGTCCTGGTCGGTGTTGATGGGGTGACCGATGTTGCGCGGCTTGGTCCAGCTGCCATCGTCGTTGAGCTTGCTGAAGAAGATGTCGTATCCGCCGATGCCCTTTTGGCCGCTGCCGTTCGCCGCAGGCTTAGCCGCGAAGTAGAGCGTGCGGCTGTCAGCGTGCATGAAGGGCGCCTTCTCATCGCCATCGGTGTTGATGCCCGGCACGGGCTGCGCGGGCGACCATGTCCCTTTGCCCTCGCGGCTCGAATAGAAGATGTCGATGCCCCTGCTGCCCTCCCGGTTCGTGGCGAAATAGAGCGTGCGCCCATCACCGCTGAGGCTGGGCTGGCTCTCCCAACTGCTTGGCCCGTTCACGGCCTCACCTATCTCATCGAGCCCTTCCCACTCCCACTCCTGCCCTCCTGCATCGAGGTTGAATTTGCTGTTGAAGTGCGAGCGATGGATATCGCAATTCCGGTAACCGTTGGCATTCGCTGGGCCGCACACCGTGACGAACATCTCCTTGTTGTTGAGGCTGATGGTCACGCCGCCGTAGCTGTCGCCGGTATTGAAGGGGTCGGGCAGCACGCGGCCAGCGTTGAACTCATCGGAGGCGCTCTTGCGGCGGGCCTCCGTCAATTCCTCCACGTCCCGCGCAACCAGGTCGCCTTTGGCCTTCACCTGCCGCTTGCGGGTGAAGAACAGCATCTCGTTATCGGGAGAGAGCATGGGCAGGTACTCATCGGTAGGCGTGCTCACATTCGGGACCGGCTCCGGATTCAGGTTGCCGGTGTTGCGGTAGAAATCGGCGTAGAAACCCAGTTCGGGCATCATGGCCTCCACTTCGGCGTATTGCTTGTCGTAGCTCTTGCTCACGCGCGCGGGATCATCGGTCGGGAACTTCCGGAATGATTCGAGGTCACGGGCAGCGCCTCCGAAATCGCTCTCGGCGTAGCGCATCATGCCGAGCTGGTAGAGCACCTCGCTGTGGTAGGCAGGGCATTTGGCCTGCACGGCCTCGAAGTACTTGATCGCGCTGCTGAAGCCCTTGCCGGCCTCACGCGCGATGCGCGACGCCGAGAGCCCCAAACGGTAGTGGCATTCCACGCACTCCGCGTCGATCTCCAGCGTGCTCTTCAGCTTGGCGTGGCGCTCCTTCGGGTCCTTCGCCTTGGCGGCCTCATCAAGGAGCTTGATGATCCTCTTGTCGGTGGGAAGTGCGCACGGGTCGTCATCTTGAGCACTCGATGCGCTGCCGGAAATAAACAGCAAAGCGCATAGGATCGCGCGCGCGGCTTTGGCCTGTGCGCAACCTTCAACCTCCCCAAACCTCAACCTGCTCAATCTCATTTCACAGTTGTATCCGTGGCCTCCGCCTTGGCAACGAGCGCATCCCCTTGCTTGCGGGCCTCATCCACGAGGGCGTCGGCTCTCTTATCGGCTTCAGCAAGGGCGCGCTGCTCCACCTTCTCAGCCTCTTGCTTGGCCTTGTCGGCAACGATCTTCGCAGCAGCCCTTGCCAATGGGTTGGACACTTTGGCGAGCTCATCATCCGCGGCCTTGTAGGCCTGCGCCTTCACCTTCGCCGCCTCCGTGCGCGCATCGGATTTCAGCAGGCCTGCCCGCGCCTGGGCCTCTGCGATCAGCCGGTCACGCTCTGCCTTGGCCTGTGCGATCAGCTCTTCCTTCTTCTTCCCGATCTCCGCATTGATGGTCTCCTTCACCTCGGTGACCACGGCATCCTTCACATTGGCCGTGCCGCCGGCGAAGACGGGCTTGACCACGGGCTTGGTCACCGTGCCGGTGAATTTGATCGTGGCATCAAGTTCCTTCGGCACCTGGAAGTTGGAGCCGATGGCGGTATTGGCCTTGCCGAGCAGGCCGCCCACCGCACTGGCCGCGCTGGCCCCGAAGATGTCCGTGGGAATCTTCGCCTTCATGTCGTAGTCGATGTCCTGCTGCGCGAAGCCCGTGCTTCCCTTCACTTCGCTCTGGATCCGATCGATCTTCACCTTGAAGGGCTTCACTTCCATTCGGCCGTCCCTGAATTCGTAGCTGAAGCTGACATCCTGCAGCTTCGTGTTCTCGATCTCCTTCACCTTGAGCGCCTTCGCGAGGTCAACCAAGGGCTGGAAGCCATCGACCTGGACATTCCTCGTCAGGAGCGTTCCATCGCCAGTGAGCGTGTTCAGGTCAGCCTCCATCCGCCCGTTCAAGCGGCCTTTCATGTCGAGCTTGGTGCTGAAAGTGCCCTTGCAGGTCTTCGCGATGGGCGCCACCTTCTGGACCATGTCCACATAGGTCACGGTCTTCTGGATATCGAGGTCCTTGATATCGTAGCGGAAGTCGATGCGCGGAGCCTTGTTGTCCGTGGCCTCGTAGCCGCCAGCCATCAGCACACTGCCGTCGAAGAGGTTGAAGAACACATCCTTCAGGTCCACGCGCTGGTCGTGCACATGCATGCCGCCACGGACATTGGTGAGCTTCATCTGGTCGTAGATCACCTCACCGGCCTTCAGCCCCATCCGGAAGTCGATGTTGCTGGGCACTTCGATCACGCTCATCGGCGTGCTGTCGGCCGGTGCGCTTTCGGCTTCGGGCGAATCACTCGGACCCATGAGTTCATTCAGGTCGAATTTGTCCGCCACGAGGTCGAAGCTGCCCGTGAGCGTGCTGTCGCGCAGCCACCATTGGATGTAATTGTCCATGCGGCCGTTCGCCTGCAGGTTGCTGCTTCCCAGGCTTCCGGTGAAGCTGGTGAGCGCCAGGAAGCGCGGGCTGAAATCGAACTGCAGCGCCTTGATGCCGACGGCGTACGGCAGCGAGTCGGAGGCGTAGTTCATGCCCGCGAGCGTCACGCGCCCATCGGCCTGGAACTCCTCGTATCGCTGCGCCTCCACATCGCTCATGGCGCCTTTCATGCGCACATCGGCTGCGAGCTTGCCCTGCAGCTCGTCGCCTTCCATGGGCACCACTTTCTTCACGCTGGCGAGATCGAGGTCGGCCTTCAGCTCCGCGTCCACATTCGGGTCGCTGATGGGATGCGTGAGGTGCATGCGCGCTTCAACCGGATTGCCGGCCATCTTCATGGCGAACCGCTTCAGGTCCACCACAGTGCCGTCGAGGTCCTTCCCGCCCGGGCTGTTCACCTTGAGGTCAACATGGATGTCGTCTACCGAAGCGGGCAGGTCGGGATACTTGAATCGGCCATTATCAACCTCCATCACCAAGCCGAATCCGGGCATGCTGCTCTCACTGTACGTGCCCTTCACATGACCGCTGAAGGCCGCCTTCCCGCTCATCTCCACCCCATTCAAGTCGGTTGCGAAATCAGCGGGGACGAGCGATAGCAGGGTGGCGAAATCCGTCTTCTTCGCGTTCCATGTCAGGTCCATGTCGATGGGGTCGCCGGGCATGGCCAGCCATCCATCGAAGCCGAGCACGAGCTCATTGATGGTCGCCTCGTTCTCCTTGAACGCGAATTTCATGTTCGGCATGTCCATATCGATGTCAGCCTTCACGTCAGCCTTCACGTTGCGCAGGTACTTCACGCCATCGAAGACCACATTGGCCGTGTCGGCATGCAGCACGGTCTTGAGCAGGTACAGGTCCTGCGTCATGTCTCCGCTCCCCGTGAGGTCGAGGCTGAGCAGATCCATGTAATAGCCGAGTGAGGCATCGTCGTAGACCAAGCGGCCATCGGCGATCGAGAATTCATCCAAGCCAAGGCGGAATCCTGCAGAGGTGTCCGCAGATGCTTCCGCTTCCACGGCAGCGCTGTCGGCCTTGGCGATGTCCCAGTTGGCTGTGCCATCGGTCAGCACCTTCACATGGATGTTCGGCTTCTCGAGGTGGATGCGCTTCACTTCGATGCGGTCGCCGAACAGGCTCTTGATGTCCACGGTGGCGATCAGGCCAGCGATACGGGCCAATTCCACGCCTTCGAATGGAGCGGTATTCAGCACGCTCACATCAGCTATTTCCACCGTGAGATTGGGGAAGCTCCGAAGCAGGGTGATGTCCCATTCGCCCCAATTCACCGTGGCGTTGAGGCTCTTGTTCACCTCCACCTTCACCGCTGCTTCGATCTTATCCTTGAAGAGGATGGGGATGAGCACCGCTGCCGCGAGCAGGAGGATGAGCAGGATGCCGAACGAAAGGAGGATTCGCTTGAGCCACTTCTTCATGTTTCCTGGTTTTGACTGCCCTAAGGGTGCGCGAAGTTCGCGCACGGCCCACCCGATCCCGTGCCGGGGTCGCCGCCTTGTCAACGCCAACCTGTCGGTCCGCTGGACTCCGTCCGGTATGAACCCATTCCCCAACCCCGCAACGCTCCACCGCGAACTACACTTGCACCAGCCAGCATGCCAGCGAAGAAGAGACCTCAGGTCTTCAGGTTCACGGCCCCATTGGAGCGCATGACGGGACGGTTCGCCTGGAGCTACGTGGAGTTCCCGCACGATGTGAAGGAGCTCTTCGGCAAACGCGGCGAAGTGCGCGTGAAATGCGTGATCAACGGTGTGGCCGCAGACCGTGCACTGATGCCCACGAAAAGCGGCTACCACATCATCGTGCTCGGCGGAGACCTGCGCAGGCAGGCCGGGATAGAACGGCCCGGCGAACCGGTGAAGGTGGAATTGTGGCTTGACCCCGAGCCCGACCGGATCAACATCCCGGTGGAGCTGGCAGAGACGCTCGATTTCATCCCGGAGATGAAGGCAGCTTGGGGCAAGCTCACGCCTGGCATGAAGCGCAGCATGTGCTACTGGGTAGGCAGCGCCAAGACCGAATCCACGCGCGCCAAGCGGATCGCAGAGCTTCTGCGGCGATTCGAGGCCGGTCATTTCCAAGTGGGGAAAGGGCCGGAGCCTCCGGAATCAAAGAGCCGGAAATGAAGAAGCCTCCCGACAGATCGGGAGGCTTCTGATGAAT
Organism: Flavobacteriales bacterium; assembly: GCA_016712535.1. Classification (NCBI taxonomy): domain Bacteria; kingdom Pseudomonadati; phylum Bacteroidota; class Flavobacteriia; order Flavobacteriales; species Flavobacteriales bacterium. The sequence goes on from JADJQW010000002.1 coordinate 2,219,153, forward strand.
CGCGTGCTTGCTTACTCGGCGGCAGGAGCCTCGCCTTCTGCAGCACCCTCGGCGGGAGCCTCCTCGGCAGCAGGAGCGGCAACCTCAGCAGCGGCCGAAGCGGCAAGCTTGGCACTGAGCTTCGCGGCCATCTCCTCGGCCTTCTTCAGTTCGGCGGCAACGCGGTCCTTGGCGGCCTTATCGGCGCCATCGGCGAGCTTGGTGCGCTTGCTCTCGATCTTGGCGTTCTTCTCATTCATCCACGCATCGAAACGGCGGTCGGCCTCCTCTTGCGTGAACGCGCCTTTCTTCACGCCACCATTAAGGTGGTTACGGTAAACGATGCCCGTGTAGCTCAGGATCGCACGGCAGGTGTCGCTGGGCTGGGCGCCTTTCTGCAGCCAGTCTAGCGCCTTCTCGCTGTTGATCTCGATGAACGCAGGGTTCTGGTTGGGATCGTAGGCGCCGATCCGTTCGATGTACTTCCCATCGCGCGGGGCGCGGGAATCAGCCACTACCAAGTGGTAGTAGGGCTGGCCTTTCTTGCCTTTCCTCTGAAGGCGGATGCGAGTTGGCATGTCGCGGTTTGTGTTTAGTTCCCGGAATTGGGGCCGCAAATATGGGCTTTTTCGGGCGAAGAGCGCATGAAGGGCTTCAGCCTAGGGCCAAAGAGGTTCACCGAAGCACGCGCCGGCACGACCTTTAGCCCGATGCGCATCACCCCTGCCCTTCTATTCCTGTTGGCGTCCAGCGCCTTGGCACAAACTACCGCCGAGCCCAACCTCATCCCTGAACCCGTGGAATTGCGGATGGAGCCCGGCAAGCTGGATTTGGGCTGCCCGTGGCAGGTTGAAGTGAGCGAATCCGCCTCCAAGGGATTATTCGACCTGCTTCAAGCGGAACTGGCGCCGCTTCAATTGCCGAAGGCCAAGGACTGCCTGCTGCCGCTCCGGATCCGATTCGAGATCATTCAACCCGAGACCATTGCATCGGATGAGTGGCACACATTGCATGTGCGGCCGGATGGCATCAGTGTCATGGCACCAACCGAAGCCGGCCTCTTCCGTGGCAGCCGCACCTTGATCCAACTCATGGAGCAAGGCCGCGAAGCGGGCTCCCTCCCCTGCCTCACCATCACCGATTGGCCACGCTTCCAATGGCGCGGCATGCATCTGGATGCCTGCCGTCACTTCTGGAGCGTGGAGTTCACCAAGAAGTACATCGACCTGCTGGCACGCTATAAGATGAACCGCTTCCACTGGCACCTCACCGAGGACCAGGGCTGGCGCATCGAGATCAAGAAATATCCAAAGCTCACAGAAGTGGGCGCATGGCGGAAGGGAAGCCAGGTCGGGCCGTACAGTCGGCGCGAATACGACAGCATCCCCTATGGCGGCTTCTACACGCAGGAGCAGATCCGCGAGGTGGTGGCTTACGCGAAGGCAAGGCAGATCACCGTGGTGCCGGAGATCGAGATGCCGGGGCATGCCATGGCTGCGCTCGCCGCTTATCCGCATCTCGGTTGCACGGGTGGACCTTACGAAGTGCAGAAAGGCTGGGGCGTCTTCGAGGATGTGTTCTGCGCGGGCAACGACAGCGTCTTTACCGTGATGCAGGACGTGCTTACGGAAGTGATGGCGCTATTCCCTGGCGAGTACATCCACATCGGAGGCGATGAGTGCCCCAAGGAGCGGTGGAAGGCCTGCGCGAAATGCCAGATGCGCATGAAGGCGGAGGGTTTGAAGGATGAGCATGAGATTCAGTCGTACTTCATCCAGCGCATCGAGAAGTTCGTGAACAGCAAGGGCCGGAAGATCATCGGCTGGGACGAGATCCTGGAAGGCGGGCTTGCGCCGAATGCAGCCGTGATGAGCTGGCGCGGCACCGAGGGCGGCGTGGCGGCGGCGAAGCAGAATCACAATGTGGTCATGAGCCCCGGCAGCCATTGCTACTTCGATCACTACCAAGGCGATCCCGCGAACGAGCCGCTGGCGATCGGCGGCTACACCACCGTGCAGAAGGTGTACAGCTACGAGCCAGTGCCCGCGGAGTTGAACGCCGAAGAGGCCAAGTACATCCTCGGCGCGCAAGGCAATGTGTGGACGGAGTACATCCTGACGCCGGGGCACGTGGAGTACATGGCCGTTCCGCGCATGCTAGCCCTGGCAGAGGTGCTGTGGACGCCGAAGGAGAAGCGGGTTGAAGGGGACTTCATCCGACGGCTGGAAGATGAGTTTCCGAGATTGGATGCAATGAATGTGAATGCGAGCAAAACGATGTACGCCCCCACGGTCAAACTTAAGTCGAGCGGTGCTGGCGTGATGAGCATTGAAGCACAGGCCAGTGCTGGAAATACCGAGGTACGAGCGCGAATGCTGGCCTCAGGTGCAAAAGGTGCATTCAAGGATTGGCCATTCGAACTGGTATGGCAGCCAATGAAAGCATCTACCACGGTTTCATCCGCGAACATGAGCAACCTGACAATTGAGGTCGCCAGTTTTCGAGGTGATGTTATGGTGGGGAATCCGCTGAAGCGAACACTTCTGTTCAACCTCGCCACCGCCCGCCCCATCACGCTCAGCGTACAGCCTAACGAGCGCTACAACGAAGGCGGCTCGTTCACCTTGGTGGATGGCATCACCGCGCAGGAGAAGCGCGTGAACACCGAGTGGCTCGGCTGGCGCGAAGGCGTTACTATCACGTTGGACCTGGGCAGCGAGCAGGAATTCGGATACGTCGGCATCGGCGCCTTGGACGAGACCCATAGTTGGATCCACCTGCCGAAGTACGTCAAGCTGCACACCAGCGTGGATGGCAGGACATATGTTCCTCGGTCCGTCCTTTCGCCGTACCAAGGGAACAAGCACGGCGGTCGCGCGGCTTATGAAGCGGCTTTCGTGACGAAGCACAGAGCGCGCTACATCCGGCTCGACATCGAGCACATCGGCAAGATCCCCGATGGCCATGCCGGCGCGGGCAACCCGGCATGGATGTTCCTGGATGAGATTGAGGTGCGCTAGAACGATCTTTGCGCAACGAGAACGCCATGAGACACCTCCTCGCCATCGCACTCCTGCTGTGCGGCCTATCAGCCTTGGCCCAGAACACCATCCACAGCCTCGCCATCGGCAATTGGCGCAGCGGCAGCCCGGTGTACCTCACACCGGTGATCCAGACCACTGAAGCCATGAGCAAGGTGAAGCTCGCAGCGCAGTTCCGCGCGCAATACGCTGAGCTGAAGGACATCGCCGATGACAATCTCGACGTGCTGCTCTTCGGCACCAAGGACGAAGCCGATGAGAAACGGGCCTCGCTGCACCGCTCCTACAGCCATCGTAAGTTGGAAGTCGTGCTGCTCGAGCCTCCCGTACGAACGGAATAGCTCAGCGCGCGATCACGACAGGCACGCGCCACTCGCTGCCAACGCATGCGATTCGCGCCGCATAGCGCCCAGGAGCCAGGCCGCTCACATCCACAGATGCTTCGATGCCCAAGCGGGCGGTGAGGACCATGCGTCCGGATGCATCCCGCAATTCCACGTGCATGGCTCCGCATGAGCCAGCGAAGAAGAGGTGATCGCTCGCGGGAATTGGAAAGGCTCGGATAAGATCGTTCGCGGTCGTGACGATCAGGGTTGAGTTCACGTCGATGCTCCAGAGCGCCGCCGTGAAGCCGTTCGCGAGCTCGTTGCTCAGGATCCATTCATCGGGCGTGAGCCAGGCGACCCCTTCGGTCTGATGGTCAAAGAGGTCCACCTGGCGGCGGATGCCCGTCTGGCCGAAGAAATCGTGGCCCTGCACCGCGTTGAACAGGATGATGAAGGGCTGGCCAGGATCATCCTCATGGCCGAGCAGCACGAGGCGACCGGCGCCATCCCATGATGCTGCGGTGACCAGGCCGTTCGAGTCGTGATCGCCGCGAACGTTGGCCACGTGCGTTCCTGGGGTGGCAGGCAACGCGTAAAGCCGCGTGGTCTCGTCGATCCAGCGCTTCGTGAACAGGAAAAGGCTGTCATCAACGGCGATGAAGGCCTCACAGTCGAAGTTGGTGCCATTGAACGCCGGCGTGAAGTCCGTTTGATCGGCGAAGGAGAAGGCGATCACCTCCACCTGGACCGAAACGACGCCTTCATCCTCCAGCTCCGATCGCGGGATGCGATAGATGCGGAGGTCCGTGCGGGAGCCCGAGTTATTGCCGAAGTCGCCGATATAGACCCAATCGGCGTCGGCCGTGATGTCCTCGTAATCGATGTTGCCCGCGCCGATGAGCTGCACGGTGCGCGTGACGGTGCCGTTCACTGGATCAACCTGCAGCACCGCTGGCGGGTTGCCGCTATCAAGCACCGTCCACACCGTGCCATCAATCACCACCAGCCCACTGGTCTCATTCAGCTGCGCAGGGAGCACGGAGAGCAGGTCGGGCGTGATGAGCTGCGCTCCTGCAAGAGATGGGATCAAGAGCGCGATGAGCATGCACCTCATTCCGCGAATGTCGGCTCTGGATCCGTGTCCAGTTCCGAAAGCCATCCATTACCTGCGAACAAGCTGCCGTGACCGCTGCTCGCTCGCCCTTGGTGCTGGACACGCATCCCTGCTATCTTCCGCACCCTATGGGCCACCTGCTCGACTTCGATCCGGAGAACCGCCTCCTCCCTTCCCGCGGCCGGTTGCTCGTGAGCGAGCCCTACCTACCGGACCCCTACTTCCGGCGCACGGTGGTGCTGCTCTGCGACCACAATGACGAAGGCTCATTCGGCTTCGTGCTGAACCGAAGCATGGACATCACCATCAACGACCTCATGGAGAATTTCCCGCCCGTGAATGCACACGTGGGCATCGGCGGGCCCGTTCAGAGCGGCGAGCTTTATTACCTGCACACGCTGGGCAAGGCCATTGAGGGCAGCGCCGAAGTGGTGGACGGGGTGCATATGGGCGGCGACTATGAGCAATTGCGCTCCCTGCTGGCCACGGACCCCAAGCTGAGCAAGCATGTGCGCTTCTTCGTGGGCTATAGCGGCTGGGGGCCCGACCAGCTCAAGAAAGAGCTCGGCGACCGCTCGTGGCTGATTGCCCCTGCTGATCGCCGCCGCGTGATGGACCGTCGTGTGGAAGCGCTCTGGGGCAACACCCTACGCGGCATGGGCCGGGCCTTCGCGCCGCTCGCCAATTTCCCGGAGGACCCTTCGCTCAATTAGCGGTGGCCTGCACCAGCAGGTCGGTGAGCGCGCCAGCCATCTTGTGCGTGTATCGCTTGGTGCGGTAGCCGCCCGCCCAGCGGATGCCTTGGATCGCGTTGGTGAAGAACAGCTCGTCGGCCGCCAGCAGGTTCTGCGGGTTCAAGGAGCACTCATACACCTTGATGCCATTGGCGATGGCGAGGTTGATCACCTGCGCGCGCATCACACCGCCCAGGCAGCCATCGGTGAGCGAAGGCGTGTAAAGCACGCCGTTGCTCACGATGAAGAGGTTGCCCGCGCTGCTCTCGATGATGTTGCCGCGATCGTTCTGCAGCAGGCAATCATCGAGGCCGCGCGCCCGGCTCCAGAGCGCCGCCATGATGTAGTACTGGCAATTGAGCGTCTTGTGCCTGGAGAGGTCATTCACCGGCTTGCGCATCTCCGGCCAGATGTCAACCAGCAGTCCGTTCGGGTTGAGCACGTGATGCGGCTCTTCGATCGGCTTGAGTTCGATGGTGTAGGCGCCTTGGTCGGTCTGCGGGCGGTAATACCCGCTGCCGCCGCGGTACAGGGTGAAGCGCATGCGGCCGCTCATGATCCCCGATTTCTGGATGATGGCCTGCACCGCCTCACCGAAGCGCTGCCGGTCGAATCCTTTCGGGAGGGTGATCCGCAGCAGATCGGCGCCAGTGCTCATGCGCGCCCAATGCGCATCGAGGAAGCACGGCTTGCCCCCTACCACGCGGATGCTCTCGAAGAGGCCATCGCCGAAGTGGAATGCACGATTGTCCAGCCGGAGCACGGGCTCATCGGCCGGGTGCAGATCGCCGTTATGGTCCACCCATTCGGTCATGCGGGGCGAAGTTCGCGCTTCACGGCCACGCGCAGATCGCCGTTGGCAGGCACCAGCACCCCCCGAACGCCCGCTGATCCAGCAGCCTGCACATCGCGCTCGCGGTCTCCGATCATCACCGAACGCGCAGGGTCGATGCCAAGGCGGGCCACGGCCCTCTCCAGAAGCAAGCTCCCGGGCTTGCGGCACAAGCATTTGCCCTTCGAGGGGTGGTGCGGGCAGTACAGGACCAGGTCGATTCGCGCGCCTGAAGCGGCCAATTCGGATTCCAAACGCTCGTGGAGGGCCGAAACTTCGGCGTGCCCATACAATCCCAGCCCGATCCCGCTCTGGTTCGTGATCACGGCCACGGCATAGCCAGCATCCGAAGCGGACCGCACCGCCTCGGCCACTCCAGGCAACAGCTCGAAATCGGCCATGCGCCAAGTGTGCTCCCCGCGCTCGCGGTTGATCACGCCATCACGGTCCAGGAAGAATCCGGGTCGCAAGCTCATTCGCCGAGGATCTGCGTGATGAAGGCGGCCACGGTGCCCGGGTCGAGAACGATCATGAACACCAGCCCGAACACGGCGCCATAGAAGTGGGCATCATGCGCCACGTTGTCCTGGCCACGCTTGTCCATGTACCAACTGTACGCCAGGTAGAGACCACCGAAGACCCAGGCCGGTATGGGCGCCGGAATGAACAGGAAGCGGATGGTGTTGGTGGGGGTCATCAGGATGTACGCGAACAGCACCGCCGAGACAGCCCCGCTGGCCCCCACAGCGCGGTAGTTCGGATCATGGATGTGGCGCCGGTATGCGGGAAGCGAAGAGAAAAGGACGCCACCGAGGTAGAGCGTGGCGAAAGCGAGCGCCGGCGCCGCCGGGGCGTAGAACCAGAGCGCTTGCTCCACATGCTGCCCGAAGCCAAAGAGCACGAACATGTTCACCAGCAGGTGCGGCCAATTCGCATGGATGAAGGCGTGCGTGATGAAGCGGTGCCATTGCCCGCGAGCCTTGATCACGAAGGGCTCGAAGAGCAGGTCGCTGAAGAGCTTCTGGTTCCCGAACGCGAGGACCGATAGCACCACGCTGGCACCAAGCAGAAGCAAGGTGATGGGGGCGCCGGTCTCGTCGAGCATGCATCAATAGGTATGGTCCCGCAAGATCCTCCACCCCTCAGGCTGCCGCTCCCAAAGCAGTGCAAAGGCCCCTTCCAAGGTATCGGCCTTCCGGTGCAGGGCCCAGGATCCCGAGAGCCAGGCATGGTCCGCGCCTGCGGGCAGCAGCTCGTGTATGCCGAACCGGAGATCGCCCATATGCTCGGGTGTGGGGTACGAACGCATGTAGTTCTCCGTGACCTGCTGCTTGCCGCATGTATTGCCCTTCGGGCTGTGGAAGCAGATGCTGTCGGCATAGGCTGCCATGAAGCCTGGAATATCGCCCCGGTCCCAAGCAGCTTCCTGTTCGGCCATGAGCTGGCGGATCGCCGATTCATCGGCCTGCCCGAAGGGAGCTTGGCACGATGCGACCAAGAGCAGCAGGATGACCAATTGACGCATGCGGGCTAAAGAAAGCAAAAGGCCATCCGCCTTTCGGGGGATGGCCTTGGTAGCGCGGGGGAGACTTGAACTCCCGACCTCAGGATTATGAATCATGCGCTCTAACCAGCTGAGCTACCGCGCCAAGCCCCAAGGGGGTATTCGAGGGGCGGCAAATATAGGATCGGCATCCAAGGCGGACTTGCACGGAAAAATCATCCGTCTACCTTTAGCCGCTACCCTACCAACGCGCATCGACCTATGGCCAAGAAGAAGTCCTCGACATCCAAGGGAGTGAAGAAAACCTCGAGCAAGCCTTCCGCTCCCCCGAAGAAGAAGCCTTCAGCCGGAAAAAGCGTGAAGCCATCGAAGGCAAAGCCGAAGACCGTTGCCAAGGCCTTGAAGAAACCCGTCGCGAAGAAGTCCCTTGCCAAGGCCAATAAGCCGGCACCAAAGGCAACCAAGCCGAAACCGAATACCCAATCACCGAGCTTGAAGAAGGCCGCAAAGCCGAGGTCCGAGGCCAAGGCTGCGAGCCCCAAGAAGGGGGTGAAGCCCGTAGCTCAGGCACCAGCGAAGAAGCCGCTCGCCAAGCCCCCGCTGGCGAAGAAGGTCGCGAAGCCTGCTGCTCCCAAGACCTCAGATCCCATTCAGGCAGCTGCTCCCAAGCCGGAACCCAAGCGCGCTGCACCGGCGCCAGTGATCGCAACAGCGCCAGCCGAGAAACCGGTGCCGCGCCCAGTGGAGCGGAAACCCCTCAAGGAGCGCGTGGTGATCGAGTTCGAGATCAACAGCAACCCCAACGTGCTCTATGAGCTGATCAGCTCACCGAGCGGTTTCAGTGAGTGGTATTGCGATGATGTGGACGTGCGCGGCGACCATTACACCTTCAAATGGGGCACCGATGAGGAGGCCGCCACCATGATCGGACGGAAGGCACCGGAGGTGATCCGCTTCCGTCGGAACGATGATGACGACCCGGCCGCCTATTTCGAGTTCCGCATCCGCATCGACGATATGACCAATGAGGTGGCCCTGATCGTCACCGACCATGCCTGGCCCGGCGATGTGGAGAATGTGCGCAGCCTCTGGTCGTCGCAGATTGCCAACCTCACGCGCGTGCTGGGCGCATAGGTCCCTGATCGGCGCACCTTTGCCGCCGTTGGTGCGCCCAATGGCCGCATGAAGAAGCTGCATCGCATGATCATCCGGGCCTTCATCGGCCCGCTGGCCATCACGTTCCTGGTGGTGGTCTTCATCCTGGTGATGCAGTTCCTGTGGAAGTACGTGGACGAGCTGATGGGCAAGGGACTCCCGATCAGCGTGGTGCTGGAACTGCTGCTCTATGCAGGCTCGAGTTTCGTGCCATTGGCCCTGCCGCTGGCCATCCTGCTCGCTTCGCTGATGACCATGGGCGGATTGGGGGAGAACAGCGAATTGGTGCCGATGCGCTCTGCTGGCCTCGGGCTCGGCCGCATCCTGATGCCGCTGATCGCCTTCACGCTGGTGCTGGCCGGCTTCTCCTTGTTCTTCAGCAACAACGTGCTGCCCCGGGCCAACCTCAAGTTCCACAGCCTGCTCTATGACATGCGCGAGAAGAAGCCTGCGCTGAGCATCACCCCCGGCATCTTCTACAACGGCATCGACGGCTTCTCGATCCGCGTGATGGACAAGGATGTGGAGACCGGCCGGCTCACTGATGTCCTCATCTATGACCATCGCGGAGCCCGGCGGGGCAACAGCACGGTGATACGAGCCGAACGCGGGATCATGGAACGCAGCGCCGATGGGAATTTCCTGGTGCTCACCCTCGAGGACGGGCACTTCTACGATGAGGGAGGCGCTCCTCCCGACCGCCGTGCGCGCTGGCCCATGATGCGCGGCACCTTCACCAAGGACGTGATCACGATGGACCTCAGCGGCTTGGGCATGCAGCGCACCGACGAGGACTTGTACCGTGACCACTACAAGATGCTCACCATGGGGCAGCTCACCAACGGGATCGACAGCCTCAACGGGACCTTGGCGCTCCGCCGAGCAGAGCAAGCGGATCATTTGCGCAACAGCCTCTTCGCGCTGCGCACCGTGAAAGCACCGATCCGCGACGCACAGGATCCGAAGCCCTCCATGCGGTCCTGGCTCGATTCGCTGCCGCCTGCCGCCCGGAGCGAAGCCTTTGACCTGGCCATGAACATGGCGCGCGCCAATGCCAGCTTCGCCGAGCGGTGCGCGCGCGAAGTGGAGGGCCGGCAGGACCAGCTCGCGCGTTTCTCCGCTGAATGGCACCGGAAGCCCATGCTGGCCATGGCCTGCCTGGTCTTCTTCCTGATCGGCGCTCCACTCGGAGCCATCATCCGCCGCGGCGGCATGGGCCTCCCGGTGGTGCTCGCCATCCTGTTCTTCCTGGTGTTCCACATCGTGAGCTTCGCCACGGAGAAACTCGTGATCGCCGGTGAGATGAGAGGCTGGCCGGGCATGTGGATGGGCCTGCTCGTGCTCCTGCCCGTTGGCCTCTTCATCACCTGGAAGGCATCGGTGGACAGCCCCCTGCTTGACCGCGATGCGTATCATCGCGGCTGGGAGCGCCTCCGCTCCCGTTTGCGCCGAAGCAAGAACGATGCGCATCCTGCAGCTCTGCAATAAGCCGCCCTGGCCGCCCATCGATGGCGGGAGCAAGGCCATGCACAACATCACCAGGGGCCTGCTCAGCGCCGGCCATCAGGTGAAGGTGCTCTGCATCAGCACCGCCAAGCAGCCGCTCGATCCAGAATCCGTGCCCCCTGATTTCATGCGCGCCACCCGGATGGAAGGCGTGTTCGTGGACACCGCCATCAATGTGGTGGATGCATTGTCCGACCTGCTCACGGCGGACAACTACAACATCAGCCGCTTCTTCTCGCCGGACATGGACATCCGGCTCATCCGGCTGCTCTCCGAGGAGAAGTTCGACATCGTTCAGCTCGAGAGCCTCTTCATGACGCCTTACATCGCCACCATCCGGCGTTATTCCAAGGCCCGCATCGTGCTGCGCAGCCACAACCTCGAGCACTTGATCCAAGCGCGCATTGCCAGCGGTGAGCGCAACATCATCAAGCGGCCCTATCGGCGCTACCTGGCCAAGCAGCTGGAGGATTACGAGATGGCCGTGCTCGACCGCGTGGATGGCGTAGCCGCGATCAGCCCCAGCGATTCAAAGCACTTCCGCGCTCATGGCACGCGCACCCCGGTGGTCTCCATCCCCTTCGGCGTGGACCCAGCCGAATACCCGTCGGACCCCATCGACCCGAATCGCGCCCCTGCGTTCTTCCACCTGGGCAGCATGGATTGGCTCCCGAACGAGGAAGGCATCCGCTGGCTATTGGAGAGCGTATGGCCCAAGGTGCTACGCAAGCAGCCCAAGGCCCAGCTGCATCTGGCTGGCAATAAGATGCCCGCTGACCTGCTGCGGATCGACATGCAAGGCGTCCAGGTGAAGGACCGCGTGAAGAATGCCGTGAGCTACATGCACAAGCACCAGGTCATGGTGGTGCCGCTCTTCAGCGCCGGCGGCATGCGGGTGAAGATCATAGAGGGCATGGCCATGGGCAAGGCCGTGGTGAGCACGCCCATCGGCGCCGAGGGCATCGCATGCACCGACGGCAAGGACATCCTGCTCGGCACCACCGCGCAAGAATTCGCCGAGCACCTCATCGCGCTGCATAGCGGTCCGGAGCGCGCGGCCGCCATCGGTAGGGCCGCGCGAAAGCTGGTGCTTCGCTCCTACGCCGATGCGCCCATCGTAGAGGACCTCACCGCCTTCTACAAGCGCCTGCTGAAGGCATGAGATTGCTGGTGCTTCTCTCCCGTGTGCCCTATCCGCTGGAGAAGGGCGACAAGCTGCGCGCCTATCACCTGATCGCACGGCTCGCCAAGCGCCATGAGGTGCATCTGGTCTGCCTGAGCGATACGCCCACCGACCCAGCGCACATGGATCACCTGGCCCGCTTCTGCACCAGCATCGAAGTGGTGCGGATCCAACGCTGGCGGATCGTGCTCAAGCTGTTCACGGCCCTCTTCTCGCGGTTGCCTGTGCAGGTGGTCTATTTCCACCATGCCCATGCGCAGCGCCGCATCGATGCCGCGATCGACCGGATCAGGCCTGACCACGTGCTTTGCCAGCTCGTCCGCACCACGGAATATGTGAGGCACCGCTACGAACTGCCGAAGACGCTTGATTACATGGACACCCTGAGCAAGGGCATGGAGCGCCGAACGGAGACCGCGCCCTGGTACCTCAAGCCCATCTTCCGGCTGGAGACGCGACGCCTCATCCGCTACGAGAACCTCATGTTCGACCAGTTCGACCATCAGGTGATCATCAGCACGCAGGACCGTGACTACATCTACCACCCATGGCGCGATCGCATGGCTGTTGTGCCCAACGGTGTGGACATGGAGCACTTCACGCCGCAGGAGGAGAAACCCACCTTCGACCTGGTGTTCACGGGCAACATGAATTACCCGCCCAACATCGACAGCGTGCTCTTCCTGGTGAACAAGGTGCTCCCGCTGGTGCGACAAGCGAAACCAGGAACCAACCTGCTCATCAGCGGGGTGGACCCCAGCGCAAGCGTGCGCGACCTGGCGCGCAAGGACCCCCTCATCACGGTCACCGGCTGGGTGAAGGACATCCGCAGCTCCTACGCGGCGTCGCGCATCTTCATCGCCCCCATGCAGATCGGCACCGGCCTTCAGAACAAATTGCTCGAGGCCATGGCCATGCGCATGCCTTGCATCACCAGCGCCCTGGCGAACAATGCCGTGGGCGCGCCGCCTGGCGATGCCGTGCTCATCGGGGAGACGCCCGAGGACTACGCCCGCCTGGTGCTGCGCCTGCTCGACGACGCCGAGGAGCGCGAACGCATCGCACGGAATGGATATGCCTTCGTCCGAGAGCGATTCGACTGGGACCGGAGCGCAGCCAGCCTTGAGCAGCTGATCACCACCACAGCGTGATCGCGTTCAAGTGCGATCTTCGGCGCATGCGCTCCCTCATCGCCATAATCTGCGCCTTCGTGGCTTGCATGGCTTCGGCGCAGCATGGGCCGCGCATCGGCATCGGCCTCGCCACCCGAGGTCCGGGCGTTTTCGGCGGGAGCAAGGCCGACATGCTGCCCGGCCCTTTGTTCGGCTGGTACTTCGAGGCACCCTTGCACCCGCAGGTATCCCTGATGCCGGAGTTGCTCTGGATGACCAAGGGCGCTTTGGTCCGTGTTCCAGCATCAGGCCTCAGCACCGTTTTCACCCTGCGCTACATCGAGGTCCCATTGCTGCTGAAGGTCTCCACCGACCGCAAGCCCAATGGCCTTTTCATCCTCGCTGGGCCCGGCCTCGGCTGGTTCGTGCGCGGGCGCGAGCAGCGCTACCTGAACGGCCAGCTCACCTTCGATGAGCCCGTGACCCTCGCTGACAATGAGCGCCGATCGCAGTTCAGCATCACCCTGGGCTTCGGCATGGAAGGGCAGCGCTGGGGATTCGATGCGCGGGGGCAATCGAGCACCGGCCTGCTGGATCCGGTGGTGCGTCCGCAGAACCAGGTGTACATGCTCACGGTGTATTTCCGCTTCAATAATCCGAAGCCACCTCCAACCAATGATGAGGAAAAGCAGGAGGATTGACCATTGATCCGATCCACATGCCCTTCACAACAGCCTCCTCCCCTGCCCGCAAGGCTTTCCGCGATCATCCGCTGCTCAAGGCTTTCCTCATCTTCTTCCTGCTCGTTTGGGCCTGGACTTTCATCGGCACCACCGACCGCGCCAATTGGATCACGGAGAACGCGCTCACCATCCTGTTCATCGGCGGGCTGGCCATCACCCACAAGCGCTTCAAGTTCAGTGATGCAAGCTACACGCTCATGTTCGTGTACATCCTGCTTCACATCTACGGGGCCATGTACACCTATTCCGAGAATCCCATGGGCTACTGGCTCAAGGATGCCCTGCATTGGGAGCGCAACCACTACGACCGCATCGTGCACTTCAGCTTCGGCTTCCTCCTCGCCTACCCGATGCGCGACTGGTTCATGAACCACTTCCAATGGCCGAATTGGGTGTGCTGGGTGCTGCCCGTGGAGATCACCATGAGCTTCAGCGCGGCCTACGAGCTGATCGAGTGGGCCGTGGCCGACATCTTCTTCCCCGCGCAGGGCGTGGCCTACCTAGGCACCCAAGGCGATGTTTGGGATGCGCAAAAAGACATGGGGCTGGCCTTCAGCGGAGCGGTGCTGGCGATGGTGCTGGCGAGCATGGTGAAACGGATGAAGCCGCGTTCAAGCCCGATCGGAACGTCTTGATCAGGATGAGGCGCATGACAACCTTCCACGTTATCGCCCTTTCCGTGCTGAGCGTTGCGCTTACCGCGGAAACCGATGCCCAGACGGCTATAGGGTATCACGTGGGCGGCGCATGGTCGGGAATGGCCAGTGCAAGTACCGTAGGCTATAGCAGTCGCCTTGTGCCAGCGGCAGGGGTTGCTTTCGAAGTACCGATCACGCGCTACTTGTCGCTCATGCCTGAGGCTGCCTACCACGTGCGCGGTGCGCGCGAATCCCTCAATTTCCTGGCTCGACGATACGGATTGATCTGGAAGTTCAACTACATCGACCTCAATGCCATAGCCATCGTCAGAGTCGGCCAGAACCCGGTTCGCCCGCACTTCCTGATCGGGCCATCCTTCGGCCTATTGAACAGCGCATGGCTGCTTCACCTGCACGATAATGAGGTCATTGAAAGGGAATCGCTCGATGCTGAGCGAATGAAACTGGGCCGGACGCAATTCAGCTTGGTTGCGGGTGCGGGCTTCACCTTCCGCGTCGGTGGTCATCGGCTCATGGTCGATGGGCGATATGCCCATGGATTCACCGATCTTATGGGCGCGGCTACCGTAACGGACTCTTATGGCGTAGTCGTAAGGCAGCTGAGTGGCTACGAGCGCACTTACTCCTTAGATCTCGTGTATCTGCTCACGATCCCTGAGGCTCATCGGCCTAAGTGAGCCTCAGCGCTTCGTGCGCACTTTGCTCCAAGGCTTCACCTGCCAGGTAGCTGTTCCGGTGGCCACATGGTTGCCGGCGATGTCGTGCAATTCAACGGTGCTGGTGTAGTCCACGGACTCGGCTATGCGCAAAGGCGCGATCACCTGTTCCTCAATGGCGCTCGACAGGTCCGGTGCCGATGCGATGACACGTTGCTTGGCCTGGTAGCTGTACTGCATGCGCAGCTCGCGCAGGATCATGCGGTACTGCTTGGGGTCGAGGCGCTCGATCACCGCCAGCCCGCTGCACATCTCCGCCGCCGTGGCCAGCGCGCAAGCATGCATGCCCTTGATGTGGTTCCGGTTGATGCGCCAGTACGGAAGCTCCACGCTCATGCCGCCATCCTTCAAAGGCACTACTCGGAATCCGTGCGGCCGGTTGAAAGGAATGAACCAGGGCAGCAGGAAATTCGCGAGCCAGCGATGCGCCCAGGAATGGCGCGCCTTTCCCAGCAGGTCGGAGAGCTTCATGCGAGCGAAGCTATCCGTTATCAGAGACGGTCGTTCGCCAGGTTCGCCAGCGGGCTGCGCTCCCCTTTCTCCAAGGTGATGTGCGCAAAGAGCGGATCGCCCTTGGCCTTGTCGATGAGGTAGCTCAGGCCGTTGCTCTCGCTGTCGAGGAAGGGCGAGTCGATCTGGTGGATGTCGCCGGTGAAGACGATCTTGGTGCCTTCGCCCGCGCGGCTGATCACGGTCTTCACCTCCAGCGGCGTGAGGTTCTGCGCCTCATCGACGATGAAGAAGATGTTGCTAAGGCTGCGGCCGCGGATGTAGGCGAGCGGCGCAATGGAGATCTTGTCGTTCTCCAGCATCTCATCGATGCGCTTGGGCGTGCTGTCGTGCTTCTCGAACTGGCCCTTGATGAGCTTGAGGTTGTCCCAGAGCGGCTGCATGTAGGGATCGAGCTTGCTCTGGATGTCGCCGGGCAGGTAGCCGATGTCCTTGTTGCTCAAGGGCACCACGGGGCGCGTCACGTAGATCTGGCGGTAGTCGCGTCGCTGCTCCAGGGCGCAGGCCAGCGCCAACAGCGTCTTGCCGGTTCCCGCAGCGCCTTGCAGGGTGACGAGCTTGATCTCCGGGTCGAGCAGCGCGCTCATGGCCAGTGCCTGCTCGGCATTCTTGGGACCGATGCCGAAGACATTCTTCTTCTCTACGCGATCGACCGTGGAGGTGCGTGGATCGTACTTGGCGAGGATGCTCTTCTTCTTGTGCTTGAGGATGAAGAAGTGGTTGCCTTTCGGCACCTCAAGCCCCAGTTCCTCAGCGGGAACTGAGCCTTTCTCGAATAGGCCATCGATGGCGGCCTCGTTGAAATCATCCACCACCGTGCGGCCGGTGTAGAGCTGGTCGCTCACGTTGCGCACCTTGCCGGTGAGGTAATCCTCGCTCAGCAAGTTGAGGCTCTTGGCCTTCAGGCGCAGGGCCACATCCTTGGTCACCAGCACCACCTTTCGGCCTTGGTTCTGCCGCTGCAGGGTGAGCGTGGCGTTGAGGATCTGGTGGTCGTTCTTGCCATCCTGGAACACCTTGGTGGCATCGACCCCGTTGAGGTCGTGCTTGGCCACCACCTTCAGCTTGCCGTGGGTGGCGCCGTTGAGCGGTATCCAGTCCGTGAGGACGTCGCGCTGGGCTATGCTGTCGAGGTGGCGGATGAACTCCCGCGCCTCGTAGTTGATCGTATCATTCCCTTTCTTGAAGGTGTCAAGCTCCTCGAGCACCTGTATCGGTATGGCTACATCATGCTCTTCGAAGTTGGTGATGGCTGAGTGGTCGTGCAGGATCACGGATGTGTCAAGCACGAAGATTTTCCGGTCTTTCTTCTTCATTCGCTCAAGGAACGGTGTGAGCCAAAAGTATCCGGGTGCCGGACGGGGCTTGGGTGGACGGTGCGCGCACTTATCCACGATCGATCGTGCCGTGATCGATCAAAGCGTTGATGGGCGCTGAATGCCGCGCGTTCGTCGTTCCTTTCGGCCATGCGCACCGATTATCCTGCGAAGATCCTGCTGGCTTGGGGCGAAGCCATCAGCGGCAACGCGGCGCTGCGCGATTGGCTCATCCAGAACGGCTATCCCGAGCTGGGCATCTTCACGTTCGCCCTGCGCAACAAGGCCGACGCGCGCAAATGGCTCATGGACAACGGCCACCCGCACCTGATGGCGGTGATCAACGGGATCGAGGGGAACGCTGCCGCCTTGGACTGGCTCGAGCGCAACAATATGGGCATGCTGAAGCAGGTGGCCCTCACCGGTGATGGAGATGACGAGGCCTTCAAGTGGCTCCTGCAGCATGGCCACCGGGAAATGGCCATGCTCGCGCAGAAGATGCGCGTGGTGAAAGCTGCGATCGAGGAGGACAACACCGATCCGCACAAGTACCCGAAGGGATAGCGGCCCAGTACCCCTTGGGTACATTTGGCCGCCTTCTCCGCCATGCACCGCCACCGCATCGTCATCGAGCCCGGAACCGCCGACCTCCGGTACTGGCGCGAGCTCTGGGATCATCGCGGCCTGCTCCTCTTCCTTGCCTGGCGCGATGTGCTGGTGCGCTACAAGCAGACCGCCATCGGCATCCTCTGGGGCCTGCTGCGGCCGGCCATCACCATTGGAGCCATGGGCTTCATCGGATGGCTCTTCGGTGCCGAGGTGCCCGAGGGAACGCCGCGCGTGATCACCGTCTGCGCCGCAGTGCTTCCATGGCAGTTCTTCGCTACCAGCTTCGGTGAAACGGCCAATTCGCTCGTGGCCAACAGCAACCTGCTCACGAAAGTCTATTTCCCGCGGCTGGTGCTCCCCTTCAGCACGGTGCTCACCAGCCTCATCGACTTCGCGCTCGCGCTCGCCGTGATGGCCATGCTCATGGTCATTTACGGATTCGTCCCAGGCATCGAAGCGCTGCTCCTGCCCTTCTTCCTCCTGCTCGCGTTGGTGGCATCATTCGGTCCAGGGCTGCTGATCGCTTCGCTGAACGTGAAGTACCGGGATTTCCGCTACCTCGTCCCCTTCATCGTGCAGTTCGGGCTCTACATAACGCCCGTGGCGTTCAGCAGCGCTGCGGTGTTCGGCAATCCCGCCATACCGGAGGCGCTCAAGCTGCTCTATGCGTGCAACCCGATGGTGGCGGTGGTCGATGGCTTCCGTTGGTGCCTGCTCGGCGGCAATGAGCCCATCCATCAAACGGGCTTCCTCGTTTCATGCGGTGCTTCGCTTGCGCTCCTGCTCATCGGCGTCGTTCGCTTCCGACGCACCGAACGCGGCTTCGCCGACATCATCTGATCCATGGCCGCACCGATCATCCGCGTGGAAGGGCTGGGCAAGCGCTACGTGCTGCGGCACCAGCGCACGGAGCCTTACACCGCGCTGCGCGATGTGATCGCGGACAAGGCGCGTGGGCTCTTCAGGCCGAACGGCTCAAGTGAGGCATCGGAGTTCTGGGCGCTCAAGGATGTGAGCTTCGGCATCGCACCGGGCGATCGCGTCGGCATCATCGGTCGCAATGGCGCGGGCAAGAGCACTTTGCTGAAGATCCTCAGCCGCATCGTGCATCCCACCCAGGGCCGCGTGGAGATCGAGGGGCGCTTGGCCTCGCTGCTCGAGGTGGGCACAGGCTTCCATCCTGAACTGAGCGGCCGTGAGAACATCTACCTCAATGGCGCGATCCTCGGCATGGGCCGGAAGGAGATCAGCGCCAAGTTCGACGAGATCGTGGCCTTCGCCGAGGTGGAGCGCTTCCTGGATACCCCGGTGAAGCGATACAGCAGCGGCATGTACGTGCGGCTCGCCTTCGCCGTGGCCGCGCACCTGGAGCCCGAGATCCTCGTGGTGGATGAAGTGCTCGCCGTGGGCGATGCTGAGTTCCAGCGCAAATGCATGGGCAAGATGAAGGAAGTGGCGCACGGCGGCCGCACCATCCTCTTCGTGAGCCACAACATGGCCGCCATCCAGAACCTGTGCAGCACGGCCATCTACCTGAAGCACGGGCAGGTGCAGGCCCAAGGCGAAGCGGGCACCGTGATCACCGAGTACCTCCGCAGCAGCAGTGACGCCGCCCGGCAGGACCTTGCGCTTCGGCAGGACCGCCAAGGCAACGGCGCCGTGCGCTTCATGAGCTTCAGCATCACGGATGATCAAGGGCGGGGACTGGCCGCCTTGCAATGCGGATCACCCGCAGCGCTGCATTTCGACTTCGAAGCGGCAGGTGCAGTGCACGACCTGCACCTGGCCATCGGCATCGACGATGAACTGGGCACGCGCGTGGCGCAATTCAACAACGAGGCGACAGGGCAGGTATTCGTGGACGCCGCCGGCAAGAGGCGCATCACGATCAGCATTCCGAAATGCGCGCTGCGCAATGGGCGCTACACCTTCACGCTCTTCAGCTCCGTAGCCGGAGACACGGCCGATTACCTCTTCAATGCAGGGAGCTTCGATGTGGAGGACGGCGATTTCTATGGCACCGGCAAGCTGCCTCCCGGCGACCAGGGTGCAGTGCTGCTCGAACATTCATTCAGCATCAGCTAGGTGGAGCGATTGATCCATTTCGCACGCCGAATCCGGTACGGCAAGCCTCATACGAGCTGGGCCATGCTCCGCTACTTCCCACGCTGGCGCAAGAGCCGACTGCCCGGCGCCAGCAGTTTGCGCGACCGGCAGCCATGGATCAGCTTCGCCGCGATCGACCTGCTGAAGCACTTGGTGAAGCCCACGGATCGCGTGTTCGAATACGGCGGAGGCGGCAGCACGCTCTTCTGGTGCGATCGTGCAGCCGAGGTGGTCACCGTTGAGCATGATCCAGCGTGGTTCGCAGCACTGCAACAGGAAATGGTGAAAGGCGCTAAGGCGAAGTGGACAGGAATGCACCATCCTGCGGAACCCGGCAATGGAGCATCGCTCGACCCTTCGGACCCGTCGCATTTCGCCAGCTCTGATGAGCCCTCGGAAGGCAGGCAATTCCGCAAGTACGTTGAAGCCATCCTTGCCTACCCGGATGCCCACTTCGATATCATCCTGATCGATGGAAGGGCGCGCACTTCCTGCCTCGCTGTGAGCGTGCCCAAGCTGAAACCTGGCGGCCTGCTGATCCTGGACAATGCCGAACGAGCACATTACACGGCACGTAACGGACATGCGCTTGGGTCGCTCACTCCAGTCCTTCAGGGCATCGGCCCGGTGCCTTACGGACCCGATTTCTCCGAGACCCGCATCTACCGAAAGCACGCATGAGCACGGCACCGGTCATTGTCTTCGCCTACAATAGGCCGGTGCTGCTCCGCGAAGCCCTGCGCACCTTGGCGGCGAATGACATTGCCGCCGCGAGCGATCTGCACATCTTCTGCGACGGTCCGAAACCGGGGGCTCCCCCGGCGGGCGTGAGCGCCATTGATGAAGTGCGCGCCGTTGCCCATGGGGCCCAAGGATTCCGAAGCGTCACGGTGATCGAGGCGCCGACGAACAAGGGCCTCGCGCGGTCAGTGATCGATGGCGTGACGCGGATCATTGCCGTGCACGGCCGTGCCATCATCGTCGAGGATGATGTGGTCCTGTCCCCGCACTTCCTGCGCTTCATGAACGAGGCCCTCGATGCTTACGCTGATGATGGGCGGGTCTTCGGCATTGGAGCGTGGAACTACTTCGCCCCGGAGGAGAGGATCCAGCGCAATTTCTTCCTGCGCTATCCCGACAGCCAGGCCTGGGCCACTTGGAAGCGAGCCTGGGACCGTTTCGAGCCCGATGGCAAGGCCTTGCTTGATCATCTTGAGCGAACAGGGAAGCTGAAGGCATTCGATGGCGATGGCCGCGTGGAGATCTATTCGGAGATGCTGCGCGCGCAAGTTGAAGGGCACATCGATAGCTGGGCCATCCGTTGGACGGCGAGCTGCATCGCCGCAGGAGGGCTCTGTTACTACCCCCGTGTTTCGCTGCTGCGCAACAAGGGCATCGGCCATGGCGGCACGCATGAGACCGGCAATGACCACAATGCCGAATTGCCCATCGCTGCGGCGCCCGTTCCCGTTGAGCGGATCGATGCGGTGGAGAGCCAGGAAGCGCTCGCGCTCTGGACCCAATATGCCCAAGCCCACTTCATCGGTCGGAACGCCTCGCTGAAGACCCGCATCTGGCGTAAGCTGCCACCTGAGCTCAGGCAATGGTGGGCGCGCCGCAACAGCAGTGGCGCATCGCCTGAGCAGCTCGCCTTCGAGCCCGTGTCGCGCGCATTCGGATTCGACAGAGGGCAACCGATCGACCGTTATTACATTGAAGGATTCCTGTCTTCGAAGAAGGAATGCATCACCGGTCATGTCATGGAGATCGGCGAGGACCGGTACACCCGGCGATTCGGATCGGGCGTTGCGCAGAGCGAGGTGCTGCACTTCCAAGGCGACGCAATGGCGGGCCAGCGCATCGGCGACCTCACGCGGCACGAGAGCCTGCCGCATGGTGCAGTTGACGCCTTCATCTGCACACAGACCCTCAATTTCATCTTCGACGTGCGTGCCGCGATCGAAGGGCTGCATCGATCATTGCGGCCGGGCGGTACCGCGCTCGTCACCGTGGCCGGGCTCTGCCAGATCTCTCGGCACGATGCGGACCGATGGGGAGATTTCTGGCGCTTCACCCCGCAAGGGATCGAACGGCTCTTCGCAGAGGCATTCGGATCGGAGCGAATCACCGTGCGCGCATTCGGCAACAGCTATGCAGCAACCTGCCTGCTCAAAGGGTTCGCTGCCGAAGAGTGCGACGCACGGCTGCTCGATGCGCCTGATCCGGATTATCCGGTCGTGATCGGCATCAGCGCGACAAAGGCATGATACGCAGCGTCCTATCCCGCATCGTGCACGGATCGCCCTCGGATGAGGCGCGGCTCATCAATGAGGCCTCCGCCTTTGCGCGCCACACCCCGCACACCTTCACTTACCGCAGCCTCGCGATCGCATGCACCGATTTCCTATCCGTCGCGTGGCAGATCGCGGAGACCTTCGGTGAAGAGCGCATTCGCTTCGAGCCGCATGATCGGGCACCGCTGATCGTCGATTGCGGTGCCAACGTGGGCATAACTGCGCTGTATCAGCAGCAGCGGCATCCCCGCGCGCGGATCATCGCCTATGAGCCGGACCCGAAGGTGTTCGCGTGCTTGGAGCGCAACCTCAAAGTAAACGGAGCACAGGGCGTTGAGGCACGGCGAGCGGCGGTGTGGGTCCACAGTGATGGGGTGTCCTTCAACGGTGACGGAGCAGACGGAGGGTCGGTAAGCGAAGGCCCAGCGGCGACAGAAGTGCCATCAGTGAGGCTGCGTGAGGAGCTCCTCGCGCATGAGCGCATCGATTTGCTGAAGATCGACATCGAGGGCGCAGAGACCGATGTGCTGCTCGATTGCGGGGACGTGCTGCAGCGCGTGGACAGGGTATTCGTGGAGTACCATTCGCACGCGGCCAGGCCGCAGCGCTTGCATGAATTGCTGGCTGTCCTGTCTGCGAACGGATTCCGATACCACCTGCGCGGCATCGGCGCCGCGCCAATGCAGCCATTCCTGGTCCCGCCGGCCGCACCCATGGACCTTCAGCTCGACATCCATGCCTTCCGCTGCTGATCTGAAGCGCGCCTTGCGCCCTATGGCGCACCGCTTGCGCCAACGGGGCGACGCGCTGCTCGGCTGCAATTGCATCGTCCTGCTCTACCATCGCGTCATTGATCTGGCTACCGACCCGCAGCAGTTGGCAGTCGCTCCAGCGCGATTCGATGCTCAACTCGCCTGGCTCAAGGCGAATTGCCAGGTGCTCACGGCCGATGAGTTCGATGCGATCCTCCTGAGTGGAAAGCGATTCCCCCGCAACAGCGCGCTCATCACCTTCGACGATGGCTACGCCGACAATCACCAGCTCGCAAGGCCGATCCTGGAGCGGCACGCCTTGCAAGGCCTTTTCTACATTGCTTCCGGCTACATCGGTGCTGGACGGGAATACTGGTGGGACGAGCTGGAACGGCTTCTGATGGTGAATCCGAACCTGCCGAAGACCCTTGAATTCGATGGGCTCGAAGGTGAGTTGAACTGGAGATACGACCACCCGCCGAATGCTTCGGACATGCGCGAGCGGTATGGTTTCCTGATCGCCACACTTCGCATCCTGTCGAGCGAGGCACGCGATGCCATCCTGAGCGAAGCGCGCCTTCGACTGAATTCGCCAGAGCCGCGTTCGACGCATCTGCCCATGACCCGGGATGAGCTGCGCGCCTTCGCGTCATCCCCTTCAGTCGCAATCGGCGCGCACACCGTCGGGCACTGCGCCTTATCGAGCCGGGACGAGGATGGCCAGCGGTCAGAGATCATCGGATCGAAACTCGCGCTCGAGAAGCTCCTCGATCGCCGCATCGAGCGCTTCGCATACCCGTTCGGAACCGGTGCAGAGTTCAATGCCGTCTCCATGCGCATCTGTGAGCAGGCCGGATTCCTTCATGCAGCCGCCAATATGACGGGCATCGTCCATAAGCGCTCCCCTCGATTCGCCTTCCCCCGTGTGATCGCGCGCGACTGGGAAGCCGCGGAATTCGCGCGCCGCCTGCGACCTTTCATGCGATGATGCGCATCGTCCACCTCTGCACCAACGATTTCGGTGGAGCGGCCGTCGCAGCGATCAACCTGCATGAGGCCTTGCTCGCTCAAGGCATTGAGAGCGATCTGCTCACATTGGGCCGCACGCGCAATGATGTTCAACGGCATCATGCCATCGCCCCTTTCGAGCTTGCTGGTTCTCCCCTTCTGGCTCGTGCACGATACCATGCGCGGCGCGCGATGGAGAAGGCTGGCCTTGTTGATGACCGGAGCGTCGGCCCGGGGAATGCGAACCTGCAAGGCCGTCCATCAGGGCTTGAGATATTCTCATTGCCTTATTCCTTCTTCGATGCCGGCCGCCATCCACTGGTGCAGCGAGCGGATATCGTCCACTTGCATTGGGTGAGCCGCGGCATGATCGGGTTCGACCGCTTCTTCGCGCGATGCAGCTCCCCGATCGTGTGGACGATGCACGATATGAACCCGTTCACCGGCGGCTGCCACCATGCTGATGCGTGCCACGGATTCACACGCGAATGCCGGGATTGCCCTCAACTCGCGGATAAGAGCAAGGCGCATGGTTACTGGCGCGTGAAACAAGTTGCCCTGAAGGGCTTCCCCAAGGATCGGAAGGCCTTGGTGGCGCCATCGGAGTGGCTGGCCGCACGCGCACGGCGAAGTTCCATCCTGGCCGGCCGTGAGTGCACGGTGATCCCGAACGGTTTCGACCTGAGGACACTTAATCCGATGCCGCGCGCGCAGGCCCGCGCGGCGCTCGGCCTGCCGATGGAAGCACGCATCATCCTCTTCAGCGCTTTCGATGCCGCAAACCCGCGGAAGGGAATGCCGCTCCTGCTGAAGGCGCTCGATGAACTGGGGATCGATGCGCATCTCGTGAGCATGGGCCATCCGATGCAGGACCTGCTGGATCGACCCAGGACCACCAGCACCGGACTGCTGAATGATGCATCGCGAATCGCGATGCACTATGCGGCCGCTGACCTGTTCGTGCTGCCCTCGCTGGCAGAGAACCTGCCGAACACGATCAGTGAATCGCTGCTTTGCGGTACACCGGTCGTCGCCTTCAACGTGGGCGGCATTCCGGAGCAGGTCCATGCCGGCAACGGCCTGCTCGTAGAGGCCGGCCATGCAGTTGGCCTGCGAGACGCTATGCGGGAAGCGCTCCTTCATCCGTGGGACCGCTCATCCATTGCGGGGAGTGCAGCGGCGCGCTACGACCGGACACGGATAGCCGGCCGCTATGCACAGCTTTACAGCGACCTGCGCTCATGAGCAAGCTCGCCGTCGTCACCGTGTGCCGCAATGATCGCTCTGGGCTGGAGCGAACGCTGGCCAGTCTGAGCGAGCAGGGCTGGCAAGGCTTCGCGCATCATGTGGTTGATGGGGCCAGCAGCGATGGCAGCCTTGAGCTGATACGCGAGCAAGCCGCGCGTTTCACCACGTGGGTGAGCGAACCGGACGGTGGCGTGTACGATGCCCAGAACAAGGGTTGGCGGGCCGCCACAGCGGAGTTCGTGCTCTTCCTGAACAGCGGCGACACCCTCGCGGCACCGGATGCGCTCGAGCGTGCATTGCCTTCGTTGAATGCTGCCGTGGACATCGCCTACGGCGACGCTCATTTGAGCGATGATCGAGGGCCGTACGCGACCAAGCATCATCCTTTCCCCATCCGCAGCCCTTGGCTCATGAAGCAAGTGGTGGCGCACCAATCGCAGTTCATCCGCAGGTCGCTGCTCGAGCGCATGGGAGGGTACGATACCCAGTATCGCATCGCTGCGGACTACGCGCTCTTCGCGCGGGCCTTCTGGCAGGGCGGTTTGCGTCTGGTGAAGCTGCCCTTCGTCGTTGGCGTCTTCGATACCCGAGGCCTCAGCTCGCGAAATGATCAGGTGGAGCGCTTCGCATGGGAGCGCAAGGACATCCAGCGGCGGTTCGCCCCGCGCTTCTGGTACTTGGCCTACCACGGCTGGGCGGCCTTCAATCGCATGATCGGCCGATGAGCAGCACGCCCGAAGTCTCTATCATCATCGCAGCGCGCGATTACGGCGAGCACCTGCCAACGGCATTGGCCTCCGTATCCGCGCAGACCCTTCAGGATTGGGAGTGCATCATCGTCGATGACGCCAGCGGCGATGAGACGCCGCGCATCGTTGCTGAGGCGGTCGCGAAGGACCGGCGATTCCGGAGCATCCGGTTGGATGCGAACGTCGGCGTCTCGGCAGCGCGCAACCGGGGCATCGCCGCAGCACAGGGCCGTTATGTGCAGTTCCTCGATGCCGACGACGCCATCGCGCCGGAGAAGCTCGCCCGGCAGGCAGCGCTCCTGGATATGGATGCCGATGCAGCGATCGTGTGCTCGAACTTCACGCATTTCACCGCTGCTCCGGATTTCACGAAGCCGGGTGAGTACAGGGCCGATGAGAAGCTGCATGGATCAGGCTATGCGGTCGTCCATCGCCTCTTGAAAGGCAATGTGATCCGACTGAACACGGCGCTCGTCCGCGCCACCGCAGTCCGATCCGTGGGCGGATTCCGGGAGCAGTTCCGCGCAGTCGAGGACTGGCACTTGTGGCTCATGCTTGCTGGCATGGGCCATCGCTTCGCGTTCCTCGACGATGCGGCATGCCATTCTGCCGTTCGCGTGAACCCGCGCGGATTGAGCAAGGATGGACCGGGGATGCGGCGCTGGTATCTGCCCGTGCTGCAGGACCTCTGGGCCCATGGCTGCCTCAGCTTCATCTTGCGCATGGAGGTCCTGGTCCGCTACGCGGATTTCCTCCTCGAGCTGCGGTTGATCAAGCGTGAACCGGCGATCCTGCTCCCGCTCCGGCGCAACGCCTTCCTTCTGCAACTTGTGCCCATCACCTTGGCGCTATGCCCATTTTGGTTGGTCGCGCGACCTTTCCGCCGATGATCCACGACTGCTTCACCTTCTTCAATGAGCTGGACCTATTGGAGATCCGGCTCCGCGAACTCGACCCCGTGGTGGACCGCTTCGTGCTCGTGGAGGCGACGCTGACGCACCAAGGGAAACCGAAGCCGTTGCACTTCGCGGAGAACAAGGCCCGTTATTCGGAATGGCTGCACAAGATCCATCATGTGGTGGTTGAGCATTACCCGCCGCGCCCCGATGGCGATGGCTGGGTGTACGAGAAGCACCAGCGCAACTGCATCCTCGATGGGCTCAAGGACATATCGCCGACGGATCAAGTGATGATCAGCGATGTGGACGAGATCCCGCGCCCGGAAAAGGTGCGCGCAGCGGCTTCGAAGCGCGGGCTGCGGATCTTCCGGCAGCGCATGTACTACTACTACCTGAACTGCGTGAACGCCACGCAGCAGGGCGGCGATGACTACCGGTGGAACGGCACCGTGATGATCGATGGAGCTATGCTCCAGCGAAAGCCGCAGCACTACCGGGAGCTGGCCATGCTGCTCCAGAACACCTTCGCGCCGCCGATGGTCCGCGCGCTCTACTATTCCGTGAAGCTCCGCTGGCGGCTTTTCCGTGAAGGCATAGCGGTCACCTACCTCGACGAAGGCGGCTGGCACTTCAGCTACCTGGGAGGCGTGGACCGCATCGTGAGCAAGCTCGAGGCATTCGCCCATGCCGAGTACAACAAGCCCGAGTACAAGGACCCAGAGCGCATCCGTCGCGCGATCGAGCAGGGCGATGACATCTTCGGGCGCGGCTTCCGCTACCGCTTCGTGGCCATGGATGCGAACTGGCCGGCCGCGATCATGAGCGATACCCAGCGCTATTCGCACCTGTTCAGCGAAGCGCCGAAGCGATGAGCTCTTCCATGCGATCGCCCCAGTGCTTCCAGTTGTGGGTGGTCTCGAAGAGTCGGCGGGCGGATCGTTGCAGGTCGCTGTATGCGCTTTGGTCGGCCCACAGGGAGCGTATCACTTCCGCGTAGTCCGCCGCCGGAGCATCCGAAGGCAGCAAGCGACCATTCACGCCATCGACCAAAGCGCCGGCGATTCCTCCGGTGCGCCGCGCGATGGAAGGCAATCCGCACGCAGCCGCCTCGCAGAACACGATGCCGTAGCACTCCGCGCGCGAGGGCACGAACAGGAAATGGTGGCTCAGCATCAGCGCCTGGATCCTCCGCTCGCCATCCGGTGTGTTCTTGTCGATGAAGGGGATCACGTCGATGTGCTCCGATGCTTCGATGGGCGGGACGACACCGGCGATGGTGAGGCGAACGGGCACCCCTGCGGACCGGAGCTGCAAAACGGTCTCCAGCACCAACGGACCGCCCTTTCGTTCCCAATCGACACCGAGGAAAAGCAGCCGCAATTCGCCCGAGGGCCTTTCCCCGTGAGCTATTGCCACGCTTGGGACCGTCTTGAAGTTCGCCCCGAATGGCACTACTGCGACCTGCTCTGGCCGCGCGCCATGGTCGCGCACCGCAGAGGATGCCGCCCAATCTGAAGGGAACACGGCGAAGGCGGAGCGCTGGATGGCCGCGCTCTCATTGCGCAGGCTCTGCCGCTTTGACCAGCTCGAGAGCGCTGAGTACGGCTCGTAATAGTCGAGCATGTTCGCCAGCGTGGTATCCGAAAGGAAAATGAATGGCATGCCCAGGTCGGGTCCAGCGAGCAAGGCCGTGGCCGCTGGCGCGATCACCAGGTCCGCATGGGCACGGCGGAGACGCTCCTTCACCATCGGAGCATAATGGCGCACGAGCCGATCGCCATGGGCATAGTCAAAGCGCTTTCCGGTTGCTGCGAGCAGGGCTCGGTTCAACAGGCGCCCGCCCAGCAGCGCCGCACCGCCATCAAAAGGCCCAACGGTCAACACGTCCTCGAAGCGGCGCTGCAGCTCATCGAGCATCACGGCGTGGATGCCCGACCAGCTCCGCCGATCATGAGGGTCGGTGGTTGTGAGGAAGGCGATGCGCGGAGCGTTGTGCACGGCGGCGAAGGTGGTCAACGCTCGCGAAGCAAAGAGCGCCGGGTACCTTGCGCCGCCCATGCAACGGCCACTGGTCAGCATCATCATCGTCAGCTGCAACACCCGCTCGGTGCTGCGCGCCTGCCTGGGATCCATCAGGGCCCATGCGGGCATACCGTGCTCCGTGATCGTGGTGGACAACGCAAGCACCGATGGCAGCGGCGCCATGGTGCAAGCAGAGTTCCCGGAGGTGAACTTGATGGAGCAGCCGGAGAACCTCGGCTTCTCACCAGCGAACAACCTGGGCATCGCGCTGGCGAGCGGCGAATGGATCATCCTGTTGAATCCCGACACCGAGCTGCGGCCCGGCGCGCTTGCGGCATGGCTCGCGGCACATCAGGCGCATGGCGCAGGCATCAGCGGTCCCCGCCTTCTGAACACCGATGGCAGCTTGCAGCCCTCCGCGTGGAAGGTGCCCGGGTTGAGCAGCGCATTCCAGGAACTCATCGGTCTGCAGCGTCTGGTCGGCGGGCACGGCTATGCAGCAAGTCGGTTCGCGACGGACTTCGAGCCCGGCTTCGTTTCCGGCGCCGCCATGCTCTTCCACCGGGATTGGATCGCGCGGGTCGGCGTGTTGGACCCCGTGCTGTTCTGGTGCGAGGATACCGACCTCTGCATGCGCTTCACTGCTGCGGGCGGATCGTGCTGGTTCATCTCTGGCGCGGACATCATGCACGTCGGCGGCGAGAGCGCCAAGCGCAACCCGAATCGTGCGATACCCAACCAGTTGCTGAGCCGCATCAAGCTCGCGAAGAAGCACCGCGGCAGGGTGATCGCGGGGCTCGTGGCTGTGGTCATCGGCTTGCACATCGTCACGCGCATCATGGCCTTCGGCGTGATCAGCCTGTTGCGCGAGGAGCCTCGTGCCAATGCCTATCGGCATGCTTGGACCCGTTACTGGAACTATCTCATCCGCGGCGATCTTTCGATCTAGGGTCATTCAGCATGCAATCATCCTCCATCACCCTCCGCAACGCCGCTACCTGGGCCGTGCTCCTGGTATGCGCGCTATTGCCAATGAGCGGCGCCTGGCTCCCCGTTCCATTGGCGATCGCCATCGTGCTGCTGCTCGTGGCGGCTTGGCGGGAGCGGCCCTCGATCAACTGGCGCGTGCTCTGGCCGCTCGGCGCCCTGTACGCCCTGCACCTCATCGGCATGCTGTGGACGGACGACTTCGATTTCGGCCTCTTCGACCTGCAAGTGAAGCTTGGGCTCGTGCTGCTGCCGATCGCTGCTGCGGCTTTCATGGTGATGCAACCAATGGGCATGCACGGCGCCATGGGCGCTTTCACCTTCGGCAACCTGACGGCGATGACCTTAAGCTTGATCGAAGCGTGGCGTTGTCAGGCCCTTGGCGGCGAGGGTTGCTTCAGCCAGAGCGCGCTCTCCTTCGACCTGCATCCGAGCTACGCCGCATGGTACGCCTGCTGGTCGGTGGCCTATACGGGCCATCGGCTGGTGAGCGGTGAAGCGATGAAGCCGATCGAACGATGGTGGTGGATCGCGAGCATGGCGGCCCTTTCGGCCTTCGTGGTGCTGTTGGCCAGCAAGAGCGGCGTGATCGGACTGGCATTCGTAGCCGTTTGGCTGGGCGCGCGTGTGGTCATGCGGTATGGCGCGGCTGTGAGGATCGCTGTTTTCGCAGCCGCTTGCCTGATCGCGCTGGCCGCGATGCGCGGGGGAAGCGTGGTGATGGCCCGCATGCAAGCGGCCATGGATGCGGTTCAACTGGCGCGTGACGGCGATCCGGTCATCTACAGCAGCGAGGGCGGGAGCGAGATGCGCTTGGTGGCCTGGATCTGCAGCACGGAGCGGATCGCGAAGGACCCCATGGGCACTGGCACCGGCGACATCAAGCATGCGCTCGCCGAATGCTATGCGGCCAAGGGCGCAACCCCTGCTCTCGAGCGTAAGCTCAACAGCCACTCGCAATTCCTGCAAGGCGGCGTGGCCCTGGGCTGGCCGGGGCTGCTGCTCACCTTGGCTACAGCGTTCGTGCCTTTGGCCTTCGCCCTTCGCCGCGGGGATGCGCTCCTGTCGCTCTTCGCCCTGCTCTTCCTGCTGAATGCGGCGGTGGAATCAGTGCTGGAAGTACAGGCGGGCGTGGTCTTCTATGCGCTGATGCTTGGACTGCTCGTCGCTCGGGGCACCGCGCATGCGCATCTTGCGGGGCGAACCGATCCAACCAAGCCCGAATGATCCCATTCTCGCCCCCGCGCATCGACGACCGCACCGTGAAGGCGGTGGAAGAAGCCCTCCGTAGCGGCTGGATCACCACCGGGCCGCGCACCAAGGAATTCGAGAAGCGCTTGGCCGCCTATTGCGGCGTGGAGCGCGTGATCGCCCTGAACAGCTGGACCAACGCCTGTGAGCTGGTGCTGCGCTGGTTCGGCATCGGCCCCGGCGATGAGGTGATCGTGCCGGCCTACACCTACTGCGCCACCGCGAACATCGTGATGCATGTGGGCGCCAAGCCCGTGCTGGTGGATGTGCTCGACGACTTCACCATCGACCCCGAGGCGGTGAAGCGCGCCATGAGCCCGCGCACCAAGTGCATCATCCCGGTGGACATCGGCGGACTGCCCGCGCGCATCGGCGAGATCATGAAGATCGCCGAGGACGCCACGGGCCTCTTCACCCCGAAGCTGAACCTGCGCACCGATGGCACCAATCCGCAGATGCGGCTGGGCCGGGCGCTGGTGCTGAGCGACGCCGCGCACTCCTTCGGCGCCCGCATCGCCGGCAAGTCCTTAGGCACGCAGGCCGATATCACCGGCTTCAGCTTCCACGCCGTGAAGAACCTCACCACGGCCGAGGGCGGCGCGCTCGCCTTCAACCTGCCTGAGCCCTTTGCGGCCGACGAGCTCTATGCCTTCTTCAACACCTTCAGCCTGCACGGCCAGAGCAAGGATGCCCTGGCCAAGACGCAGCCCGGCGCCTGGCGCTACGATGTGGCCTTCCCCGGCTACAAGTGCAACATGACCGATCTGCAGGCCGCCATCGGACTGGTTGAGCTGGAGCGCTATGATGCGGAGACGCTCCCCCGCCGCAAGTCCATCTGCGCCCGTTACCACGCCGCTTTCAGCAGCGATCCGCGCTTCATCGTGCCCGTGCTGCGCGATGAGCAGCGCGAGAGCAGCTATCACTTGTACATGCTGCGCATCGCCCAGGCCTCGGAAGAGCAGCGCGACGCCATCATCACCGCCATCGCCAAGCACGGGGTGAGCGTGAACGTGCATTTCATCCCGCTGCCGTTGCTCTCCTTCTACAAGGCGCAAGGGCACGCCATCGACCGATTCCCGGGCACCTACGCGCAATACAGCCGCGAGGTCAGCCTGCCGGTGTACTTCGACCTCTCCGATGCCCAGGTGGATGAAGTGGCGGCTGCCGTGAAGGGTGCGGTGGCAGCGGTGATGACGGCGTAGCCGTTCTGGGCCAATTGCGACCTTTGGCCATGCCCGATCCCGAACGCAAGCGCTTGCCCGCCCTATTCGATGCCTTCGGCTTCGTGGTGGAGGCCAACGTGTGCGATGCGGCCACGCTGCAACCGATCGAGGCTGCGGGAGCGCTTGCGGCCACAGCGCTGCCGTCAACATCGCGGCAGCACCCGGAGCGGCAGGACCTCGGCTTGGCGCAATCCGGTGCAGGTGCCATCGCGATCAGCAGCCAGCGGCTGGCCAAACGCCCGGCCAATTGGGTGCGCAAGCTGAATGCGCTGCAGGCCGCGCTCAACCCTGTGCTCGGCGCGCGCGGAGCCCTGCTGCTGCCCGGTCCATCGCCCTTCGGGCCGTGGACCCAGGATGATGGCATGCCCGCCTGCTTCCGTTCCGGCCTTCGGCTCGATCTGCACTTCGCGCGCGAGCAGGACTTCGGACGATTGCATGCCGCTGTGCGCATGGCCCTGCCCCTGCTGCCTGCGCTGAGCGCGGCCACGCCGCTCCACGAGGGGCGCGGCTCGGGCTTCCACAGTGCGCGCCTGCGGGCCTGCCTCGATCTGTACGACCGGCATCCCACACGCGTCGGCGGCTTCATCCCCGAAGCAGTATTCGATGCGAACGACTACGACCGCGAGGTGCTCGGTCCCATCCTGCAGGCCATCGCCACATCGCGCGGAGCGGAAGCAACGGACGCGCAAGCGTTGAACCTGCGCGCGGCCACGGCCCAATTCGACACCGGCATCCTGAGCATCCACGCCATTGATGCGCAAGAGAACCCGGCTGCCGACATGGCGGTGCTCGAATTCACAATCGCGCTGCTGCGCGCATTGGTGGCTGGGCGCTGGAGCAGCAACTACCTGCAACGCGCCTGGAGCAGCGAGGACCTGATGAACGTGATGCTGAGCGCGATCCGCGACGGTTCCAGGGCCGTGATCACCAACCGCGACTACCTCTTCATGCTGGGCATGCTGAAGCAGGAACGCGCCACAGCCTCGGAAGCGCTCAAGCACCTCTTCGTGGAACTCTACGGCGAATTGAGCGAGAACGCACGCACGCACCTGGCCGTGATCATCGAGCACGGCTGCCTCGCATCGAGGATCTTGGCGAAGGCCGGCAAGCGCGCCACGCCCGAGAAGCTCCGCGCATCCCTCGCCCACTTGGCGGCTTGCCGCACTGCGGGCGCCTTCAACTAAAGGAGCATCGATCGCGCAGCGGCGCTCATCGAATGATCGCAACCGCGCCGTTCCCGGCCCGTTGCTTCCGAAAACCGCGCGCCATGAGGAATGCGAACTTCGTATGGGCCTTAGCCATGCAACTGGGCGCACAGGCCCAAGGCCCCCTCTTCCATTGGCCGCTCGACGAGAGTACTGGCAACGTGGCGCACGCCTGGGGCGGCACCAATGGCACGCTCGTGGGCGGTGTCACCTGGTCACCCACGGGCGGCCACCATCAGGGCTGCGCGCACTTCGATGGGGTCGATGATCGCATCCTGCTCGGCCCTTGCGACATCACCACCGGCAATGGCGCCTTCTCGCTCTCGCTTTGGGCCAAGGCCGATTTCATCACCGGGATGGACCGCACGCTGATGGCTAAATCAACAGGTCCGAATGCAAGCGATCAGGTCTGGGGCGTCGCCTTCGTGAGCGGCAGCGGACTGCGCTTCCGGATGCGTGCTGCGGGCAACAGCTACGCGATCAACACGGGGCCGAGCTCGCTTTTCGGCGGGCAGTGGTACCACATCGTGGGCACTTATGATGGCGCGCAGATGCGGCTCTACCTCAATGGCAGCCTCATGGGCTCCGCCAATGCGAGCGGGTTGATCGGCCTTCATCCGCAATCACCGGCATCCATCGGCGCGCTGAGCACCGGAGCGCAACCCTTCTCCGGATGGATCGACGACGTGCGCATCTACGACCAGGCGCTCAGCGCAGCGGAGGTCATGGAGCTCTTGATGGAGCAGATGACCACCTCGATCACGAGAGCACCTTCACCCGCCGTGGCTGATGGCGCGGTGAACGTGCCTGCCGGCATGCACCGGATCACGATCCACGACCAGCTGGGCCGACTGCTGCACGAAACCAGCGCACAAGGCCCTGCAATGCTGCCCTTGCCGGCCGATGCACTTGGCTTGCTGCTGATCGGCATCGAGGGCCAGGATGGCCGCACCACCGCGCGCACGGTCCTCCCCTGATGGTTCAGGCCTCCACATCCACGCGCAGCCCATCGTAGGCCAGGGCCACGTTCCCGGGCAAGCCGCGAGAGACGTCATCGTGCCGTCCGAGCAGGTGGCTGATGTGCGTGAAGTAGGCGCGCTTCGGAGCGATGCGCTCCACCATCGCCAGCGCTTCCTTCAGGTTGAGGTGCGAAACATGCTCCTCGATGCGCAGCGCGTTGAGCACGAGCGTGTCGATGCCCCGGAGCCGCTCCACTTCCTCGGCGTCGATGGTCTTCGCATCGGTGATGTAGGCCAGGCCGCCGATGCGGAAGCCGAGCACCGGCATGCGGTAGTGCATCACCTCGATCTTCTCGATCGCCACGCCGCCTGCCTCGAACGCGCGACCTGTGATCGGATGCAGGTGCAGCTCGGGCACGCCGGGGTAGCGATC
This sequence comes from Flavobacteriales bacterium, assembly GCA_016712535.1. Lineage (NCBI taxonomy): Bacteria > Pseudomonadati > Bacteroidota > Flavobacteriia > Flavobacteriales > Flavobacteriales bacterium. The sequence goes on from JADJQW010000002.1 coordinate 2,253,328, forward strand.
AGCAGCGAAGGCGTATGCGAACGTGCTCTGGAGCGCTGAGAGCGTATGTGTGCTGGCATGGATGTCCATGGGCCGCTTCATGCGGTAGTTCAGCGCCCGCAGGTCGTCGATGCCGCCGATGTGGTCCATGTGCTCGTGGGTGAGCAGCACGGCATCGAGGTGATCCACCCGAGCGCGCAGCAATTGCTGCCGCAGGTCGGGGCCGGCATCGATCAGCAGCGCGCGTCCATCGACGCGCAACAGGGCCGACGCGCGGAGCCGACGGTCACGCGCATCGGTGCTCCGGCAAACGGCGCACGCGCAGCCGACCACCGGCACGCCTTGGCTGGTGCCGGTGCCCAAGAATTCCAACGAGACCGCAGGCATGCGGCGAAGATCGGTCCCGACGCCGCATCACAACCCGAACCGGTCCCGGAAGCCGTCCACCTTCGGCTTGTTGCTGAGTTTGTACTCGTACTCGGGGCCGTCCTTGTTATCCGGCAGCTTGCGCTTGTCGTCCTTGGCCTCGCTGATCATGGTGTTGAACTGCTGGTCGCTGCTGAAGGCGTAGAGCATGTTGCGGCTGTACTGGAAGAAGTAGTAGGTCTGGTCGTCGAGCTGGAGGAAGAGGGTGATGATGTCCCCGCTGCGCTTGCGCTCGATGTGGACCTTGCCCTTCACCGTGCGGTACACGGGCTTCTTCAGGACGGTGGCCACCCCGATGGGGCCATCGCTCACCCAGCTCTGCTCGGGGCCGTCCCAGCGCATCTTCACATCGCCCAGAACGATTGGCCGGACCAGTTCATCGGGCAGCTTCTTGATCTCGCCCTTGATGCTGAGCTCGCTGATGAGCTTGTCGCTCTTCTCCAGGCCGAGGGCCTCGCGCATGAACTTCTCGTAATAGGTCTTCCCGATGTCGAGCGCCTGCTGGTCGGGGTAGGCGATGATCTCCGCGGCCATGCGCTCCAGCGCGTTGTCGAGGAAGTGGAAGTCGGCCACCAGCACGCCGTTGCCGAACGCCTTCTTCTCCACCGTCTCATAGCGCATGGCGCCCACCATGGAAGTTCTCACGCGGCCGAGCTTCACGCCGAAGTCGATCGGGCCATCGGCCATCACCACGCAGGGCTCCACGGCCAGGCTCACGAGCGCCCCGGGCAGGTTGCGCTGGCGGATCTTGTCCTTGTTGGAGATCACGTACTCCTTGCGGCCCTTGTCATAGAAGAGCAGGCCGCGCGCGGTGATGATGTCGCGGTCGTCCTTGCTCTTGGTGCGGCTCAGGAAGGTGCCGTAGGTGCTGAAGGGATCCTCGTCGGTGAGGTGCAGGCCGGCACCGATGCGCTCACCCTGATCATCGAAGAGCGTATCCCCGACAGGGATGAAGATCTCCAGCGGGTCGATCGGCGATTCGAAGCGCATCCAGTTGCGCGCGAGTCCCTCGCAGCCATGCTGTATCCGGGTGCTTCCGCTGAAGGTGAGTTCCTTGATGCTGGCGGTGAGATGCACATCGCCGAAGAAGTCGAAGGCGGGGTTCAGCTGGAAGTCCTGCTCCGGGGCGATACGGCCCACGGCGCGCGTCTGGTAGGCTGTATCGACGCCGATGCTGAAGAGGTTGATGGGCAGCTTGCGGTTGTTCTCATCGATATAATCGATGGTGCCGGTGGCGGTGTAGCTCCGTTTGGCCTTGATGTTCGCCGTGGCGTTGTAGATGCGATGGTGCTTGGTGACGAAGTTGGCCGTGATGACCGTGTTGGTGAGCGGGTCCATTTCCGCGTTCTTGCGGATGCGGACGCGCATGCTGTCCGGGGTGATGAGCGCGTCGGCCACCTGGATGTACTGCACATCATCGGCGGTGATCAGGTGCTTCTTGAGGTCATAGCGCGCCTTGGGCGCCATGAAGTGGAGGCTGTCCTGATCGGGCCTGATGCTGATGAAGTTGGAGCCGGAGAGCTGCAGGTCCTCGGCGCCCTCGGCGGCCTTGCGGTCGCTCTCGAGGGCGATGTCGCCCTGGTCCATGAACCACTTGAAGCGGTCCATGTAGCAGATGTACTGGTTCACGGGGAACTCCACCTTCGTCTCGCTGCCGTTGCTCACGAATTCGCCGATGCGCTCGTCGAGCTTCACGGTGGCGTTCACGTTATCGGTCTTGAAGGCGATGCTGGCCGTATCGCCCTCCGTAAGGCGGAAGTCGCTCGTATCAGCATGCAGCTGCATGGTCTCGAACTGGAAGAGCTTGCTCTTGAGCGTGGCGTTGCGGAAGTCGATGAGGCCGGCGCCGGTCATGCCTTTGGGCGTGAGGTCGGTGAGGCCGTGCAGCAGGGCCTGATCGTCGTACATCACCATCGGCTTGCGGATCTGCTCCGTGCGGAGGTTGTCCTTGGCGGGCTCCAGCCGCACATACACTTGCGCCGCGGTGATGTGCGGCACCTTGCTGGGCGTGGCAGCGGCGATGTTCTCGAGCGTATCAGCGCGGCCCAGGGTGCTGTCGGGGGTGAAGATGAGCTGCTTGCTCGTGAGCCGGGTGGTGAGGTACTCCATGTCACCATTGCCTTGCAGGCCGCGGCTGTTGAGCGTGACGGTGCTGGTGAACTTCGCCTTCTTGCCATAGAGCGGCAAGCCAGGATCGCCGGTGGGCTTCACGAAGCCGAGGGCATAATCGGTCTGCAGCCGCAAGGGCTCGCGGATGTCGGGGAAGATCCCGCCGCTCACGAGCGTGCCGCTGAAGTGGAGGCCTGCATTGCTGAAGTTGTCGAGTGAATCGAGCTTGAAGGGATCGCTGCGGTAATAGAAGCGGTCTCGGCCGTAGGCGCCGCGCTGGATGCTCCGCTTGTCGTAGTAGACATAGCTCTCGCGTGAGCTGGAGAAGATGGGGAACTGCGGGTACTTCTCCTGCTGCCGGCCGCTCTTGTTGCTGGGTGCATCGATCTCGAGGGTCCCGCTCACCTGCTCCAGGACGTTCTTCACGCGTACCAGCGTGTGCTGGCCCTCGCTGTTGGGCTCGAAGCTGCTGGCCATGAAGCTCACGCTGTCCACGTTGACCAGGTCGATGGTGAAGGGGTCGTAGTGGAAGTAGTACTCCTTGCCGTAGTACTGGAGGCGGCCCGCCTTGATGCTCCCGGCGAAGGTGAAGTCGCGGTTCTTCTTGATGGTGATGGTCTTCTCGGCCGGATAGATGCGCACATCCTGCGAGTCGCTCATCAGGATCACGCTCACGCCCTTCATGGTGAGGTCATTGTTGAGCAGGTTGATCGTGGCGTTCACGTTGTCATCGACGGTGCTGTTGAACTGCAGCGCATCGTAGTCCTGCTTGCCGGCGTTGTTGAGGATGTGCTGGCGAAGGCGCGGCTGCACCACCACCCATTCGGTCTCGGGGTCGTAATTGAGGTAACCCTTGTTGTGCATGTCGATGAGCAGGGGCACCACGGTGGTCTTCTGCATCTTGCTGAACACCGCGAACTCCTGCGCAAGGAAACGGCCATCGTTCTGCTTGCTGAAATCGTTGAGGCGAGCGAGCGGGTGCACGTTATCGATGCCGAGCATGCCCATGTATCGCTTGTCGCGGAAGTAGTCGAAGCTCTCGAAGCTGGCCTTGTTCTGGCTGGTGCCGCTGAGGTTGCCGATCTGCAGCACCGGATCGCCCTGTTTCCAGGTGAGCACCTCGAAGTACATGTCGACCTGGTGGTAGGTGTTGTAGAAGGGCGCCTTGCCCAAGCCCTGGTCCTTCTTGATCAGCGAGAGCTGCCGCTTGTCACGCAGGAACCGCAGGCTGGCGCTCTGGTGCCAGAGGCTGTCCTTCTCCATGCGCACGCGCAAGGCGACCTCATCGCTGGTGATCCGGTCGGGGTCGATGCTGAAGCGCTGCCCGCTGGTGACGATGAAGGGCCGCTTGTCCCTGTAGAAGGTGAGGTAGGCGGGCTCTTCCTTGGTGCCGTAGCCCTGCAGCTTGGCGCCTTGCATGCTGAAGCCGCCCTCGAAATCGATGCCTTCGACGATCTCGCGGATCTTCATACGGCGGTCGTAGCTCTCGAAGCGCGGATAGCTGGCGCTGCCCTCATCCACATTGGCCAGCAGCTTCTCGGAGAGCTTCCCGGTCAGCGTCTTCGGGAAGTAGGGGTCATTGAACTGGACGGTGTCCACCTCGAAGGCCGCGGTCTTGGTGCGCAAGGTGTACGCGTGGTCCCATTCAGCATACGTTGCTGTCGGCTTCAATCCTGCGCGCTGCCATGTGACCTTGCCCCCCCTGCCCCTCCACGCTTCCTGCGTGGGCAAGTAGGTGCCGCTGGTGCCCAGGATCACGCTGCTGTCCCCTTTGGCAATGCAGACCAGGTCCGTCTTGGCGAAAGTGATCAAGGGGACGCTATCGAAGGCGAAGGCGAAGTCCTTGCTGCGCGCCTTCCATGTCACGCTCGCGCTCTTCACCAACGCGCCTTCGCGGAAGAGCCCTGCGCAGGTGGTCACGAAGGCCTGCACGTTCTGCTTGCGCGCGCCTTGCACCAGCTTGTCCATGCCCTGCATCCACGCATCGAATCCGTTGCATTGCGGCCCGTGGCCGGGAACGCCGCCACGCAATCGAGGTAATCACGGAAGCCGGGGAAGGCATCGAAGCGCTTCTTGAGCATGAAGTTGGCCACCTCAGCGACCTTGATCCGTTGACGCTCGCTGAAATAGGCGCCGTTCCATGCCGGGGCGAAGACCTCTTCCATGAAAGGCTTGCCTTCTTTCTTGTCCACAGTCACCATGAAGGCCGAGACCTCCTGAAGGAAAAGGGCCTGGTCTGATGAAAAGGGTTTTTGCTGAGCAATGGCGGAAGGAGCAAGAAGCAGCAAGCTGATCGCCGCGAAGGGTCGGGATCCTTGACCTTGCGCCTTGAGTCTGGTGGATAGCTTCATGGTTTCCGGCATCCGAGCAACGCCCACTCCCCTTCCTGCAAGCGCTCGGCAAGCACCAGGCCGCACTCTTTCGCGCGTTGCGCCAGCATGTGGCGGTCGCCGGGCACGAAGCCGCTGAGGAACAGTGCTCCGCCTGGCTTGAGCGCGTCGCTCATCTGCGGCATGGCTTCGAGGAGGATGTTGCGTTCGATGTTGGCCAAAATTGCATCGAAGCGCAGGCCCTGCAACGAGGAGGCGTCGCCCTTTTCCACAGTGATGCGGGCACAACCGTTCAGCCCGCTATTCTGCCGGGCATTCTCCACCGCGCCGGGGTCGTTGTCGATGGCCAGAACCTGTTCCGCGCCCATGCGCTCGGCCAGGATGGCCAGGACACCGGTACCGCATCCGAGATCGCACACCGCCTTTCCCTGCCATTCAAGCGCCAGCATCGCCTGCACCATCATGCGGGTGGTGGCGTGGTGACCAGTGCCGAAGGCCATGCGCGGCGTGATGATCAACTCATGCATGAAGCCGGGCTTGCTCTCGTGGAAATCCGCGCGGATCCGCACAGCGCCATCGACCTCCACGGGTCGGAAGCTGCTCTCCCACACCGCGTTCCAATTGCGGTCGGCGATCACTTCTGCATCCCAGGTCACGGTGGCGTGCGGATCACGGAGGCTCAGGAGCTCGCGCAGCCTCGCTTCGGAGAAACGGTCGCTGCGGATCCACGCCCTCAATTCACCGCTGGCGCCCTTGGGGTCCGTGAAGCCTTCTTCAAAGCTCTCGAAGCCGATGTCCGCGAGCTCCGCCATGAGCAGGTCGCGCCAGGGATCCGGCGGTGAGATGAGGAAGGTGAGTTGGGTGTGAGGCACTTGAGGTCCGTGGGATTGATGGTTGTCCCGGGCAAAGCGCGGGATGACAAAGCTGGTCGGAGGTTGAAGGCATGCGTCAACGCGATTCGAATCAGCCCTTCGTCGATCGACCAGCGATCCGGATCAGCTCCAGGAACTGCTCCTCCACGAGCGATGCGCCGCCGATCAGGCCGCCATTCACATCGGGCTGCGCGAAGAGGCTGTCCGCATTGGTCGGGTTGCAGCTGCCGCCATAGAGGATGGGCACGCGCTCGGCTACCGGGGCGCCGTGCATGTGCAGCAGCGCGCGGATGTGCGCATGCATCTCCTGCGCCTGCTCTTTGCTGGCGGTGAGCCCGGTGCCGATGGCCCATACCGGCTCATAGGCGATCACGATCCGCGCCAGCTCGGCATTGCTGAACCGCGCCAAGGCTCCCTTCATCTGCTCGGTGACCACATCGAAATGGCGCCCGCTGGTCCGCTCCTCCTGATTCTCGCCGCAGCAGAAGATCGGCGTGAGGCCCTGCGTGAGCAGCGCGGCCGCCTTTTCCCCGATCACCGCGTCGCTTTCGCCGAAGTACTGCCTGCGCTCGCTATGCCCTACGATGCAGGCTTTCACGCCAAAGCTCTTCAGCATGGTGGCGCTCACCTCGCCCGTGTAAGCGCCCTTCTCCGCTTGATGGCAATTCTGCGCGGCAACGATGATGCGGGTGCCTTCGCATTTCGCGACAGCCATGGCTAAAAACGGGAAAGGCGGCGCGATGATCACCTCCACCTCGGGAGCGATGCCACCTGCATGTTCCACCACGGCCGATACCAGCGCCTCAGCGCTCACTCGGTCCGTGTTCATCTTCCAATTGCCCGCTACGATGGTGCGCATAAGGAGTGATTGAGGTCGGCAAAGATGGGCGCCGCAGTGAATGGGGGGCAGTACCGGAATAGTGCTCACCGCGTTGTGCACGTAACCGGCCTCGAGCTGTCGGCCCCACTCCTATCTTCACGACATGGGCTACATGGGCTTCGGCATGAAGAAGGAGGCGTACAGCCGTCCGCCGCGAAGGCACATGGCTTATCTGAAGCCTTATCTCAGCAAGGAGAAGAGCAAGGACGAGGCATCAACGAGGCGCACTGGCCCATGGAAGCGCCGATTCCAAGAGCAGCCACGCGCACTGCTTCCGCCTCGAATCGCGCAGGTCATCGCCGTGACCGTTGCATTGGCAGTGGCTGGTACACTCGTGGCACTCTTGGTGAAATTCCTCATCCATATTCTGGATCCGAAGAACGTCATGTTCTGACCCACACGCCCGGGGGGCGCCTTGCATGAGAAAACACCCTAGGATCTCCTTCGCTTCAACTCTTGGATATCGAGAAGGTCCTTCGGGCGCGCCGATCTCAGCTTGCTTTCGATCAGGTCGCTGAACGATAGAACATGGCACTTCATCATGGGTTCTCCTGCCAGATCTTGTTGTTCAGCCCTGGACCATGCTTCTTCAAAGGAGAAGCCTGGCCGCAAGAAGGTCACTACTTCGACGTCCAGGCCGGGTGTCATTTCAAGGTGATGTTCTGCTCGCCTTGGCTGACCTTCTCCGGGAATGCCTCAACATCAAATCCGATGCTCCGCAATGCAGCTGCGAGCCGATCGAAATTCGCGGGCGTTGGCTCCATCCGGAAATCGAGGTCAGGTGATTGCCTCTGATAGCCGTGGAAGTTCACCGCCCCGCCTCCGATCAGCAGCATCCGCACGCCATGCCCGTTCGCGGCGCGCAGGAATTGGGTCACCTCTTCACCGAAGTGCATCGTGCTTCTTCTCGATCACGAAGTTGCCCTTCCTCCTGCCGCGATCGGGGTCCTCGTTCTCGCGACCATCGAAACTGCGCAGGAACCACTCCAGCCGGTCACCGGGGGTCAGCGCCATGAACTCACGCTCCCGGCGCGCATTGGCCTCTTCCTTGGTCTCGAAGCGGATGCGCTTGTCCATGTCGTCTACGCCACCTTCAACGCGTTCTCCACCTTTTCCTTCAGGAGCGCGTGCTTCACCACTTCGATCATCTCGGTGACGTAGGTGAAGCGCATGCCCTTGGTGTAGCGCGCATCGATGTCCTCGATGTCCTTGCGGTTGTCGGCGCTGAGGATGATCTCCTTGATGCCCGCGCGCTTGGCGGCGAGGATCTTCTCCTTGATGCCGCCCACGGGGAGCACTCGGCCGCGCAGGGTGATCTCGCCGGTCATGGCCGTGAACTTGCGCACCTTCTGCTGGGTGAATGCGCTGGCGATGCTGGTGAGCATGGTAATGCCGGCTGAGGGGCCATCCTTCGGAGTGGCGCCTTCGGGCACGTGCACGTGCACATTCCAGCGCTTGAACACTTCGGGGTCGAGGCCGATGATGTCGCTGTGGGCCTTGGTGTACTCGAGGGCGATCACGGCGCTCTCCTTCATCACGTCGCCGAGGTTGCCGGTGAGGGTGAGCTTGCCCTCGCCCTTGGTGATGCTGGTCTCGATGAAGAGGATGTCGCCGCCGGTGGGCGTCCAGGCCAGTCCGGTGACCACGCCGGCCACATCGTTGCCCTGATACTTGTCGCGGGCGTGGCTGGGGCCGTAGATCCTCGGCAGGTCATCGATCCCGATCTGCAGGCTGTGCTTCTGCTTGAGGGCGATCTGCTTGGCGCGGTAGCGCACCAGCTTGGCGATGCGCTTCTCCAGGGTGCGCACTCCGCTCTCATCGGTGTATTGCTCAATGATGGCTTCGAGCAGGCCGGGGGCGAGCTTGAGCTGCTTGGGCTTGATGCCGTTCTCCTTGAACTGCTTGGGCAGCAGGTGGCGCAAGGCGATCTCGACCTTCTCCTCCTCGGTGTAGCCGTTCACCTCGATGATCTCCATGCGGTCGCGAAGGGCCGGGTGGATGCTGCTGAGGCTGTTGGCCGTGGCCACGAACATCACGCGGCTCAGGTCGTACTCGATCTCCACGAAGTTGTCGTGGAAGGCGTTGTTCTGCTCGGGGTCGAGCACTTCGAGCAGCGCGCTGGCGGGGTCTCCCTGGTTGCTGCGGCCCACCTTGTCGATCTCGTCGAGCACGAAGAGCGGGTTGCTGGTGCCGGCCTTCTTCATGCTCTGGATCAGGCGGCCGGGCATGGCGCCGATGTAGGTCTTGCGGTGGCCGCGGATCTCGGCCTCATCGTGCAGGCCGCCCAGGCTCATGCGCACGTACTTGCGGCCGAGGGCTTCGGCCATGCTCTTGCCGAGGCTGGTCTTGCCCACGCCGGGAGGACCGTACAGGCAGATGATGGGCGCCTTCATGTCGCCCTTGAGCTTGAGCACGGCCAAGTGCTCGATGATGCGCTCCTTCACCTTGTCGAGACCGAAATGGTCGCGGTCGAGGATCTTCTGCGCGTGCTTCAGGTCGAACTTGTCGACGCTGTACTCGCCCCAGGGCAATTCCAGCAGCAGCTGCACGTAGTTGTACTGCACGCTGAACTCCGCGCCGGCCGGGTTCATGCGCTGGAGCTTGGTGAGCTCCTTCTCGAAGACCTCCCCCACTTTCTTGCTCCACTTCTTCAGGGCCGCCTTGCCACGCATGTCGAAGATCTCCTGCTCGATGGGGTTGCCGCCCAGCTCATCCTGGATGGTCTTCATCTGCTGGTGCAGGAAATACTCGCGCTGCTGACGGTCCACCTCGGTGCGCACCTTGCTCTGGATCTCGTTCTTCATCTGCAGCATCTGCAGCTCCTTGGTGAGGTGCGCCAGCAGCAGCGAGGCGCGCTCACGGAGGTCGGCCACCTCGAGCATCTTCTGCTTCTCGGCGACATCCGCATTCATGTTGCTGCTGATGAAATTCACCAGGAAGGAGGGCGAATCGATGTTCTTGATGGCGAACTGCGCCTCGGTGGGGATGTGCGGGCTCTGCTTGATGATCTCGAGCGAGAGGTCCTTCAGCGAGCTCACCAGCGCCGCGAAGCTCTTGTCGTCCTTGGCGGGGCGGATCTCCTCGAACTCCTTCACGCGTGCCGTGAAGTAGGGATCCAGCTTCACCATCTCGATCACCTCGAAGCGCTTCTTGCCCTGGATGATCGCTGTGGTGCTTCCATCAGGCATGCGCAACATGCGGATGATGGTGGCGATCGTACCCACCTTATTGAGGTCATCGGCGCGGGGCTCTTCGATCTGGCTGTCCTTCTGGCTCACCACGCCCAGTGTGCGGTTGCCGCGGTACACATCCTGGATGAGCCGGATGCTGCGGTCGCGGCCCACGGTGATGGGAATGACCACGCCGGGGAAGAGCACGGTGTTGCGCAAGGGAAGGATGGGCAATTCAGGCGGCGTGCTCTCCGCATTCATCTGCTCCTCATCCTCGGCGGTGATGAGGGGGATGAGCTCGGTCTCGTTCTCGATGGCCTCGCTGCTGAACATGTCGGGGCCGCTATGGAGGATGTCGTTCATCGACGGATTGGGGTCAGATTGGCAGGAGCAAAAGTACCGCCCGCGCTCCCCGTCGGTCAGACGCGGTTTTCAACAGGCGTTGCCACGCAGGCCAACCATTATGCCGACGCCAAGCGGACTGCCAGATGGTCACTTACGGGTGAGCCAATCCTGCAAGATGATCGTGGCGCTGATGCGGTCGAGCTGCCCTTTCTCGCGCCGGGCCATGCGGCCTTTGCCGCTGTCGAGCAGGGTCTGCTGCGCGAGCTTGCTGGTGAAGCGCTCATCGGCCAGTTGCACGAAGTGCGCTGGGAATCGCTTCCGCAGCGCATCGGCGAGCAAGCGGACATTCGGGGTCACATCGGTGTCGCTGCCATCGAGGTTCACGGGCAGGCCGATGACGAAACCGTCCACTTGCTCGCGGGCGCAGTAGTCGACCAGGAAGGGCATGAGGTCCTTGCTCTCCACGGTTTCCAGCGCCGAGGCGATGATGCGCAGGGGATCGGTGACAGCGAGCCCGGTGCGTTTCAGTCCGAAATCGATGGCTATCACGCGTGGCATGCCTCAAAGATGAAGGTTGAGGGTTGGTCCTTCGCTCCGCTCGGACTGACCGGCTACGGGTTGAGACCATCCTGCAACGCGCAAGCTGAGGCAGGGGCCTGCGCGGCGGCGGCACCCCCCAACCTTCGAATTGCATCTTTGCAGCATGCATGAACTGATCGAGAAAGCGTGGGAGGACCGGAACCTGCTGCGCGATGCGGAGGTGGTGAACCACATTGAGGCGGTGGTGGAGAAGCTCGACCGCGGCGAAGTGCGGGTGGCGGAGCCCGATGGCGCCGGCGGCTGGCGGGTGAACGATTGGGTGAAGAAGGCGGTGATCATGTACTTCCCCATCAAGCAGATGCACACGCATGAGGTGGGGCCGCTGGAGTTCCACGACAAGATCCCGCTGAAGCGTCGCTATGCGCAGCTCGGGGTGCGCGTGGTGCCGCATGCCATCGCGCGGCACGGCAGCTACCTGGCGCCCGGCGTGATCCTGATGCCGAGCTACGTGAACATCGGCGCGCACGTGGACGAGGGCACCATGGTGGATACCTGGGCCACGGTGGGCAGCTGCGCGCAGATCGGCAAGCACGTACACCTGAGCGGCGGCGTGGGCATCGGCGGCGTGCTGGAGCCGGTGCAGGCCGCGCCGGTGATCATCGAGGATGGCTGCTTCATCGGCTCGCGCGCCATTGTTGTTGAAGGCGTGCGCGTGTGCAGCGAGGCGGTGCTCGGCGCCAACGTGGTGCTCACGGCCAGCACGCGCATCATTGATGTGACGGGTCCGGAGCCGGTGGAGATGAAGGGCATGGTGCCGCCGCGCAGCGTGGTGATCCCAGGCACGGTGCCGAAGCGGTTCGCGGCCGGCGAGTACGGCGTGCCTTGCGCGCTGATCATCGGCCAGCGCAAGGAGAGCACCGACAAGAAGACCTCTTTGAACGAAGCGCTGCGCGAGCACAGCGTGGCCGTATGAACCCCGATCTTCGGCAACCACGAAGCACCCGCATGTCCGGCACAGTTTTCATGGAGGGCCGGCCCAAAATCCAACCCGCATGAGAACATCAGCAATCCTTCTTTCCAGCATCCTGGTCCTGAGCGCTTCCGCCCAGAATGCGTACACCGCGAAGCAGCGCTTCCTCTATTCCAACGCCAGCGGCACCACGGGCGGCATCACCGTCGAGGTCATGGACGCCATCGGCGAGCTCACCCTCTGCAAATTCAGGATGAAGGTGACGAACAAGACCGGCGACTACCTTTTCGTTGATCCGAGCCGCTTCCGGTACGTGATGGGCGACGCCGTTGCGCGATTCAAGGAGAAACCCTTCGTGGTGCGCCCCTTCGACAGTGAGTCGAAGACGCTTGATGCCTATGGCGCAAGCACCTACCAGCACGAGGCGCCGGTGCTCGACTTCGCCGATGGCCTGCAGATGGCCCCGGGCATGGGCCGCGTGACCGCGATGGATGAGTTCAGCCTGCCTGCCAGCACCAATGCCATGAGCGCCGGTCCGTTCAAGCTCAACCTGAAGGATCTCTCGAAGGAGACCGACAAGACCGTGGCGCGCTTCAGCGTGCAATACACCGGCAGCGCATTGGGCATCGTTGACCCCAGCCGCATCAGCGTGAAGCTGCCCAGCGGACAGGCGTTCGCCAATGAGAAGAGCAAGTCGAAGCCCGTGCTGCTGGAGGCGGGCGGCACGGACGATTTCAGCGTGGTGGCTGAGATCCCTGCCAAGATCGCCGACATGCAGTTCACCACGCTCACCGTGGCCTGGAACGACGCCTTCACCGAGACCGCCAAAGGGCCGTTCAGCATGGAGGCGTTGCGGATCGCTGTGGATCAGGAACGCACCAAGAAGGCGAACTGAGGCCGGGATTCACCGAGGCCGACCTTTATCGATGCGCAGGTGCTGATGCTCTGCGCGGCATTCACTATCCTTGCGAAGAACCAAACCCCTTCCCAATCATGAACTGGTACCTCAAAGCACTGAAGAATTACGTCGGTTTCAGCGGTCGAGCGCGCCGCAAGGAGTACTGGATGTTCACGCTCTTCAACATCATCTTCGCGGTAGCGGCGATGGTGCTGGACAATGTGGCCGGCTTGGCGAGCCCGATGACGGGCTACGGCCCGATCTATGGCCTCTATGCGCTGGCTATGCTTCTCCCCGGCCTCGCCGTGGCGGTGCGTCGCCTGCACGATGTGGGCAAGAGCGGCTGGTTCATCCTGATCGCGCTCATTCCGCTCATCGGCGCCATCTGGCTCCTGGTGCTCCTTTGCACCGACAGCAAGCCAGGGGCGAACGAGTATGGTGCGAATCCGAAGGAGGGCGCCGTGGCCTGAGTCGCCTTCAACCTCGCGCTTGAAAGGGCTGTCCGCAAGGACGGCCCTTTCTCTTTCGGCACCGGCTGCCAACGACCAAGGGTCGTGCCTCAAGTTGATCAGTCGGTATTCAAATGCGTTTCCACCTTTTCCTTGATGAAAAGGTGGAGCCAAAAATCAACCACGATCCAAGTCCAGGCGGCTCGGCTACCACACCGGCTCTACGCACATGCACGCCGACCGCCTGTCCCGCGCGGATCGTGGACACCCACCGCACGTGGCAGTTGCGCGCTCATCTGCGCATCACCAATTCGTGCTTTCAAGCCTGTCGCGCTTCAGCAAATACGGAAAGCACCCTTCTGGCACATCAGAACCTAGACACGGAGGCGTGGCTACATTCGCCCGCCCGAAACGGGCCATTCCAATCACCATGAGCTACGACCTGATTGTCCTCGGCAGCGGCCCCGGCGGCTACGTTGCCGCCATCCGTGCCAGCCAACTCGGACTGAAGACCGCCATCGTGGAGCGCGAGAGCCTCGGCGGCATCTGCCTCAACTGGGGCTGCATCCCCACCAAGGCGCTGCTGAAGAGCGCGCAGGTATTCGAATACATCAGCCACGCCAAGGACTATGGCATCACCGTGGGCGAGGGCAAGCCCGACCTGAAGGCGATCGTGGCCCGGAGCCGGGGCGTAGCCGATGGCATGAGCAAAGGCGTGCAGTTCCTGATGAAGAAGAACAAGATCGACGTGATCATGGGCAGCGGCAAGCTCATGCCCGGCCGCAAGATCGAAGTGACGGCCGCCGATGGGAAGAAGAGCGTGGTGGAGGCCAAGCACATCATCATCGCCACCGGCGCGCGCAGCCGCGAATTGCCCGCACTGAAGCAGGATGGCAAGAAGATCATCGGATACCGCGAGGCCATGGTGCTGCCCGAACAGCCCAAGAGCATGGTGGTGGTGGGCAGCGGAGCGATCGGCAGCGAGTTCGCCTACTTCTATGCCGCCATCGGCACCAAGGTCACGCTGGTGGAGTTCATGCCGAACATCGTCCCGGTGGAGGATGAGGACGTGAGCAAGCAGCTGGAGAAGAGCTTCAAGAAGCAGGGCATCGACGTGATGGTCTCTTCGGAAGTGACCAAGGTGGAGACCGGCGGCAAGGGTTGCAAGGTGACGATCAAGAGCGCGGCTGGTGAGAAGGTGGTGGAATGCGACATCGTGCTGAGCGCCGTGGGAATCGCCGCCAACATCGAAGGCATCGGGCTCGAAGAAGTGGGCATCGTAACGGACAAGGGCAAGATCAAGGTCGATGGCTATTACGCCACCAACATGCCCGGCTACTACGCCATCGGCGATTGCACCCCAGGACAGGCGCTTGCGCACGTGGCCAGCGCGGAAGGGATCATCTGCGTGGAGAAGATCGCCGGGCAGAACCCGCACACGCTCGATTACGGCAACATCCCCGGCTGCACCTATTGCAGCCCCGAAGTGGCCAGCGTGGGCATGACAGAGAAGCAATGCAAGGAGAAGGGCCTGGCCATCAAGGTGGGCAAGTTCCCCTTCAGCGCGAGCGGCAAGGCCAGCGCGGGCGGCAACAAGGACGGCTTCGTGAAGCTGATCTTCGATGCCAAGTACGGCGAGCTGCTGGGCGCGCACATGATCGGCATGAACGTGACCGAGATGATCGCCGAGTGCGTGAGCATCCGCAAGCTGGAGACCACCGGCCACGAGATCATCAAGACCGTTCACCCCCACCCCACCATGAGCGAAGCGATCATGGAGGCGGCGGCGGCGGCCTACGGCGAGGTGATCCACTTGTAGGAGCGCGGAACCTCGCGCCCCTGCAAGTGGCGCATCTGTTTCATGTGCGGCATCGCGGGTTCATACCAGTTCGGCAGCGGTCCGGTCCAATCCGAAGACCGCATCAGCGATGCCCTCAGGTGCCTCGCGCACCGCGGCCCCGATGACGAGGGAGTCCATCGCAGCGGACGCACGGTGCTGGGCCATCGCCGGCTGAGCGTCATTGACACCAGCCCCGCCGCTCACCAGCCGTTCACCGATGAAGGGGGGCGCTTCACGATTGCCTTCAACGGCGAGGCCTTCAATTACCAGGAGCTGCGCGCGGAACTGGAAGCGCATGGCCACCGCTTCAGAAGCCAGAGTGATACCGAGGTCGTGCTCCGGCTCTTCGCGCTGAAGGGCGAGGGCTTCCTGCATGACCTCAACGGCTTCTTCGCATTGGCCATCCACGATGCGGTGAAGGATGAATTGCTGATCGCGCGCGACCGCTTCGGCGAGAAACCGCTCTGGTACTGCGAGCAAGATGGCCGCTTGCTATTCGCCAGTGAACTCCGGGCTTTGGAGGCCTTGGGCGCGAAGGGCGAGCTTGACCCGCACAGCCTGCATCAGTACTTCACCTTCCACTACATCCCTGCTCCATGGAGCGTACTGAAAGGAGCTAGGAAGCTCAAGCCCGGCGAGCTGATCCGCGTGAGCGCAAGAGGCGTGGAGCGGAGCCGTTGGTACGATGTGGTTGGTGCCGCCAAGCGAACTAGAACGAGTTCCGATCCACGAGGCCGGCTCCGGGAGCTGCTCGACGAATCCGTTCGGCTGCGCCTGAATAGCGACGTGCCCATCGGCGCCTTCCTCAGCGGCGGGCTCGACAGCAGCATCGTGAGCGCATTAGCCGCGCGCCACCGGACGGGACTGCGCACGTTCAGCATCGGATACGCGGACGCACCGTACTTCGATGAGACGCGCTTCGCCGAAGAGGCCGCGCGGCACATCGGCACCGATCACACCAGCATCCGCCTCAGCACCGACGATTTGGCCGCCGGCTACACGGATTTCCTCGCCTGCGTCGATGAGCCTTTCGCGGATAGCAGCGCGCTGCCTGCCTTCATCCTTGCGCGCGAAGCACGCAAGCATGTGACGGTGGCATTGAGCGGTGATGGCGCCGATGAGCTCTTCGGCGGCTACCGGAAGCACCAGGCGCAGTTGCGGCTTGCCGAACCGCAGGGACCGGACAAAGCGGTGATCGCCCTTGGCCCCTTGTGGCGCCTGCTCCCCAAGTCGAGGAACAACCGCATCTCGGACAGTTTCCGGAAGCTGGACCGATTCGCCAAGAATGCTGGCGGATCCGCCGAGCAGCTCTGGCTGGACCTCGCCGGCCAGGACCCGGATGATGATGCCGGTCGGCTTGTGCCACAGCCGGGCTCTCCGCTGGCATTGCGCGAACGCGAGAGTCAACTGTCTCGCGGCGTCAAGAGCTTGCACGGATTCAACGGCTATCTCCTAGCGGATCTGGAGACCGTGCTGCCCAACGACATGCTGCACAAGGTCGACCTCACGAGCATGGCGCACGGCCTCGAGGTGCGCGCGCCCTTCCTCGATCACCGTGTGGTGGAGATCGCCTTCTCAATGCCTGCGGAGATGAAGCTCCGCCGCGGTGCCGGCAAGGCGATCCTGCGCGAGGCCTTCGGTGCAATGCTCCCTCCATCCATCGTTGCGCGGAGGAAGCAAGGCTTCGAGGTGCCCCTGCGCGACCTGCTGCTCGGCCCACTCCCTGGCTTGCAGGAGGAATTGCTGCGTGAAGAACTGGTCCATGCCGCAGGCCTTGATCCGCGCGGCGCTGCTGCTGTTCGGCGCCGCTTGCGGTCATCGTTCCCCGGTGATGCTCAGGCAACCGTGCATGCCCTGCTCGTCTACATGACGTGGTGGAAAGCGAGGCGATCAAGGGCCTCCGCCGCCTGACAGCCGGGTT
This sequence comes from Flavobacteriales bacterium, assembly GCA_016712535.1. Taxonomy (NCBI): domain Bacteria; kingdom Pseudomonadati; phylum Bacteroidota; class Flavobacteriia; order Flavobacteriales; species Flavobacteriales bacterium. Next base: position 2,270,057 of record JADJQW010000002.1, read on the forward strand.
ATCTTCGCACGCCTTCAATGCCCCGCGTACTCCAGATCCTCAACCGCTTCAACCTCGGTGGCCCCACGCACAATGCGGCCTACCTCACGCGGTACATGGCGCCGGAGTTCGAGACCCTGCTCATCGGCGGCAGCCAGGAAGCAACCGAGGCCGGTAGCCAGTACATCACCAAGAGCATGGGCGTTGAGCCCATGATCCTGCCGGAGCTTCAGCGTGAAGTGGCGCCATGGCGCGACCGCAGCGCTTACCGCCGGATCAAGCAGGTGATCAAGCACTTCAGGCCCGACATCGTGCATACGCATGCGGCGAAGGCTGGTGCCGTAGGGCGCATGGCCGCCGCGGACCTGGGCGTGAAGGGCATCGTGCACACCTTCCATGGACATGTGTTCCACAGCTACTTCGGCCCGGTGCGCACGGCCTTGTACAAGAGCATCGAGCGCTATCTGGCCAAGCGGTCGCACCGGATCATCGCCATCAGCGAGCGTCAGCGCGATGAATTGGTTGATGAGCACCGGATCTGCGAGGGCTCCAAGGTGGACGTGATCCCTTTGGGCTTCGACCTGATGCCGTTCCAATTGGAGCAGGAGCGGAAGCGCGCGCTCTTCCGCCGCGTATACGGGGTTGCGGACGACGAGCTGGCGGTGGGCATCGTAGGCCGCCTGGTGCCGATCAAGAACCACGACCTCTTCCTGGAAGTGATCATGCGCGTTCGCGAACGCACCGGCCTGAAGTTGCGCGCCTTCATCGTCGGCGATGGTGAGGAGCGCGAGCGCCTGCAGGCCCAGACTGCCCGGCTCGGCCTGAGCCAGGTCATGGGCCCTTACTTCAATGGGCACCCCTTCGGGCATGGCGTGAATGGCAAGCCCATGGTGAAGGCTGCCGAGGTGACCTTCACCAGTTGGATCAAGGAGATCGACATCGTGAACGCAGGGCTTGACATCGCCATGCTCACCAGCCTTAACGAAGGCACCCCGGTGAGCCTGATCGAGGCGCAGGCCAGCAATCGGCCGGTTGTGAGCACCGATGTGGGAGGGATCCGGAACGTGGTGCAAGCCGACGAGACCGCGTTGCTATGCCCTTCGGGAGACGCAGAGGGGCTCGCAGCAGCCTTGGAGCGCTTGGCCCGCAACGCGGCCTTGCGCGACCGCATGGGCAAGGGCGGGTGGGCCTTCGTGCGGGACCGTTACCACTACACCCGGCTGATCGATGACACGGCCCGGCTTTATCGTGAGCTGCTCGCCTGAGGCTGCAATGGCCGATCGCTACATTTGGCCGCACATGCCCATTCATTCGAAATCCCTTTGGGGCGCTTTCGCGCTGACCGTGCTCGCCACCAGCTGCACGATCAACCGCGACATCATGTTCAAGACACCGCTCGATTACCAGTTCCGGACCTTCGCCGATACGGGTGATGCCTCGAAGCGGGTCCGGCTGCAACCGAACGACCTGCTCCAATTCAGGCTCTTCGCGAACGACGGATTCAAGATGATCGACCTGGTGAGTGAAGGCGGGACGCGTGAGGCGGCCATGCTGAACCGCGTCACCTTCAACTACGTCATCGAGAGCAACGGGGAGTGCAAGCTGCCGCTGCTGGGCCGCGTGGTCCTGGCCGGAAAGACCGTCAGGGAGGCTGAAGCATACATGGAGGAGCGTTACTCCACTTACTACCAGCGGCCCTACGTGCAACTCCTGGTGATCAACCGGCGCGTGGTGGTCTTCCCCGGCGGCGGTGGCGACGCCCGTGTGGTGCCTATCGAGAATAATAACACCACCTTGCTTGAGGCCTTGGCCCTGTCCGGCGGTATTGCCAAGCGCGGAGATGCGCGCCGGGTGAAGCTCTTCCGCAACGGCCCTGATGGAAGCCGGACCGTTCATCAGTTCGACCTCTCAGACATTGAAGGTCTGCGCCACGCCGACATCGTGCTGCAGGGCGACGACATCATCTACGTGCATCCCAACCCCGAATTGGTGCGCGAGGCGCTGCAGGACCTCACCCCGGTCATTACCCTTCTCACCAGCATCGTGCTCGTCATCGGCGTGGTGCGCGGCTTCGCCCGTTAAGCCGCGCCACGATGGTCGCAGAAGAGGTCACCAGCCGAGCCGTCAGCTTCGAGAGCTACCGCCAGCGGATCACGAACTTCAGCAACGAGTTCGACCTCGGGCTTTTCATCCACATCTTCCGGCGCAGCCTGCCGTGGGTGGTGCTCGTGCTGATGCTGGCCGGCGCTTCGGCGGCGCTTTACCTGCGCTATACCGTTCCCATCCACCAATCGCGCTCGGTGCTCCAGCTTGGCGGCAGCAACCAGGCCAAGCAGGTGCTGCTCATGAACAGCTTCATGGAGGAGCAGAACTTCGCCGTTGACCTTGAGTTCATGCGCAGCCGCTTCTTCCTGGGCATGGCGCTGGACCGGCTGCCACTGCGCGTGAGCTACTTCAACCGTGGGCAGATCCTCACCGAGGAGTATTACGTGCACTCCTTCTTCAAGCTCCACGACCTTGCGGTCACCGACAGCATCGTGCTCGACCAGCCTGTCTTCCTCGATCTGGCCAGCCCCAGCCAGGTGGGGCTCTCCTACACGGTTGGCGGCAGGACCTTCAAGGACGTCTTTCCGCGAGACGGCTTGGTGACCATGCCGCACTTCACGGCGCGGATCACCATCGGCGAGAGCCCGATCCTGAGCGACCCGGATGCCAAGACGAGCTTCTATTTCAAGATCAACAGCCGTGAACGCCTCCTGGAGAAGTACGCCAACCAGGTCTGGCTGGTATCGCAGGACTACGCCACGAAAGTCGTTGAGATCACCTGCCGCGACCCGAATCCGTACGTGGCGCGTGACCTGGCGCAATCGCTGGCCGAGACCTACATCGACTACGATGTGCAGCGCCAGAGCAGCAGCGCGGCGAGCGTGATCGCCTTCATCCGGACCCAGAAGGACACGGCCTACAAGGAGCTGCGCGATTCGGAGTACATCATGCAGGGCCTCCAGAGCGAGAACCGCGTGAGCGACATGGCCGCACTCGGTCCCTTGCTGCTGGAGCGCACGAACGAATACGAGGATGAGCTGGTGCGGCTCACGCTCGATGTGGAGTTGCTCAAGGCGATGGAACGGGCCAGTGCGAGCGAGCGCGGCGAGATCAGCGCCCACGACCTGCTCCCCTTGCTGCTCGGCACCAAGTATGAGACCACGCTGAGCATGCCGCTGCGCAACCTTCAGGACCGGCTCGATGAGCGCGATATGCTCCGTGAGGACGCCACGGCGTCGCACCCGGCCCTGCTGGCCGCGGAAGAGCGGCTGGCCTTGCAGAAGCGGGTTCTGCTGGAATCGCTCCGGCGCATGCGCGAGAGCGCGGAACGCCAGCGCGACGACCTCGGCAGGCAGCTGGGCATCCTCGATGGCAAGTTCAGGGTGCTGCCGGAGAAGGAGATCGAGTACAGCCGGGTCGAGCGCGTCTTCAGCATCAACCAGAAGTACTACACCATGCTGCTGGAGAAAGAGGTGGAGTACCGGATCAGCAAGGCCGGTTTCGTTCCGCAGAACCGCATCCTGCAAGGGGCCGCGCTCTCGCACTCACCGGTAACGCCCAACAAGGAGGTGGTGATCGGCTCCTACATCATGGCGGGCATCATCCTGTGCCTGTTGATACTCCTGATCCGCTATATCCTGCACGACAACATCACCACCTTGAACGATGTGGCCAAGCTCAGCCACGCCAGCATCGGCATCCTCGGCATGGTGCCCAAGTACAAGCACGATATCCCCGTTTCCGAGCTGCTCATCGATAAGAATCCCAAGAGCCTCATCGCTGAGGCGTTCCGCACGGTGCGCACCAATATGCAGTTCGTCGACAACTCGCCTGGGCCGAAGGTGATCGCCATCACCAGCACCATCTCCGGCGAAGGGAAGACCTTCGTTGCCATGAACCTCGCGGGCATCATCTCCTACAGCGGCAAGCGCGTGATCATCCTCGACTTGGACATGCGCAAGCCCAAGATCCACCTTGGCTTCGATGTGGACAATGCGCGCGGCATGAGCACGGTGCTGATCGGCAAGGACACCTTGGCCGACTGCATACGGCACAGCAGCCTTGAGGGCCTCGACTACATCACCGCCGGCCCGATCCCGCCGAACCCATCGGAGCTGATCATCAGCCCGCGCATGCTCGAGGTGCTCGCTGAACTGAAGAAGATGTACGATGTGGTGCTCCTTGATAACCCGCCGGTGGGGCTGGTGACCGATGGCATCCCGATGATCCAGCTGGCGGATTACCCGATCTACATCTTCCGGAGCGACTACAGCAAGAAGCACTTCGTGCAGAACGTCGACCGCTTGATCAACGAGAACAGCATCAAGCGCCTCAGCTGCGTGCTCAATGGCGTTGATGTGGACCGCAACCGCTACGGCTACAACTATGGCTACGGCTATGGCTATGGCTACGGCTACGGCTATGGAAGCGGGTATGCAGGCGGCTATTACGAGGACCGGCCGGCCACGAAGCGGGGCAAGACCGGGTTCCTGGCCAACCTTTTCGGCAAATCATGATCGCGACGGAGACCTTCCCCATTCCCGGGCTCGTGCTGCTTCGGCCCCGCAGCTTCGCTGATGACCGCGGCTCCTTCATGGAGACCTGGAGCCAGCGTGCCATGGATGAAGCCATCGGCAGCCAGCGTTTCGTGCAGGACAACGAGAGCATCTCGCGCGCAGGCGTGCTGCGCGGGCTGCACTTCCAGCTCGACCCGCATGCGCAAGGCAAGCTGGTGCGCGTCTCGCGCGGCGCTGCCATCGATGTCTGCGTCGATATCCGCCGGGACAGCCCGACGTACGGGCAGCATGTGAAGGTGCATCTCACTTCGGAGGCCCCCACCCTGCTCTGGGTGCCACCGGGCTTCGCTCACGGATTCGCGGCGCTTGAGGACGGAACGGTCTTCAACTACAAGTGCACGGCCTACTATCATCCCCAAGCCGAGCGCACCATCCGCTGGGACGACCCGGCGCTGGGCATTGACTGGGGAGTCCGCGATCCGCTGGTGAGCGATAAGGACCGGGCAGGATTCGGCTTCGAGGAGCCTTGGCACCTGCCTAAATGAGGCCATGGCTTACAGCGGGACCCAGCTCTTCCTCATCTACTCGGGCCTCTTCTTCGCGGCGCTGGTCTTCAGCCTGCTCGTGAACTCGCTCTTCATGCGCTTCGCGCGCACCTTGGGCATGCGTGAGAAGGATCAGCTTATCGAGCGCTGGAGCGCCAGCTACAAGCCGGCCTTCGGCGGAATCGGGTTCTACATCCTGTTCCTCGCTTGCTTCACCTTGCACGGCGTGCTCTTCCCTGGCGAGGTGGCCGTGCTGCGCCCCGAGCTCTTGGGCCTCTTGGCCGCTACTTCCCTCGGGTTCCTCATGGGCCTTGCGGATGACGCTTACAACACGCGCCCCGTGCTCAAGTTCATGGTTCAGCTCGGCTGCGGCGGCATCCTCATCGCGAGCGGCACCTGCATCAATCTCTTCGAGGCGCAATGGGCCAACGTGGCGCTCACGTTGTTCTGGGTGGTGGGCATGATGAACTCGATCAATATGCTCGATAACATGGACGCGGTGGCGACCTCCGTCACCATCGCGATCCTATCGGCGGCCACCGTGGTGATGATCGCCACCAATGCGATGGACCCGGTGTACATGGTGCTGCTGGTTGGCACCATGGCTGCCCTCGCCGGCTTCCTCTTCTACAACTGGAACCCGTCGCGCATGTTCATGGGGGATACCGGCAGCCAATTCCTCGGGGTGCTCATCGCTTTCGTCGGCATCCGCTTCTTCTGGAACATGCAGGGGCCGACAGGGGCCTGGGAACCCGCCCGGCAGGTGATCATGCCCCTCATCGTGTTCCTTCTCCCGATCGCTGATACCGCGACCGTCTCCATAAACCGGATCATGCGCGGCCACAGCCCTTTCGTCGGGGGGCGGGATCACACCACGCATCACCTCAGCTACCTCGGCCTCAGCGATGGGCAGGTGGCGCTCGTCTTCATCGGCCTGAGCCTTGTGAACGTGTTCCTTGCCTTCACCATGGCGCGCTTCATCATCATCTGGGGGAACCTGCACACCGTCGCGTTCGTTTCATACGGCCTGCTCGTGTTCGGAACGCTCTTCGCAATCACCCGCCGCTCGAGGCCTCACCCATGAAGAACGCCCTTCGTCTTCTTGCACGCTCCATCGGCCTGCTCGTTCTGCTCCTGGCCGGATCCGTGGCCGCTCACTTGCTGGTCTTCTCTGCGAGCAGCGCTGCCACCGACCTGGATCACCGCCAGCGCTTCAACGACGGCTACAAGGTCTTCAGCCTCACCATGCCCGCCCAAGTGGTGTTCTGCGGCGAACCCGTGCCGATGGACCGCATCGATGTGCGCGAGCGGCTTGATCGGGAGCTGCTGGTGAACACCTATTGGCAGAGCAACACCTTGCTCGCCCACAAGCGCGCCAACCGCTGGTTCCCATTGATCGAAGAGGTGCTTCGCCGGGAAGGAGTGCCGGACGACATGAAGTACCTGGCCCTGGTTGAGAGCAATTTCACGAACGCTGTATCGCCCATGGGAGCCGCAGGCTACTGGCAGTTCCTGAAGGAGACGGGCCAAACCCACGGATTGGAGGTGAATGCCGAGGTGGATGAGCGGTACAACGTGGAGAAGAGCACCGTGGCGGCGTGCAAGTACCTGAAGGCCTCTTACGCCAAGTTCGGCAGCTGGGCCTTGGCCGCTGCATCTTACAACCTCGGTCAAGGCGGAGTTGACAAGCAACTCGATCGGCAGAAGATGGAGAACTACTTCGACCTGCTGCTGCCCGAAGAGACCAGCCGCTATGTGTTCCGGATCCTGGCCATGAAAGAGATCATCCGCGACCCAGAGCGCTACGGCTTCCACCTGCGCGCGCAAGACCTCTACCCCCCCTACCGTACCCGGTCCTTCGAGGTGAATGGGCCCATTGAAGACCTCGCGGCCTTCGCTCTGCGCCATGGCACGGATTACAAGACCGTGAAGCTCCTGAATCCTTGGCTTCGGGACAGCAAACTGACGAACAAGGAAGGCCGGACCTACGCGATCCTGCTGCCGGCTGAAGGCTTCCATGACGGCACGACCGAGTAAGTCGCGACCTTTGCGCCCGTTTGAAGACTGAAGCCCTCCCGGCGGATGCCGCGCACAACGGCAGCGCCACTGAAGATCATATCGAAGTGCTCGGCGCCAGGGTTCACAACCTGAAAGGCATCGATGTGCGCATCCCGCGCGACCAGCTGGTCGTGATAACGGGCCTGAGCGGCAGCGGCAAGAGCTCCCTGGCCTTCGACACCATCCACGCCGAGGGCCAGCGCCGCTACATCGAGACATTCAGCGCTTATGCGCGCCAATTCCTCGGCGGCATCGAACGGCCCGATGTTGACCTGATCACCGGCCTCAGCCCTGTGATCGCCATCGAGCAGAAGACCATCAGCCGCAACCCGCGCAGCACTGTGGGCACGGTGACGGAGATCTACGACCTGCTGCGACTGCTCTATGCCCGCGTGGCCGATGCCTTCAGCCATGTGACCGGCGAGCCCATGGTGCGTTACTCTGACCAGCAGATCGTGCAGCTGGTTTCCGAAGCCTACGACAACACAGAGGTGCTTGTGCTGGCGCCCTTGGTGCGCGGGCGGAAGGGGCACTACCGCGAGCTCTTCGAGCAGCTCCTGCGGCAGGGTTTCCTACGTGCTAGGGCCGACGGCGAAGTGATCGACCTGACGAGCCGGCCACGCTTGGACCGGTATAAGGTCCACGACATCGAGCTGGTGGTGGACCGCATCAAGGTGAGCGAAAGCAACGCCAAGCGCCTTGCCGAGACGATCAACACCGCTATGAAGTACGGCAAGGGCAGCCTGATGGTGGTGGAAGCCAAGGGCCAACACGCGCCCCGCTTCCTCAGCCGCCACCTCATGTGCCCCACCAGCGGGATCGCGTATGAAGAGCCTGAGCCGAACCTCTTCAGCTTCAACAGTCCCTACGGAGCATGCCCAAGGTGCAGCGGCCTCGGTCAAGTAACCGAGGTCGCGCTCGACAAGATCGTCCCCGACCGGAAGAAGAGCATCCGGAAAGGAGCCATCGTAGCCATTGGCAGCGCGAAGAATTCCTGGGTGTTCAAACAGATCGAAGCGGTGCTGGAGAATTTCGGCCACGACCTGGACACCCCGGTCGAAGAGATGGACGACGCTGTGCTGGCAGCCTTGCTCAACGGCATGGATGAGCCGCTGCGGGTGAGCAGCAGCATCGGCCTCAGCGACCGCACCGTGCAGTTCGAGGGCATCATCCCATTCATCCTCGAACAGGCTGAAGAAGGCCCGAAGACCGCACAGAAATGGGCGGCCGGGTTCACGCACATGGTGGCTTGCCCAGAATGCCATGGTGCACGCTTGAAGAAGACCGCCTTGCATTTCCGCGTGGATGGGAAGAACATCAGCGAGCTGGTGCAACTCTCCTTCATCGAGCTGCATGCCTTCATGAATGGCCTGGTGGACAGGCTTGAAGGCACCAAGGCCGTCATCGCCAAAGAGGTGGTGAAGGAGATCACCGCACGTAGCCGGTTCCTGCTCGATGTGGGCCTCGAATACCTCACCCTTGACCGCAGCGCGCGCTCATTGAGCGGCGGCGAGGCGCAACGCATACGCCTGGCCACGCAGATCGGCAGCCAGCTCACCGGCGTGCTCTACATCCTCGATGAGCCAAGCATCGGCCTGCACCAGCGCGACGACCAGCGCCTCATCGCGAGCCTTCGCAGCCTTCGCGACGGAGGCAACAGCGTGCTGGTGGTCGAGCACGATAAGGAGATGATGATGAGCGCCGACCACCTGATCGATATCGGGCCTGGCGCAGGCGAGCACGGCGGCCGGATCGTGGCGCAAGGCCACCCGAAGCGATTCGCCCAAGGGGATAGCGTAACCGCGCAGTACCTGCGCAACGAATTGCGCATCGAGGTGCCGAAGGCGCGGCGACAGGGCAACGGCAAACGGCTCACGCTGCGCGGCGCCAAAGGCAACAACCTCAAAGAGGTGGATGCGGACTTCCCGCTGGGCACCTTGATCTGCATCACCGGTGTGAGCGGCAGCGGCAAGAGCACCCTCATCGGCGACACCCTATACCCCATCCTCAGCAAGCACTTCTACCGCAGCGATCCGCAGCCGCTGGCCTTCCACAGCATCAAAGGGCTGGAGCATATCGACAAGGTGATCGAGGTGGACCAGAGCCCCATTGGCCGCACCCCGCGCAGCAACCCCGCCACCTATACCGGCCTCTTCGACCACATCCGCGAGCTTTTCGCGCAACTGCCCAGCGCCAAGATCCGCGGCTACAAGGCCGGCCGCTTCAGCTTCAACACCGCTGGAGGCCGTTGCGAGACATGCAAGGGCGCAGGGGTGCGCACCATCGAGATGAATTTCCTTCCTGCCGTGCACGTGCCGTGCGAGACCTGCCGTGGCAAGCGTTACGACCGCGAGACGCTTGAAGTGCGGTTCAAGGGCAAGAGCATCGCCGACGTGCTCGACATGCCCGTGGAGGAGGCGGCCACGGTCTTCGCCGACATCCCGCAGATCAACCAGAAGCTGCGCACATTACTCGATGTGGGACTCGGTTACGTGAAGCTCGGCCAGAGCAGCACGACCCTCAGCGGAGGCGAGGCACAGCGCATCAAGCTGGCCACCGAACTCACCAAGAAAGGAACGGGCAACACCTTCTACATCCTGGACGAACCCACCACGGGACTCCACTTCGACGACGTGAAGCAGCTCATCGACGTGCTGCAGCGCCTGGTGGACCAAGGCAACACCGTGCTTGTGATCGAGCATAACCTCGACATCATGAAGGTGGCCGACTACTTGATCGACATGGGGCCGGAAGGCGGCGCCGGCGGCGGCATGATCGTGGCGCGCGGAACGCCGGAGGAAGTGGTGCTGATGGGCCGTGGCCACACCTGGCCCTACCTGAAGGAAGAGCTGCACCCCTGAGCCTGTCCTCGACGGAGCGTTGATAAAGGGCATCGACCGGATCGGGCGCGAGCACCAGCCGGGGCTTCCTTCGCGGCAGCTGACCAACCGATGAAGAAAGAGTCGAAACAGAACGAAGAGAGCGAGCGCCGGATCATGCGCGCATTCAAGCGCAAGGGCTGGAGCGAGGTGAAGGCCAACGACAGCTGGGCGATCTTCAAGATCATGAGCGAATTCGTTGAGGGCTTCGAGGCCATGCAGCGCATCCGACCCTGCGTGAGCGTCTTCGGCAGCGCACGCACCAAGCCCGACGCCGCGGAGTACAAGCTGGCGGAGGAGATCGCCTTCCAGCTCACCGGCAATGGCTACGGCGTGATCACAGGCGGCGGCCCAGGCATCATGGAGGCCGCCAACAAAGGCGCCCAGCGCGGCGGAGGCACGAGCGTGGGCCTCAACATAGAGCTGCCCTTCGAGCAATCATCGAACCCATACGTGGACAAGGAGAAGAGCCTCCACTTCGACTACTTCTTCGTCCGCAAGGTGATGTTCACCAAATACTCGCAGGGCTTCATCGTGCTGCCCGGCGGCTTCGGCACGCTCGATGAGCTTTTCGAGGCGCTCACGCTGATACAGACGCAGAAGATCGCGCGCTTCCCGATCATCCTGGTCGGCAAGAAGTACTGGCAAGGCCTGCTGGATTGGATCGCCCAGACCATGGGAAGCAAGCATGCCTACATCAACATGGAGGACATGGAGCTCTTCAGCGTGGTTGACAAGCCAGAGGACGCCGTGGCTGCGATCAACGCCTTCTACAGCAAGTACATGCTGAAGCCGAACTTCTAGTTCAGCTTCGCTTCGGCTTCGACCAGCGAGGGCGCGTCGTTCCCGTGCCAGATGCCCTTCACGGTGCCCTGCTTCAGCAGCAGCACGCCAGGATTGGCACGCACCATCGTCTTGATCACCTTCTCATCGCATTGCACGAACTCGAAGGCCAGCTGGTGCTCGTGCCTGAACTCATCCACCGCTTCCCAGGCATTGGTGGTGACCCCGTACACGTACCAGCCCTTCCGCTGAGCATCATCGGCGAGCTGCGCAATGGCCTTGATGTTCGAAGGATCGCTCTTCCTCAGGTCGTATGCCGCCACCAGGATCACCGGGGCGGGCTCATTGAGGACATCATCCGTGAGCTCGTATCCGTCCCGGTCGATCAACCGGAAGTCCTGCACCGGCGATGGCACGCCAGCTTCCAGCTCAACCACCCGCATGCTCTCCTTCACCTCTTCGTAATTGGGATCGTCCCATGGGTACGGCATGGAGGTATCGAACTCCTCCACCTTGCCCGTGGTCTTGTTCGTGTAGCTCATGAAGATCCTATTCACTGCAGGCTTGCTCACGCGCTGCTCAGTGATGCTCTTGCCAACGGCATATGGCCGATAATCGCGCAATGGAAGATGCGAGTAGCACCACCATGCGAAAACCAGGGTGAGCACCGATGCCCATGCCGCAGTGAGCCACTCGGCCTTGATGCCTTGAGCACCGCGCTTGATCAGCGCATACCCAAGGAAGCCGAGCAGCGTGAACCACACCGGACCCCACCAAGTGAAGATCCAGCTCCAGATGGCCACCAGCAGCAAGCCGCCGGGCAACAGCACCATGTCGTCGGCCTTGGTGTTCCATGAACCGCCCTTGGAGCGGAACGCATGGATGAGTATCGGGATGATGAGCACGAAGAGGATGGCATCCTTGTAAAAGCTCTCCCAAGGCGTGAGGCTCCTGCCCACGCTGCCTTTCATGGCGTCGCCGAAGCAGCCGCAGTCCGTTACGCAGGTCACGGGGCGCTCCTCGGCCACGCCATTCACCAGCACCGTGTACGTGCCATGCGGATCGCATGTGGCGGTATAGAGCGTGAGCCAGCCGAAGAAGACCGTGAGCGCGAAGAGCGAGATGGCCGCCATGCGCAAGCGACCGCCGAAAAGCACGGCGAAGCCCAGCACCACCTCCGCCAAGCAGGCGAGGATCCCCAAGGCCATCGCGTACGGCTCGAATGCGGGGAGATTGAGCGCGCTCTCCGCGAAATACTCCTGCAGCTTATAGGAGAAGCCGAGCGGATCGTTGGCCTTGATCAGGCCGCTGACGATGAAGAGCGATCCGACAATGAGCCGGGAGAAGAGCACGAGTGGGCGCATATCCGTTCCGATTGAATGGCGCCGAAGATAGAAGGGGCCATCACGGGCATAAGGCCCTTAACACCCCTTTGACGCTCAATCGTTGAAGCGCTCGACGAGCGCCATGCGCATCGAGAGCAGATGGTGGTCATCGTGCTCAGCGATCCATAGTGCCATATCCACAGGGCTCATGGCGCTTCCCATGCATGGATGCGATGCTCGATGCTGAAGCACTGCCTCATCCATGGCTGCCAGCTTACTGACCAGATCCAGACGCGTGATGCGGTGCTCTTCCAAGAGATCGCCGGGCTGACGGTTGCTTGCCAGCCTGATCCGCTCCTCCTGCCCATCAAGGCTTATCCGGCACAAGGCCGGACGCCGGCATTCGAAATCATCAATGCGGGACTGGAACCGCTGGTCGAGGAACAGCATATGGGCCAAGTGCCCCATGGCGCTCCATCGGCCTTGCTGCTGAAGCACAAGGCACTCGATCGGGATCCCTTTGAGCAGGTGCGCCGAGCGCGCCGGCGTACCGCGCAATCGCTCGAGTAAGAATGGCCAATCGTCGACGCCCTTGCCGAATGGCAGCTTCCGGTCCGACCACGGGATGAGCTTCATGAACCCTTGACCCGACAGGCACCCGAACCGATGCCTCGCAGCAGCCGAGCTTGCATTTCCATGACAATGGCCTTACGGATGCTTCGCCATCGCCTGGTCACGCCGCTGCTTGACCTCCGCGCACAGGCGGGCCACCTCCGGCTGAATGCGTTCCTCGTAGGGCCTGTTCCAACCGAGGAAGCCGGTCATCGGGTTGTAGCGCGCAAGGCCCATGGGCATATCGAAGAAGCTCAGATCCATGCCCTCGACCTGCTGGAACAGCGTCATCTCCACTTCAACCACGGTAACCGCGTTATCGTTCTCCCAGGCTGGTCCGTGCGTATCGATCCCGAAGCACTTGGTGACGTGTCCCGGCGAGGAGAAGCGGATAACATAATCGGCCCCATTGTCGAGCACCACGTCATAGCGACCGTTCGCGACCGTTCGGAATACGTGCTGCTTCACGCCGTTCTTGTAGACCCGCACAAGCGCGTTCGCCATCGGTTCACGGGATTCGAAAACGGTAACATTGCCTTTGATGTGCAGCCGTGCAGCTCCTGATTCGATGGCGACAAGGCAGAGCGCGAGGAGACCTAGCGTACGCATGATAGAACGGAATTTGAGGTCGCCCGTGCCGTCGTGGTAAGCGGATCCGGAACGAGCGGGGGGCGAACATAGGATCACGCAGAAACGGCGGCATTGGGCCTGAATAGCCGATTACGAACACCCTCGTGTGAATGGCTTGCGGATACCTTGGCACCATGACGACCCGACTGCTCGGCCTCCTGCTACTCTCCATTGCCCCATTAAAGGCGAAGCCGCAAGCATTCCTCGAGGCCGAGACCGATGTGCTGCGCGCGGTGGATCACTTCTTTTCCGCCATGACCGCCCGTGACAGCGCGGCCATGGCCAGCACCTTGGTCAGTGGCGGTGCCCTGCACGTGGTGGCCCTCGATGGCTCGAAGCGCGTGCAGTCAATTTCGTTCGAGGACTACTTGACCCGCTTGACTGCCGGGACCGAGCGGCTGGTAGAGCGCTATTGGGATGCGCATGTCCGTATCGATGGTCCGATCGCGGTGGCCACGATGCTCTATGACTTCCACATCGATGGGCGTTTTTCGCACTGCGGCATTGATTCATTCACCCTGGCACTCGGGCCAGGAGGCTGGCGAATCGCAAGCGTGGCGTACACGCGACGAACGGAAGGGTGCCCAGCTTGCCCGCTCGGGCCTTTGAAGGATGAATGAACAGAAGAAGGATCCGGCGGCTCAATCGAGCTTGCCGCGTGGCGCCGCTCCTGCCAGATGCTCTTGCGGAGGCAAGGCCTCGTTCTCGTAAACGAGCTGGGTGCAGGCCAATCCATCCTTGAAGTAGAATACACCGCCCCACTTGTGGAACACGCGGCGGTACTCCGTGGCCTTGCCCCCGACTTCAACCTTCACAACGGTGGTCACCTTGCCGGCCTCCACGATCAGTTCCTCTGTGCGGAACGAATCCGCTTCAACGGTGCTTGGGACAGGCCTGTCCTCCTGCTGTTCATTCGTGCGCGCCTTGGCCATGCGCGACTGCTCTTCAACGAGCACGGGATCCACGCGACGCCGACCATCCTCGCCTTCCGAAGGGGCTGCGGCCAATGTGTTACGCTGTGGGGCAGGAACACCTGGGATCAGCTTGGGCTTCTCGGGCTTGGGCTCGACAGGAGCCTTCAGCGGCACATCGGCCTTGGGCTCGGTCTTTTTCGCAACCGGCGCTTTCGCGGTTTCTTTCTGAGCTGCCAATGCGCGCGCCTGCTCCGCCTTCGCGGCTTCGGCCGCTGACCGGCGATCTGACTCTTCCTTGGCCTTTGCTTCCGCTGCTGCAGCCTTCTCGGCCTCAGCTTTCGCCTTGGCAGCCGATGCCTCCTGCGCTGCCAACTGCTTCTTCGCTTCAGCCTCGGCCTTCTGCAGCGCCTTGGCTTCCTCAGCCTTGCGCTTCTCGGCCTCAGCAGCTCCTGCGGCTTCCTGTTTCTGTTTCTTCTCCACCTGAGCGACCGCTTCCTGCAACTGCGATTGGATCGACTTGGTGTAGTCGGTGTCGTAGTCGAAATCCCCTGCCGAGGCATCATACCGGATCATCCCAACCGGTTGATTGAAGACCACCATGTTGATGTCGTCGTACTGCTTGAAGAGGGAGACCGCGAAATCGAACGGGGTGAATCCATTGGCGATGGCATCCCCTGGCACGCGCGTGTCGAAGGAGATCTTCTTGGCCACGTAGCCATCCTTCTCGAACGACACGATGTAGCTTGCATTGAGTTCCAGCTCCAGCGCGAACTTGCTCAGGCCAGTGGTGATGGTGCGCTCCTTCACGCCATTCTTGTACACCACGGCGCGTGCGCCGGCCATGTCGCCTCCTTCGATCTTCACCCGGCCATTCGCCTTGAACTTGCCTTGCGCGAGCAGTGATACGGCCAGCAGCAAGAAGGTGACCGATAAGGCAGTCCGGAGCATGGAGCGCAGGGGTTGAAGCATGGGCGAGCGGAACCTCGGGTGCCCGTGTACGTTACAGCGCCTCGCATGGTTCACTGGAAACTGCTTCCCGCGATCGCAGCCTTCGCGGTCATTCCGAACAACGGTTTCGGGCAGTCCGACGGCATCGCCAAGCTCAACGAGCTATTCGGCGGGAGCGTGGTCTTGAAGCTGGATAAGCGCCTGCAACTCGTGATCGACTTGTACGACGCTAATTCGCGGATCCGGCAGGATGTGGCGCCCTTGGCGAGCATTGACCCGGAGCGCCTCCATTATTCCATGGAAGAGGATGCCGTGATCCTCGAATGCCGTGAGGGTCATGACCGATGCTTCACGAAAGAGCTCTTCAAGCTCAATTCCGTGCGCCTGACAGGCCGATGCAACCTGCCCCGACCACCGCTGGACGATGGGGCCGCGGCCACCTTGGATGCACTGCGCGCACTGCTAGCGGCGCATTCCGCCACAGCCTTGGAAACCCCAATGCGCGGAGAGCGTAAGAACTGACGTTTTCAACCGACCCATGCGCCTATCAACACCCCTTGCCGCGATGCTGGTGGCCGCCAGCGCGCAAGGTCAATACCTCGCCGACAACGGCAAGCCCGACCCGGCCGATGATTTCTACAAGGCCGGCGAAAAGGCCCATCGCGCAGGAGACCATATGATGGCCATCGCAGCGTACACTCAGGCCATCGCCATAGCACCGACGCATGTGAACGCGCACCTGCACCGCGGCTTCTGCCATAGCATCCTGAAGCAATACGCCGAGGCGGTCGCTGACTTCAGCACGGTGATCGGCGAAAAGCCCGAGCACCCGCAAGCCTTCTTGAGCCGTGGCAGCGCACTGGCCAAGCTGGGGCGCCATGCTGAGGCCATCGCCGATTTCGACCGCGTGATCGCGATCGATGCGCGTAACGGCGAGGCCTTCAACAACCGCGGTTGGAGCCGCAAGGCGACTGGTGATCAGGACGGCGCCTGCAAGGATTGGAAAGCAAGCAAGCGAGCCGGCAACGCCGAAGCGCGCATCATCCTCGAGAACAACCGATGCAAATGACCCGAACCCTTACACTCCTCGCCGCCTTCGCCTTGGCGCTCACGACCCAAGCGCAAGACCAGAGCTACTCCGACTGCCTGGTGAAGACCAGCAGCAAATGGGGCGCGCCATGCGACCATTGCTTCAGCTATATCGAAGGCTACAAGCGCGATTTCAGCGGCACCTATCAGCTCGACCTGAAGAACGCGTGCCGCGAGGTGATCGAAGTGAAGGTGGCCGTGCAAGAGAAGAACGGAACCTGGCGCACCTTCCCTGTGCGCGCGCTCGGACCCGAAGAGAGCCTGAACGCTTTTGCTTGCGAAGGCAGCGGCAAGTACCTCTATTGGGTGCGCCGCGCCAATGACAGCGAGATCGTGCTTCCGACGGACCGCGAGATCATCACCGCCTACAACGGGCGCTGAGCACCCTGCTCCACTCGAAGGCCGATGGCGGCCCCATCGGCTCTCATCGTTCTCCACCCTGCCGTGTTGATGGGGAGCCATCCATCATGCGCTCAGCACGCGGCATTGGCATGCACTTTTGGCTCGAAGCCCTGCATGCCATGCCCGCCAAACGTTTCCACATCGACCGCACCGAGCATTCACCCGAGATCGACCTCGACCTCGATAACGGCGTGATGGAATTCGTGGGCCGATCACTCCCCAACAATTCCGAGCAATTCTATTCCCGTGTCTATCGCTGGATCGAGGAATACCTGGAGCAGCCCAAGGAAGAGACCACGGTGAACATGCGGCTTGACTACCTTGACACAAGCAGCAGCAAGCACCTCTACAACATCTTCCAGAAGCTCGACGCCGTGAACGAGCGCGGGCAGCACGTGCGGGTGAACTGGCATTTCGAGACCGGGGATGAGGAAATGGCCGAGACCGGGAAGGACTATGAGAGCCTCTTCCGCCTCGACTTCAACTTCGTGGAAGTGCAAGATCTCTTCTAACGAATCCTGAGCACCGGGCCCTGTTCAAAACTCGCCTGTTTTTCAACAGCAATAAGGCAAGGTCCGCCCTGTTCTTTGTCCGGCCGGAAACGTTGACCCAACGTTTACCGCCTGGATCGGATGAAGCTCACCTATTATGGCCACTCCTGCATCGGCGTGAACAGCGCCGGGCACGATGTGCTCTTCGATCCCTTCATCACTGGTAATCCGCTTGCTGGCAAAGTGAATGCTGAGCGCGTGCCGGCCACGGAGATCATGATCACGCACGGTCACGGTGATCACGTTGCCGATGCAGAAGCCATTGCCAAGCGGACGAATGCCACCCTTGTGAGCAACTATGAGATCGCCACTTGGTTCGAGAAGAAGGGTGTTGCCAAGACCGTTGGACTGAACATAGGAGGCAGCACCGCGGTGGGGCCCTTCCGTGTGAAGTACACAACCGCATTGCACAGCAGCCAGTTGCCTGACGGCAGCTACGGCGGCAATCCAGGGGGCTTCGTGGTTACTGGTCCTGAGGGTTCCTACCACCATGCCGGTGATACGGCCCTCACCATTGACATGCAATTGCTGAAGCCTTTCAACCTGCGCTTCGCCTGTCTGCCCATCGGCGACCATTTCACCATGGGTGTGCAGGATGCCATTGCGGCGGCCCAACTCATGGGCGTGAGCAAGGTGGTAGGCATCCACTATAACACCTTCCCTCCCATCACCATCGATACGAAAGCGGCCATTGAGGCCTTCGCCCTATCGAAGATCACCCTCCTGCTTCCTGCCATCGGAGAGACCATCGAAATCTGAACTCGCACGGGCAGGGCATTCCCGGCCCAACAACAAAAATCAGCAACATGGCCAAGATCATCTCCATCGTGAACCAGAAAGGCGGCGTAGGCAAGACCACCACTGCCATCAACCTGGCCGCGAGCCTGGGCGCATTAGAGCGGCGCACCCTGCTCGTGGATGCCGATCCACAGGCCAACGCCACCAGCGGGACCGGGCACGATCCTCGGCAAGTGAAAGCCAGCATCTACGAGTGCATCATTAACGGCACGCCGGCCCAGCAAGTGATCGTGGGCACCGATAATCCCGGACTCGACCTGCTGCCGGGCCACATTGACCTGGTGGGCGCGGAGATCGAGATGATCGATATGCCTGAACGTGAGCATCAGATGAAGAAAGTGCTGGAACCATTGCGTGACAGCTACGACTTCATCATCATCGATTGCTCGCCCTCCTTGGGACTGGTCACCGTGAACAGCCTCACCTGCTCCGACAGCGTGATCGTGCCCGTGCAGTGCGAATACTTCGCGCTTGAGGGCCTGGGCAAGCTGCTCAACACCATCAAGATCGTGCAGCAGCGGCTCAACCCGGAGCTGATGATCGAGGGCATGCTGCTCACCATGTACGACAGCCGTCTGCGCCTTGCCAACCAAGTGGTGGAAGAGGTGAAGACCCACTTCCAGCAATTGGTGTTCGATACCGTGATCCACCGCAACGTGGCTCTGGGCGAAGCGCCGAGCCATGGCAAGAGCATCATCATGCACGATGCCAGCAGCAAGGGCGCCACCAATTACCTGAACCTGGCCCGCGAGATCCTGCAGAAGAACAGCCTTACGCGCATACCGGAAGCCGAGCGCATGATGGCCGCTGGGACCATTGACTGACGCCTTCATCTGTTTCAGCGCACCTCAAGCATTACCAGCGAACATGATCAAGAAGAAAGGGCTTGGACGAGGATTGAGCGCACTGCTCGATGAGCCAGCCGCCGACATCACGGCGCGCGATGCCTCAGCGCACCGGCCCATGGGCGGCACCACGATGCTCCCGGTATCGCAGATCGAGCCCAACCCCTTCCAGCCACGCGCGCATTTCGGCGAAGAGGCCCTGGCCGATCTGGCGCAGAGCATCCGCGAATTGGGGGTGATCCAGCCGGTGACCGTGCGCAAGGTGGGCTATGAGCGCTTCCAGCTCATCAGTGGCGAACGTCGCTTCCGCGCCTCGCAACTGGCCGGACTCGCTGAGGTGCCTGCTTATGTGCGCGTGGCCAACGACGAGGCCATGCTCGAGATGGCCCTGGTGGAGAACATCCAGCGCGAGGAACTCGACCCCATCGAAGTGGCCGTGAGCTTCCAGCGTCTGATCGATGAGGTGAGCCTGACCCAAGAGAAGCTCAGCGAGAAGGTGGGCAAGGACCGTGCGACCGTCAGCAATTACCTGCGCCTGCTGAAGCTGCAGCCCGAAGTGCAATTGGGCCTTCGCAACCGCAGCATCGGCATGGGCCATGCGCGGGCGCTGATCACCATCGGAGATCCCGGCCGACAGGTGGCGCTCTTCCACAAGATCGTGGAGAGCCAATTGAGCGTGCGGCAGGTGGAGGACCTGGCCCGGAACCTCACGCCCGTGCCGGGGATCAAGCGTCCGGCAACTGCATCGAAAGCACGCTACGACAAGGAACTGAGCGCGTTGCTCACCGATCAGCTCGGAAGCCGTGTTACCGTGAAGGTGGATATGAACGGAAGGGGCACCATCGAGATCGGCTTCAAGAGCCAGCAGGAGCTGGATAGGCTGAAGAAGGTGCTGGGGTGAACGAAGCCTCACCTTTGCACCGTGAATCGTCATTTCGCCATTCTGCTCGCTTTCGTGGTCGCCAGCGCATCATCGGCGCAATCCGACACACTTTCCTGGCGCCAACGCCACTCCCCGCGCAAAGCCAGCATCCTCAGCATTGTGGCTCCGGGGGCCGGGCAGATCTATAACCGCAAGTACTGGAAGGCCCCGATCGCTTGGGCCGGGCTGGGCACGTGCGTGTATTTCATCCAGGAGAACACCCGAGAGTACCGCCGCTACAAGGATGCCTACATCGCGATCGTGGATGGCGACCCCGCCACCACCGACGAATTCAATGGCCGCTTCAGCTCCAGCCAGGTGCTGGAGGTGACCGATACCTACCGCCGCTGGCGCGACCTAAGCTACATCGCCTTCGGGGCGGTCTATCTGCT
Organism: Flavobacteriales bacterium; assembly: GCA_016712535.1. NCBI lineage: Bacteria > Pseudomonadati > Bacteroidota > Flavobacteriia > Flavobacteriales > Flavobacteriales bacterium. The sequence continues at coordinate 2,290,291 of JADJQW010000002.1, forward strand.
CAATGTGGTGGACGCGAGCGTTGACGCCCACTTCGTGCGTTTCGATGTGGGGCGCGACTTAAGTGCAGGCTTAGGGCCATCGTTGAGCACTGCGGCGATTGGCGCACCGGGCTTCAGCCTATCATTGGCACTGCGCTGAGGCGCATTGCCGTTCACACTTGTTTGCCACCGCCTCTGAGGCAGCCGGTTACCTTCGGCGCCCAGCATGCGCATCGCACTCTACGGCTACGGGAAAATGGGCAAGGCCATTGAGGCCGCTCTCCATGCGCGTGGGCATGAAGTGGTGCTGCGCGTGACCAAGGCGAATGCCGGCGCAGCGCCGAGCGGTGCCGATGTGGCCATCGAGTTCAGCAAGCCCGAGCAAGCGTTGGCCAATATGCGGCTGTGCATGGAGATGGGCGTGCCCGTGGTCGTGGGCACCACAGGCTGGTACGACAAGCTCCCCGAGGTGCGCCGCCTCGTGGATGAATACAAAGGCTCCTTGCTCTGGGCCAGCAACTTCAGCGTCGGCGTCAACCTCTTCTTCCGCGTTAACCGGCAGCTGGCCGCGCTCATGGATAAGGTGCCGGCCTACGCCGCCCGAATCGACGAGGTGCATCATGCCCACAAGCTCGATGCGCCCAGCGGCACGGCTATCACCCTCGCCAACGATATCGACCTGCGCGCGCAACGTTACGCTGGCTGGGAACTCGTTGGTAGTCGTGGTCACGTCGACCCTGCCTTGCCGAACGGCCAGCTGAGCGAAGCGGTCTCGCCAGCCCCGGTCCCCATTTCGAGCGAGCGAACGGGCGAAGTCCCCGGCAAGCATAGCGTCACCTGGTCCAGCGCGAACGACCGCATCACCATCACGCACGAGGCTTTCAATCGTAGCGGATTCGCTACAGGCGCGGTGATCGCGGCTGAATGGCTCCTGAACCGCAAAGGGCTCTTCACCATGGACGATGTGCTGGACATGAATCAACGATCGTGAACCGGCAGTGCCGACCCTGAAGCCGACGCTCCAAGCTGCAACCTGCAACATCCCCCCGACCTAAGGGTCAAAATTCAACCTCCCAACCTTGCTCCCCTACATCTTCCTCTACGCCTACTTCGCTGTGCTCATGGCCAGCCTATGGAAGCTCTTCCAGAAGGCCGGCAAGCCCGCATGGGCCGGATTCGTCCCCGTGTACAACATCCTTGTGTGGCTGAAGATCACCGGCAAGCCTTGGTGGTGGATCGTGCTCTTCATCGTGCCGGGCGTGAACCTGCTCATGTTCATCATCATGAATGTGAACATCTCCATCGTGCTCGGTCGCCGCAGCTACAAGGAGTACGTGCTCATGACCTTCCTGCCGTGGTGGAGGATCCCTGAGACCATCTTCTCGAAGGACACCTACATCGGCCCCATCCCGCCTGAGAAGCGCAAGCGCAACCTCTTTGAGCAATGGGGCGATGCCATCCTGTTCGCCGTGATCGTGGCCACGGTCTTCCGCACCTACACCTTCGAGGCCTTCACCATCCCCACGCCGTCGATGGAGAAGAGCCTGCTGGTGGGCGACTACCTCTTCGTGAGCAAGCTCAGCTACGGCCCTCGGCTGCCCATGACCCCGCTCACCTTCCCCTTCACGCACCACACCATGCCCCTCACCACGAGCACCCCATCGTTCGTGGATTGGTTCTCACAACCCTACCGCCGGCTACCCGGCCTTGGCAAGCCCGAGCGAGGCGATGCCGTGGTGTTCAATTTCCCCGAAGGCGATACCGTAGTGGCTAACGTGCAGAACCAGAGCTATTACCAGCTCGTGCGCGACATGGGCCGGAAGAAAGTGAGCGACCCGAACACCCGGATCATGAACCGTGTCGGTGACGATATCGTGAGCGTTCCCATGGGCGGCTTGCTCGTGCGCCCGATCGACAAGCGCGAGAACTACATCAAGCGCTGCGTGGCCGTGGCTGGCGATACGCTGGAGGTGCGCAGCGGATTCGTCTACGTGGATGGCGTGAAAGAGACCTGGCCCGAGCAAGCGCAGTTCAGCTACAACACAGCCTTCAAGGTGAACTATGGTGAGCGCACCCAGGCGATGATGAAGGAGCGCGACGACATCGGCATCGGGGACATGGGATCCTACTCACTGCAGAACGGACAGCGCCCGGTGGCCGGCGAACCCGTGAACGTGGCGCTCACGAACGCGCAGGTGCGATCGCTCGAGGCCAACAACCCCTACTTCACCCAATTGGAGCGGCAAGACAATCCTCGCGGGACAGAGCGAGGAAGCAAGCTTCCCATCTTCCCCAATGACAAGCGCTTCGATTGGAGCGAGGACAACTTCGGTCCGTTGTGGATACCGGAGCAAGGCGCCACGGTGCAACTCTCCTTGGAGAACCTGCCGCTCTACCGCCGCATCATCGACGTCTATGAAGGCCATGACCTGGCGGTGGAAGGCGATCAGATCCTGATCGACGGACAGCCGGCAACCAGCTACACCTTCGCGCAGGACTACTATTGGCTCATGGGCGACAACCGGCACCGAAGCCAGGATAGCCGCTTCTGGGGCTTCGTGCCCTTCGACCACGTGGTGGGCAAGGCCGTGCTGGTATGGTTCACCAAGGATCCTGAGACCGGAATCCGGTGGAAGCGGATATTCTCAGGGGTTAAGTAGTCCGATCGCGGTATTGGACTGCAGGTCGAATGCAAGGCAGGTTAAGGATTCGAGAAGTCCTGTCGAATGCGAAACGCAGCGGCTGGCTTCATGCCTTCGCCCTTGCCTTGGGCGTTCTATTCCTGCTCAATGCGCTCATCATTCGCTTCGTCACCGTGCGCAGCGCGAGCATGTTCGCTACGCTGCGGCCTGGCGACCTGCTGCTGGTGCAACGCTGGACGACGTGGACAGGCATTCACCGCGGTGACATCGTGGTGTTCCGCGACCCGCTGAAGGATTCCGAGCCCCGGTGGCGAAGGCCCTTGATGGTGAAGCGTGTGGCCGGTACCCCTGGCGACATCCTTGAGCTTCGGAATGCCAGGCTCTTCGTGAATGGCACGCAAGCGGATCAGCCTGAGGGCATGACCTTGAGCCATCTGGTGCGCTTGCGTAGTGGCGTTGATGCGAGCGCATTGGCGCAGCGGCATGGCTTGCCTGACGCCCTCATCGTTCCAGGAAGGAGCAACCTGGAAACCGCGTTGAATGCGCCATTGGCCGATGCACTCGTGAAGGATGGATCGGTGGTGAGCGTCGCGCCCATGCGGCTCGATTCGGGCGGGAAACGGCACCTCTTCCCCTTCAGCCCGTTCTACCCGTGGAATGGCGATGACTATGGCCCCATCACCGTGCCCAAGCGCGGCGACAGGCTCAGGATCACCGTTGACAATCTGCCTCTCTATGATCGGCTCATCTCCGTTTACGAAGGGCACCGGTTGAGCAATAGCGGCAACGTGCTCCTGATTGATGGACAGCCGCTTACGACTTACGAAGTGGAGAAGGACTACTACTTCGTGCTGGGCGATAGCCGTCACTTCAGCGCCGATTCCCGCTACTGGGGCTTCGTGCCGAATGACCATCTGATCGGACGGGCAGTACTGCTGCATCGAAGATGATCATCCTCGTGGCATGGCCTTTGGCTAAGGCGCCCGAACTTCGCACCGCCATGAAGAATGCCCTGCTCCTTACCGCTGCGCTCCTCCTCACGCCGATCGCATCCTCTGCACAGGACGACCCCAAATCGAAAGCGATCGTTGACCGCCTGATGGCCCAGTCCAAGAGCTGGACCAGCTTCGAAGCCGACTTCACCAGCCGCCTGCAGAGCACCAAGGACAAGCTCGACGTGAAGCAGGAGGGCAACATGAAGGTGAAGGGAAAGCGCTTCCGCCTCGTGCTCGACAAGAACACCATCATCAACGATGGCAAGGTGCTGCACACCTACAGCAAAGAGACCAACGAGGTCACCTTGAACGATCCCGCCGAAATGGACCAGGACCTCGACCCGAGCACCATGTTCACCCAGTACGAGAAAGGCTTCAAGAGCCAGTTCGTGGAGGAGAAGGCCGATGCCAGCGGCGCGATGACGCAAGTGGTGAAGCTCTTCCCTATCGATCCGGCGAAGAAGCCATTCCACACCGTGCTGCTCACGGTTGAAAAAGCCAAGGGCGACCCGCGCAGCGTGCAAGTGCTCTACAAGGATGGCAACGTGGTCACTTACACGGTGAAGAAATTCACGGCCAACCCTGATCTCCCGGATGGTCTCTTCACCTTCGACAAGAGCAAGTATCCGGGCGTGGAGGTGAACGACCTGCGCTGATCGCTGACGTTACCCGCACGGAGGGCGCGCATTCATCCACCATGCGCGCCCTCGTCTTTCCGGCTTTCGTCGCCTTCAATGCGCTATCCGCTCAATCGCCGCGCGTGGCGCATGTGCTCGTGGCGCTCTGCGACAACGAGCACCAAGGAATCGTGAAGGTGCCGGCTGGCATCGGCAATGGCCAGAATGCGCGCACCAACCTGTATTGGGGCGCGGGCTATGGCGTGAAGACGCACTTCGACCGCTCAGCGGATTGGTTGCGGGTGCCATGCGGAGCAGCCATCGAGCCGCATATCCTGGATCGCGCCGTTTGGAAGCACCGCGACAGCGCCGTGTACATCGTGGCCGACGCCTATGATGGACGCCATATCCGTGAAGCCACGGTTGATCTGCTCCGCTATTCCAGTGGTCAGGGGCCACGTACCGTGAAGGCCGGGGGAACAACGCTTCACGCCGGTGGCAATGCCGCACTGGTGGCTTACCTCGGCCACGATGGCCTCATGGACTTCAGCATCGAGGAGCGGTTCACCTCATCCGGCCATTCCAGTCGAGAGGCCATCATCCTGGCATGCATCAGCAAGCGCTACTTCGCGGAGCACCTGCGCGCAACCGGTGCCGATCCGCTGGTATGGACCACCGGATTGATGGCCCCCGAAGCCTACACGCTGAAGGCAGCGCTCGATGGCTGGGTCCTGCGCGAGAACCAAGAGCGCATCCGGGAGCGCTCAGCAGCGGCCTACGACAAGTACCAGAAGTGCGGGATCAACGGGGCGCGCCGCCTGCTGGTGACGGGCTGGTAGGGCGCTCGCCCTTGAAATGGCCGGTGCCCGCGCCTTGCTGCCCCGTGATGTGCACATAGTCGTTCAGCACGGCCTTCAGGAAATCCATGTTGTTCAGACCATCGCCGCTGATCCTGTCGTGGCGCGCACCTTGGCCGCCACCTCATCGATCATGGCGAAGCGGTTCGCCATGCGCGTGCTGCCGAGCACCTCTTTCACCAATGCAGCCTGAGCATCGGTCAGGCGAACGGCCTGCGGGAAACGCGCCACATGCGCATCACGGACTTCGGTGAGCAGTGTGTCAGCCAAGCGGGTGCGCTGCTTCAATGAAACAACGGTGGTGCCCCCAGCCAGGTCGCCGATCCTTTGGCCTTTGCCGTTGATCAGCACCACTACGAGCCCGAGCCCGTAGAGGCTGTCGAGCGGGCGTATGAGCCAGCGCAAGAGGTACTGCCCCAGGGTGGGTTGACCACCGTCGATGCGCACCACCTTGATCTTCATCACGTTCTTGCCCACGCTCTTGCCGTCCATGAGCAGTTCGCTGGCAAGGTGGTAGAAGCTCGGTGGCAGCTGAACGAGGATCAAGTAGACGCCAACGCTCGTGTCATCCCAATCCTGCGGCTCCAGGATGAAGAGCATCATGAGCCAGAAGACGTACCAGGCCATCTTCACCAAGCCATCAATGAGCCATGCCACCAATCGATCGCCGATGCCGGCCACCTCATGGTGGATGACGACGTTCTGAGCGGTCTCGATGCGGATGTTGCTCATGCGCGGGTCGAAGCCTGTTCCGCGGATTGGCTAGCCCTCGGTCTCACGCGTCCAAATGGCCTCGGTGATGCTCTGGCCGTTCTTGAAATAGTAGATGCCCCACTTCGCGATCACCTTGCTGTACTCATCGGCACGGTTGCCTTTGACTACGATGCGCCTGATGATCACCTTGTTGCCTTCGGTGGAGCTCTCCTCGGTGACACCCTCCGGATACTCTTGCGCGAGCTTGTTCCGGTTGTAATTGGCGAAGTCGCGCGGCTGGTCCTTGGGCGTTGCATCCAACCGTGCCTTGCTGCGCGCCCTTGAGGCCTCACTGGCCTGAGCATAGCCCGCTTCCCGTGCGAGAGCGGACCGTTTCTGGTCGTCGATTGCACGCAGCCGCTCATCGTTCAATGCTGCGCCTTTGCGCTGGCGATCGGATTCCTGCTCGATCACCTGCTCTACTTGGCTCCGTTGCTCGCTCGTGCGCTTAGCGCCCGCTGCGGTCCGTTCGGCCTCGGCAGTCCGGATGCGCTCGGTCTGCTCCGCCACGGTCTCCGTCGCCTGCACCTGCCGCTGGGCCATGGCTCGCTCCTTCTGCATCACCCGGTCTTCGGTTGCCACTTTCAGGTCGTACTGCTGCGCGATCACCTGGCCTGACCGGTCCCTGCGACGCTCCTCCTCCTCGGCCAAACGGTCCTTCATGGCCTGCATTTCGGAGGCGCTCAACTCGCGCCTGGTCTCATCGCCGCGATAAAGCCCGGCCTGTGCCTCCTGTACACGCTCTTTGCTGACCACCTCGCCATCACGGCGCTTGGTGGCGTCCTGGACCTTGCTGGTTTCCTGAGCCATGAGGTCATCACGCTGCTTGCGGATGCGCTCCCATTTCTCGGCTTCCTCCCGTTCACGGGCCTTGCGCATGAACTCCTCCGCCTGCTGCTCGTTGCTCCTATCGATGGTTGTCGATTTCCGCGAGCGCTGCTGCGATTCATCCTCCATCGCCCTGCGCGCCGCCAGCTCTGCCTCTTGCCGCTGCCGCTCCAATTCAGCGAGCAGCATATCGATCTGGCCGATCTTGGCGAGCGGATAGGTCTCTTCGGGCCTTAGATCGCTGGCCTCGGCATACAGCCCGCGAGCCCGTTCATATTCCTTCGCCGCCAAGGCTTCGTCGGCGTTCACGATCGCCGAACGGAATCGCTCCTCCATCGCCTTCGAATCCTCACGCGCCAACCGGTCCCGTTCTTCGGCCATGCGGCGCGCCTCAGCTTCCTGCTGCTCACGCGACAGGCGCTCTGCCTCCAACCGGTCACGTTCGCTGATGGCCGCGAGCCGGGCGCGCTCGGCTTCCTCTGCTTCGCGGCGCTTGCGCTCTTCTTCATCACGACGAAGCTGGTCCGCCAGCCTGTCGGCTTCGCTGCGGTCCTTATCGCGACGCGCGATCTCGGCATCGATCGCAGCCAACCGGTCCTTGGGGTAATTCTCCTGCGGCTTCAGGCCCAGCGCATCGGTGTACTTCTGGCGCGCGCGATCGAAATTGTCCTGCCCGAAGGCCAGATCGGCCGCGGCCACGGCTTCACGGTACTGGCGGGCGATCTCCTCTTCCTCGGCCTTCCGAATCCTGGCCTCTTCTTCGGCGCGGGCCTTCTCGGCCGCTGCCAATTCCGCGGCAAGCTTATCGGCAGCTTCTTTAGCAGCACGTTCGGCAGCGGCACGTTCCGCGGCTTCCCGGTCAGCAGCATCCTTGGCAGCCAGATCGGCAAGGATCCGCTCAATCTCTGCAATACGATCCTTGGGGCGCTGCTCTTCAGGCTTGATGCCCAAGGCATCGGTGTAAGCCGTGCGTGCCTGCTCGTACTTCTTGGCTCCGAAGTCGCGATCAGCTACCGTGATCAAGTCGGTGTAGCGCTTGTCCAGGTCAGCTTTCTCGCGCGCCAGCCGTTCTGCTTCGGCCTTGGCCTTGGCTTCGGAATCGAGCCGTGATTCGATATCGATGATACGGTCACGCGGATGGGCTTCCTGTGGCTTCAGGGCAGCGGCATCCTTGTAATCAGACAGTGCGGCGGAGAGCTTCTCGCCGCTGTATGCCTTATCAGCCCTGGCAATGAGTTCGGTGTACTTCGCATCAAGCTCGCGAGCCTTGCGCTCTTCCTCCTCCCGCTTGGCCTTCTCTGCGATACGGGCATCGCATTCCTCGATCCGGCCCTTCGGGTAGCTCTCCGCTGGCTTAATGGCCGAGGCCTCCTGGTACTTGGACTTGGCAATGGTGAAATCCTCCGCATCGAAGGAATCATCGGCATCGGCTACAGCCTTGTCATACTTGACCTGCAGTTCCTGCTGCTTCCGACGCTCCTCCGCTTCTGCTTTGCGCTTGAGCACCACTGCGAGCTGATCCTTCGGGTACTTCTCTGCGGGCTTCAAGCTTGAGGCCTCGGTGTACTTCGAGGTGGCAGCCTCCCATTCTTCGCTGCCGAGCGCAGCATCGGCGGCGGCGATCGCCGCATCATATTTCTCTTGGAGTTCTTTGGCTTTCCGGTCTTCCTCCGCCTTCTTGGCCAATTCCTCCTTCTTCTTGTTGATGAGGGCGATCTGGTCCTTGGGGTATTGCTCCTTGGGCTTCAGGTTGCCTGCCTCCGTGTATTTGGCGATGGCATCATCGTACTGATCACCCGTGAAGGCCTTCATGGCATCGGCCAGCATTGCCTTGTACCGCTCATCAAGATCCTTGGCCTTGCGCTCCTCCTCAGCCTGCTTCGCCAGCTCCTCGCGCTTCCTGGCGATGGATGCGAGCTGGTCTTTCGGATACTTCTCGTCGGGCCTCAGCGCGCTGGCTTCGTTGTACTTGGCTTCGGCATCATCATAGCGCGTCCCGGTGAAGGCCACGTCGGCTGCGGCGATGGCGGCTTGGTATTTCTGCAAGGTTTCCTTGGCCAGGCGCTCCTCTTCAGCCTTGCGCTTCTCTTCGTCCTTCTTGGCCGCAATGGCCGCGAGTTGGTCCTTGGGGTACTTCTCCTCCGGCTTGTGCGTGCTGGCCTCGTTGTACTTGGCGGTGGCGATGTCCCAATTGCTCGCTTTGAAAGCAGCATCACCAGCGGCCACGGCGGCATCGTACTTCTGCTGGAGCTCCTTGGCCTTGCGCTCCTCCTCGGCCTTGTTGGCCAATTCCTCCTTCTTCTTGGCGATGGCGGCGATCTGGTCCTTGGGATAGCGCTCCTCAGGCTTCAGGGTGCCGGCTTCGGTGTACTTGGCCGTAGCCTGATCCCAATTCTCCGCCTTGAAGGCGGCGTCCGCAGCGGTGATCGCAGCTTCGTATTTCTGCTGCAGCTCCTTGGCCTTGCGCTCTTCTTCGGCCTTCTTGGCCAGGTCGGCCAGGATGACGTCGATCTCTTTGATCCGCGCCTTGGGGTGCGCCTCGGCCTCTTTGATATCCAGCGCTGCCTCGTACTTCACCTTCGCAGCCTCATAGTTCTTCTTGCTGAATAGGCCGTCAGCCTCCTTGACGAGCGCCCCGTATTCCTCAGCGAGCTTCTTCTCTCCATCCACGGCCTCCAAGCGCATCCGGGCATCGCTGAGCTTGGCCGTGGCAACGGGGTCGTTGGCCTTCAGTGTCAGTGCCTCGGTGAAGCTCTCCACCGCCTTCTTGAAGTCGCTTGCGGTCATGGCAGCATTGCCTGCGGTCATGAGCTTAGCGAACTCCGCTTCTGCATTGGCTTCGCGCTTCTTCCGCTCTTCATATTGCTTCATCAACTGCACCTGGGCCTCGCGCATCCGGTTGGTGTAGTCCATGTCCCACTCGAAGTTGCCCGTGGCACCTACGTACTTGGCCTTGCCGAATGGCTCTTGCAGGATGGAGAAATCGACTCCCGGCAGCTCCTGCAGCATCGTGAAATCGATGTTCATGCCGTGGCCGCCCTGCCTCTCCTCCTCCGGAATGTTGCGCGTGTCGATGACGATGTTCTTGCTGACAAAGCCCTTCTTCGAGCACATCACCTTGTACTCGGCGCTGTAATCGAGGTTGACCTCGTACTTGCCGCTGGCGTTCGTTGGAACCTCGATGAGTTTAGCTCCGTTCTTGAAGACAGAGATGGTCACCCCATCGATCTTCTTAGCGGTCGACAGGTCCTTCACGGTCCCATAGACCATCACGACATCGACCTGTGCCCAGGACGAAGAGCACGCGAAGGCGAACAGGAAGAACGCAAGGAAGCGATTGGTCAAAGTGCGCAAGGAGCTGATCATCAGGCTGTGCAATGCATTGGCCGGTTCCGAGCCGCCGCAATTTAGAACATCTTTGCCGCCCGCCCCACGACCCCCATGCAGAGCGTTTGGGAACGTACCTCCTTCACCGCACAAGCAGACCTCGTGGTGGTCGGCTCGGGCATCGTTGGGCTCTTCGCCGCGATCTTCCATCAACGCAGGAACCCGAAGCATCGCGTAGTGATCCTTGAACGGGGGCCGCATCCCATCGGCGCCAGCGCGCGCAATGCTGGGTTCGCTTGCTTCGGAAGCCCCAGCGAACTGCTTCACGACATCGAAACCGAGGGCTCGCATACCGCCCTCGCTCGGGCCGAGGAGCGCTGGATAGGCCTTCATGAATTGCGCGCTGAATTAGGCGACGAAGCGATCGGGTTCGAGTTGACGGGCGGGCATGAAGCGTTCCGGGCAAGTGACGCACTGTACCCGCTCGTGGCGGAGAGGTTCGATCACCTGAACGACCTGTTGCGGCCGATCACCGGGCAGGTCACCTATCGGTGGGATGATGCCCGGATCCGCACCTGCGGCCTTCATGGCATCGAGCATCTTGCCTGCACTGATCTGGAAGGAGCCATCGATAGCGGCATGTTGATGCGCGCGCTGCTGCGGAAGGCCGGGCAGGCCGGGGTCGAGGTACGTTTCAACGCTGAGGTGGCCCGGATCGAAGAGGGGGCATCTGAAGTGGTGCTGCCGTTGCGTGATGGGACGGCCTGGCGCTGTTCCCGAGTACTGGTCGCGACGAATGGATTCACCGCCTCGCTCTTGCCTGAATTGGATGTGGTGCCTGCGCGCGGCCAAGTGCTGCTCACTGCGCCTGTGCCGGGGCTCGCCCTGCGCGGCTGCTTCCACATGAACGAGGGCTTCTATTATTTCCGCGACTGCGCAGGAGGGGTGCTGCTGGGCGGAGGCCGCCACCTTGATCTTGCAGGCGAGCGAACTTGGGAGGAAGGGCTAACCCCTCGGATCCAGGACGCGCTGGAGGGCCTTTTGCGCGAGGTCATCCTGCCCGGCGTGGATTTCAAGGTTGCGCAACGCTGGAGCGGCACCATGGCGTTCGGCAGCACCGGGAAGTCTCCGCTCGTCGATCGCCTGAGTGATCGTGTTTCGGTGGCGGTGAGAATGGGAGGAATGGGTGTGGCGATCGGCATCCGGGTGGCGCGAAATGCCTGCGATTTGCTTGTTTAGCGGCCGCGGCGCACCATGACTATCTGACCTTCGTCAGGTCCTTCTGCGCTGCATCACCATCAATTCGCGCATCAACACTTCAACTCCCATGAGCACCACGGCCACAACCACCCCTCGCGTCCGCATCGGCGACCTCCATTTCGACCATATGGAATGGGTCAACTCCTTGAAGTTCTATAAGGATGAGATCAGCATATTCGAGCATCGCTTAGAGGATATCGTGCGCCGCAACACCAAGCCCGAGGTCATGGCAGAGCTGGAGCATTTCCAGAACCAGTTCATCCGCGAGAAGGAAGTCGTTGATGAATTGCGCCACGACATCAAGCAGGCCGAGAACGAGTTGGAGAAGGAGGCGAAGGACCATCCGGTGGCCATCGATCATCGTTGGTTCACGGACCATACCTCACTGCGCGACCGCTACCAGACTTTCGAGAAGCTCTACCGGGAGCTCAAGGCAGAGTTCCACCAATGGTTGGTGAAACGCATGTGATGGAACCTGCTAGGCGTCCGAACAGGCGTTTACCTTCGCACGCTCCAAACCATAGCACATGAAGAAGTTCATCGGCCTCGCGCTCTGGCTCCACGCCTTCCTCATCCCCTTCCGGTTCTCTATCCTCGACACCGATGAGGTGGTTAAGGAATCGGGGCGTGCCGATAACACCATGGGGCTGATCAGCTTCGTGGCCATGCTCGCCTTGCTCTTCATAGGTTACGCTCTGGTCGATTCAGCCGGCAAGCAGCCCTCGGCAGAGGACCACGGGCATTGACCCGGCAGCCTCATGGCGCGTATCCTGATTCCTACCGACTTCAGTTCCGGCTCACTCCGGGCGGCAGTGTATGCCGTGCGCCTGTTCGGTGCTGATGGCAACCGGTTCGTACTCTTGAACACCTTCATGATGCCGGCCGGTGCTGCCAGCACCATGTGGAACATGGATGAGCTTCTCGCTCGAGAGTCAATCACAGGGCTGAAGCAATTCGAATCCGTGCTGCGCGCCGCGCTCCCTGGCGTGGATGCGCATCTGGAAACGGTCTGCGAGCACGGTGACCTGCCGAATGTGGTTGACCGCTTCCTGGGCGATGAGGAGAAGCCGATCTGCGTGGTGATGGGCACTCTTGGCGCCAGCGGCATCCAAGAGGCGCTCTTCGGCAGCAACACCGCCAGCGTGATCAAGCACGGCAGCTTCCCCGTGCTGGCCGTGCCGTCCGATGCTGAGTACCGCGCACCCAAGCGCATCTTGCTCGCTGACGATGGCGGACCGGTGAAGAAGGAATCACTGGCGCTGCTGCTCGACATCGCGCGCTGGAGCCAAAGCGAGCTCCGCATAGCTCGCGTGGTGAACGAGCAGGTGACGGCAGACGATGGTGGCCAACAGGCCTATGACCAATTGCTCGGCGGCATTCCGCACAGCCAGCAATACCTCAGCGCCGAGAACGTGGAGGCCGCTCTGAACGACTTGGCCGAGCAAGGCGATGCCGACCTGCTCGCCGTGCTCCACCGGAAGCGCGGCCTTTTCCAAGGGCTTTTCCACCGCAGCACCGCCGCCAAGCTGGCCATGCACACGCACCTGCCCTTGCTGGTGCTGCAGCAAGCCGAACGCTGATGGCCGGCATCCTCGATCGCGGATCGATCCCGCTCTTCGTCTTCAAGGGCATAGCCGTCCGGTTGCATTGGAGCTTCGTGCTGCTGCCGGTCTATGTCCTGTACTCGGGCCTTTCGCAAGGCATGGATTGGGAGATGATCGGCCTGCGCCTGGGCATGGTGGCAATCGCCTTCGCCTGCGTGGTGCTGCATGAATACGGCCATGCCCTCACGGCACGTCGCTTCGGTGTAGGCACGCGCGACATCACCCTGCTGCCCATTGGTGGCGTGGCCTCTTTGGAGCGCATGCCTGAAGAGCCGCGCCATGAGTTCTGGATCACGGTGGCCGGCCCGGCTGTGAACTTGGCCATCGCACTCCTTGCCATCATCGCCATGGCGGCACTGGGCCTCTTGGGCTTCTTCACGGACCTGTTGCTCGGCGGCGCATCGCTCTTCACCAACGCGCTGCTCTTCCTCGCAGGGCTCAACATCTGGCTCTTCCTCTTCAACCTGATCCCCGCATTCCCCATGGACGGCGGCCGCATCCTGCGATCCCTGTTGGCCATGCGGATGCCACGTGAACGCGCCACCCGCATCGCCGCCGTCCTGGGTCGGGGCGTGGCCATCCTCGGCATCGGCTACGGGCTTTTCGCTGGCGAGCCCTTCCTCGCCTTGATCGGGGTCTTCATCTTCATGGCTGCCGGCGCTGAGGCGCGCAACGTGGTGCAGCGCGAGCACTTGCGGGGAATCACCGTTGGGCAAGTGATGCGCACGCGCTTCTGGAGCATGGGACTGAACTCCACGGTGCACGAGGCCGTGAATGAGCTGCTCGCAGGCGGCGACACCTCCTTGGTGGTGATCGGCATGGACGGCCTTCCCATGGGCGTCCTGCACCGCAACGACCTCTTCGGCGCGGTGGAGGCCGGCCGCAAAGACATGCGCCTCATCGACCTTCCACCGAAACCGGCACCCATGGTGGCACCGGAAGCTGATGCGCATGAAAGCACCCAACGGATGATCGTCGGTGGCCTTCCTTTGCTGCCCGTGGTGCAAGAGCATCGCTTGGTGGGCGTGCTGGAAGCCGCCAACCTCAGCGAATTCGTGAAGGTGAAGCAGGCCGAAGCGGCGAGCCGTCGCTAGAGCGGCTTGGGCTCAGCCCTTGGGCCGCTTCGGCTCATGCAGCGTGAATACGCGCGAGATGTTGAAGCCGAAGTGAACGCCAGCGCCATCGTCAGGAGATGAGAAGGCCTTGGCCCAATCGCCGGTGCTCTCCGTGATGAAGGCACGATCGAACATGCCCGCGCTGTTGCTGAAGTGCAGTTGGAACACATGCCCGCCGGTCTCAATGTCGAATCCTACGGAGAGTGATTGCTGGAATCCCTCATCGAGGCCATCGGGCAGCACATGGAAGTACTCCGCGTTGAAGGTCAGGCGCTTGGTGAGCTTCACGCGGCCGGCGCCGCTTACGTGGAACACATCGTTCGGGGTGCTCGCAGCGGCCACAAGGTTGCGGTGCACCGCACCGGGATTCAACTGCACGCTGATCGACTCGCTGAACTTCCGGCCGACGATCAAGGTCCAAGCATACGAGAGGCGGTGTGTGAAGTAGTCCGTTCGGTCCGGATTGTACCAAGGCACCTGATCGGCTGCGAGCGTGGTCATGGACGACGCTGCCACCAACGCCAAGGTGAGCGGCGCCTTGCATCCGGCATCGCATTGGCGAACCAGCTTGTACTTCACGAATCCATCAATCGTCTTCTGGTACCCGCTGCGGCCGATGCCCACCATCAGGCGGTCGCTCACCCCGTAATCGAATCCGAGACGCACCGTGGCGCCATCGAGGCCGAAGGCCTCCCGGGCTCCGCCATTGGTGGGCCCGAACCGATGGCCTATCCGGAAATCGAGCACGCCGGCCGCCGTGTTCTCCAGGCTGTGGCCGTTGATCACACGTGTGGTCTTGAAGGCCGCGCTCGTGTACTCCGGTCCTTGTTCCTCCGCACCCAGCAGCCCGAGCAGGTCTTCTTGCGCACGAGCGCTTGGGATCAGCAATAGTGCTGTGAAGAGGATCGGGACGAAGCGCATGGATCAAGGAGGATTGTCGGAGTGGCAGAAGGACTGTAACAGGAGGATCAGGGCATCTTGGTGAAGTCCATCCGCACCGAGACATCCATGGCCTCAGCTATGTTCTTGCGCACCGCTCCTGGGATCTTGATGCCGTGATCCTCGGGCTTCACCTGGAACTTGCTCTCCGCGCGGATGCCGCCCTTGCCATCGACGGTGATGGTGCCCGTAGCCTTGGCCGGCTGATCCACACCATGGATGCTGATCGTGCCCTCAGCCGTCACCGGGTAAGTCCCTGCTTTCGCCAACTGCTCTGCGGTGACCCCTTTGAGGGCGCCTTTGAACGAGGCCTTGGGGAACTTGCTGCTCTCCATGTAGTTCTCGTTGAAGTGCTCCTGCATCAGGGCCTTCTCGAACGTGAACGCCTTGATCAGGACGGAGAACTCGATGGCGCCGGTGGTGATGTCCCAGACGCTGGTCACCTTGTCGTTATCGGCATGGATATCCTCCAAAGGCGTGGAGGAATGGAAGTCGATGTGGCCCGTGCGCGTCATGTAGCGGTCTTGCGCAGCGAGGGCGATCGGTGCGAGCGCGAGGCTCATCAGAGTGGTCTTCAGCAGGTTCATGGTTCTTCGTTTAAATGGGTCAGGCAAGCATCATTCCACCGCCACGCATCGTTGCAGGATCACGTTGCCAGGGAGCAGGTCGCTGCCGAGGTAGCCCGCGCAGATGCCCTTCACGGTCACCGGTGCGCCCTCTTCCCAGTTCTTCGGCAAATCCGCTTCATTGAATTCGCAAAGGATGCCGGCCATGGGGTCACCGCTATCGAGCATGAGGTTCACGGGAGCGTCGCCAGCACCGGTTTCAATGCTGGAGATCGTGCCCTTCACCTGCAGGACCTTCTCCACATATTGCGCGTTCGCAACGGCTTCATCATTCACGAAAGCGGCCAGCAGCGCGGGCGCATCAAGGGTGTGGTCCGGCTTGCTTGAGGCAAGATCGTCGTGGCCCCGGTTGAATTCCATGAGGCCATAAGCCCCTGCGGCCGCCAGGGCGATGCCGCCGATGAGGATCCAGTTGCGTGCTTTCATGGGTCCGTTAATTCTGCGGTGCGCCTGCATCGATCCATGCCTGCACCTTGTTCTGGTCGCAAACGGGCAGCTTGCCGCTGGGCGGCATGAAGTATGGGCTGCCTGCGACCACGACGCCTTGCAGCTTGCCCTCGTCGGCGATGGCTTTCACAGCGGTGTAGCTCGTGAGCGCAGGGGATTGCCCGCCCGGAACATGGCAACCCGGTATGGCGCAACTGCCCTGCACCAAAGGCTCTATTACACCCGTCCAAGTCACGGCCGTCGTGTCACAGAAAGTGTCTGGATAGAGTTCCTCTTCGTTGTCGTAGTAGCAACCTGGCAGCAGCAAGAGCGCAGCCAGCGCCGAGAGGATTGCGAATGCGCGGTGATCCATGCCCTTGAAATGTGATCGCACCGTGCCGATGACGGCGCCTTGGCGAACATACGGGCTAACCGACCATCCGGGATGCTTGGAGCGGATGTTCACCGGTACGATCAATTATTTGGCGCACCCTGGGCGATCCAGAGCTGAACCTGGCGGATGCGGCAATCGGAGAGCTGCGGACCAGAAGGCGGCATGGGCTCGAAGGTGGGCAGGCGGCGGATGGCGCCCTCCAAGGTGCCATCGGCAGCGCGCTGATTCACCACGCTCCATTGCGTGAGGTTGATGCCGCCTGATGGCGTGGACCCGCTGTGGCAGCTGGTGCAGCGCGATTGAAGCAGAGGGGCGATGGTGCCGCTGTAGGTGACGTTGAGCGTGTCGCAGCCCGAAGGCTCGCAGCTGTTGTTCTGCGCGCCCTGGTTGATCCACTGCTGGATCAGCGCGATCTGGGCGGCGGTGAGCGGTGTGAATGGCGGGGGCGGCATGATGTCGTCCGGGTCATTCTCCGTGATGTGCTCCATCAAGTCGCCATCCTGCACGATGCCGCTGGCCATGAGCGTCTCGTAACTGGTGATCCGGATCTCGTCGTTGTCGTCGTTGGCCGTGTGGTGGCAGTTGAGGCCCTCCCCGGGATTGGTGCAGCTGCTGGTGAGGATGGGCAGCACCTGCTGCTGGAACCAGATCGTATTGGGGTCGCACACCGTGCCTTCGTCGGGGTCGTCTCCTCCCCCACCGCTCTGCCCGTTGTCAACTCCCGGCTCAATAAGCGGTTCATGCTTGCAAGAATCAGCGAGCAGCATCGCCATGACCAAGGCCGAGCCCAAGGCTACCCACCTTGCCAAACCCTTGGTTCTCTTCCTGATCATGGCGATGCTTGCTTGCTGGCCCAAATGAAACGCGCGATCCATGCTCTTCTTCTTACGAAGCGGATAAACCGGGAGAAACCGGCGATGAACCGGACACGGCTCCTTTCTCGATCAGTTCAGCCAGAGCAACCATCAATTCCACCACGTTCAGCCGGTTGCTGTACCGGGCGGCGCCGTTCAGTCGGATGATCATGCCCAAGCGGTCCTCGGGGGACATGGCCAGCAGCCGTTGCTGGTCGAAGCGGCTGAGGAGGCGGAGGGAATTCATGATATCGTGCTTGGTGCACCGAAGGTGGACGCACCGCGATGCGGATTACCACTCGGGTCTGACAGAACGGGCAACGGGTGCGACCAATCGGCAAGGCCGCTCACTCACCGGCCAACCAGCGCTTGAAGGCGGCGCTGCGCTCACTGCTCACGATGGCGTCATCGCCGTAAGGCGGATCGAGCACCACCTTCACGCGGCTCTTGCTGTAGGCCAGCAGCTCCTTGATGCTGTGCAGATGCACGATCAACTGCCGATTGAGGCGGATGAAGCGCTGCGGGTCGAGCTGCTTCTCCAGGCGGTCGAGGCTCTCTTCCATGGGCAGGTCACGTCCTTCTCGCGTGCGGAGGAAGGTGTTCTTCAGCAGCGAATGGAAATACGCGATCTGCTCAGGCTCAACAACCTTGAAGTGCTCACCGTAGCGGATGAGGAAGCGCTTGGCATAGGCGTGCGGCTGCTCAGACAGGTGAAATGCGGCCAATGCGGAGTGATCGCGCACGAGGCCCAGCTTCCGCACCCGTTCGATCGCGGCCCTGAGCTCATCGGCATTCACAGGCTTCAAGAGGTAATCGATCGCGTTCACCTTGAAGGCCTGCAACGCGTGCTGATCGTAAGCCGTGGTGAAGATCACCGGGCAGGTCACCTCCACGCGCTTGAACACCACGAAGCTCTCACCATCGGCCAGCTGCACATCGAACAGGGCCAGGTCGGGCGCTGCATTGGACTTGAACCAATCCACGGCTGAGACGATGCTCGGCACATCGGCCACCGCTTCTACGCCGCCACCGATGCCCGCCAGGATCTTCCGCAACCGCTGCACAGCGGAGCTCTCGTCTTCGACAATGAGGATCTTCATGGTTGGGGGTCGATCAAAGGTATCCGCACCCAGAATCGCCCTTCCCCGTCAACCACTTCGATGGGACGGCCGGTGAGCGCGGCATAGCGCTTCGTGATGCTCTCCAATCCGAAGCCCGTGGACCGTGCCGGCGTCGTGCGCGGACGGATCGGATTGGCCACCACCAGCGAATCGCCCTCGGATGCAACGGTGATCGTGAATGGCTCCCCCCCGATCACCACATTGTGCTTGAGCGCGTTCTCAACCAGCAGCTGCAAGGTGAGAGGCACGATGGCCCGAGCTCGGCTGGCGGCGTCCACATCGACCTGCAGCGCGATGCGGCTCCCGAACCTCCGCTGCTCCAGCGCGAAATACGTGGCCAGCAAGCGCAGCTCTTCCTCCACCGTGATGCGCTCCTGATCGCGCACTTGTAGGATATTCCGGAAGAAGGTGCTCAACTGCTCCACATGCCCCACGGCCTTGGCGGGCTCGCTCTCGATCAACTCAACAAGCGCATTGAAGCTGTTGAAGAGGAAGTGCGGATCGACCTGGGAGCGCAGTGCTTCAAGCTGGAAGCGCACCTTCTCCTGCTCCATGCGGTCGCGGAAACGCAGTCTGCGATCGCGGGCGCGAATCACGGCGAATGCAATGCCCAAGGCAAGGATGAAGAACAGCACCAGCACCCAAGGCAGCCTCCACCACGGCGGAGTCACCGTGATACCCAGCTCTGTCCATGGCGCATCGGCATCGGGTGCACCCGCGAAGGCGCGCACTTGAAACGTGTAGCTCCCCGGAGGCAAGGCGGGGAATGCCGCTTGGCGGTCTCGTGTATCAACGATGCCTTCGCTGAATCCACGGAGCCGGTACTGGAATCGCACCGCAGCAGGGTCGGCCCAATGCGTGGCGGTGAACCGCAGGACCAACGAGCTGCGGTCATGGGCAAGCCGAAGACCTTGTGCGTGATCAACGGCTTCGCCAGCCACCTCGGCGAGCAGCAGCGCTGTCTTGAGTCCCTTCCTGAAGTGCGCGGCCTGCGGACGAAGCCTGACCAGGCCCTTGCTGCATGCGAACCAGAGCGCGCCCTGCACATCCGAGGAGACGCAATTCAACCCGGCGGTGATGTCGTTCAGGCCGAAAGCCGTTGTGACATCGAACAGGTCGCCGGTGATGGGATCGAGCGCCAGCACGCCCGTGCTGCCGAAGGCGATCAGATGGCCAGCAACCTCGCCCAAGGCATAGAGGTCGCCATCAAAGGGCGGCAAGCCCGCTGCGATGCAGGGCTGCGATGCATCATCGGCGCGGCAGAAACCGGTCCCCGGGCCGATCGCCCAGAACCGGCCACCAGAATCGCGCAGCAGGCTGTAGTAGGTGCCCTTCCGCAGCTCTTCACTGACCGGTGAGTCGGGCTCGACGCTGCGAATGCCCTTGCCATCCGTTGCTGCCAGCAAGCCGCCATCGTGCAACAAGGCATCGAAGGTGAAGCCCGCATCGCCGGCCGCCCGCTGCATTGATCCGTTTCGAACGACGGACACGCCCGCGAGCGTGGCGAACACAGCACCGTCTGGAGTGGCGCGCGCCCCCAGCACATTGTCATTCGACAGGCCGCTGGCTTCGCTGTATTGCACAACGGATCCATCGGGAGCAATCGCGCTGACACCCGCACCGAAGGTGGCTGCCCAAACCGTTCCATCCGGTGACGCAGCCAGAGCCACCACGGGGGCGCGCCACGGTGCGCTCTTCGGAGAACCACGCCGCATGCTGATGAACGCCTTGCTCCGTGGCGAACCATATGCTCTGGCGAGCGTCTGCGCAGAGCGCCGTGATGCCGCGCAGGTCGAGGCCCTCGTGCTCGGGGACGATGAGGATGGCAGGATCGGCACGGTGCAGCGCCTCGCTTCCATTGCACCACCAGACCGCGCCATCGGCATCGCGCATCATGCGCAGCGCTGGAGGCCCGGGCTCCTCCATCCGGTAGGTCCCGTGCTCCAGAGCGAGATCCATCACCACGGCGCCATGCTCACGAGTGGCCGCCCACACCATGCCGCCGCTCACGGCTACATCGTGCACCGCACCGAATGGCCACGGCTGGGCGATGGCCAGCGCAGTCTCCCCGGGCCGCCACTTGAAAACGCCTTTCCGGTCGGAACCGGCCCAGATCAGGCCCTCCTCATCCACGGCCAATGCGAGCACCAGGTTGTCAGGCGCCCCTTCGGCCTCTCCCATCAACGCCGTGATCCGATTGCCGCTGCACACCGCAAGGCCCTGATCCGTGGCCACGGCCATGGACCCATCGGGCAGCGCGGCGATGGCGTTCACGTGATCCTCCGGCAGGCCGTTCAGCTCGTTCCACTTCGTTGACCGCCCGTCTTGCCAGTGCCACAGGCCTGCGCCATAGGTGCCTACCCAAACGGCTCCTGCACCATCGGCCACCAATCCGGTCACGCGATTCGCCACGAACGCGGAATCCATCAGCAGCGTGTCGCAGCCGCGCTCTCTGCAGCGCATGATCACGCCTGTCGATAGGGCCGCGAGCATCGATGCGCCATCGGCAGCGAGCGCGGTGATACGCGCCCCCTCGAACCGCGCCATCACATCCACTGCTTCGCCATCGGTGCGCATCAAGCCGGCATCGCTGGCAGTCCAGATCAAGCCGCGCTCATCCTGCGCGATCAACGTGATCCGCGGACGCTGCTGGCCAGGCCGCACCTCAATGGCCCTCACCATCGGGTATTGCGCCATTGCCCAACCGGGCAGCAGCAGCACGAACCAAAGGAGCGATCGCGCCCTCATTTCAAGGTGCGAATGACAACCGCGCTTCCACCTGCACCACCGCCGCCACTTTCTGCTGCACCACGCGGGGGATGCGGATACCGTGATCGGCCACTGGGACCTCGAAGCGCGCGCTCACAGACAGGCCACTGGGCGCGACGTCGATCGCGCATGGGATCACGCGCTCCACCGCCTGCCCTCTGATGGTGAGCACGCCCTTCGCTCGCACCGCATGCTTTCCGGGCGCCCCGAGGTCGATCGCCTCGATGATGCGGCCTGTGAAGGTGGCATGCGGCCAGTCCTCTACGGACATGTAGTTCTCATGGAAATGCTCCCGCTGCAATGGCGCATTGAAACCCATGAAATCAACTACGGGCAGCTGCACGGCAAAGGTCCGATCAGCCCTATCGATGAGGCCGCTGCCAAGCACGCAGGCCGCTGTGATGGTCTCCAATGGAGCTACGCTGGTGAAGCGAACCTCGGAATCGATCAAGCGCAAGAGGTCCCTTTCCTGCGCCCGCCCGGCGAGCGCCGTGAACGTGAGAAGTATGATCAGGAGGCAACCCCGCATGCGCGAGGCCGAAGGTAGCTTGATGCTATCTCGCGATCAGCAGCCGGTGGGAATGCGACGCGCCGCCTTCATGGAGGACAACCGAATAGGCGCCTGGCGCCAATCCGCTCACGTCCACCGGTTCACCGCTGGACCGCACCAGCGCGCTCAGCATGCGCTTGCCGTCGATTCCATAGGCCTCTACAAGCGTTGGTGCACCTATGCGCACGTGGAAGCGGTCGGTGGCGATCGAGGGCCAAAGGACCGGATCGCGGTGCTGCAAATGGCTCACTGAAGTTGGAAGCTCGCAAGCAGTGGTCGCGACCACGCGAGTGCTCAACGAGACGCTGTCGAGGAAGGCGGGGAACGCTGGCTCATCGCCTTTGAGGAAATGGTCGAGCCAGAGCGTTGCGAAATCGTTCACCGCATCATGCTGCGCGGCGCGCGAGATGGCCGGCGCAGGCGTGCAGGTGAGCTCGCCGAATGAACAATTGAAGTTGCTCTCGGCGAAATAGCAATGGCCGCCACCGATGACATTCACGAAGGCGCGGCACGGCACGGTGAGCGCATCGAACATGGGCTCCTGGTGCTGCGGGATCGGAGTCACGCAATCGTTGCTGCCCGCGAACATGAGGGTGGGCACCAGCACTTGGGCACAGGCCGCCACTGCGCTGGGGTTGGTCTCAGCGGCTGCGAGGTTCACCACGGTGGTAATGCTGGTGTTATTGGCAGCTCCCAGGAAGCTGGCACCACCGCCCATGCTATGTCCCATGAGTGCGCTGGTGGGCGCCACACGCTCATGGAATGGTGATGCCGCTTCATCGTTGGCGGCCTGCAACGCGGCGGCCACGTAAGCGAGGTCCTGGCCGAAATTGCTGTGGCTCGGAGCGAAGCCGCCCTCAGTGGTGGGCAATGCCACGATGTAGCCGCGCGGCACGAAGTGGTTCCAGAGGTTCGCATAGGCATCGGTCCCCATCACGAAGCCATGGCCCACCACGAGCACCGGCCATTCGCCGGCGAGCACCGCCGCATTGCTGCCAGCGGCCTCGCCTGGGTAATACAGGTTGGTGGCGATGTTGCGGTTGCGGCTGGCATCGAAAAAGGTGATCGAACGGTTGCCGATGAGGTATGGCTGAGCAGCCGCCATGGTCGGCAGCGCGGCAAGGGCAAGCAAGAGATGGCGCATGGGTGCAAGCTAGTCCACCGCAGAACACCGCAAAGCGCATGAGGTTCACGCGGGTCCCCGACGAAAGCGCGCCCGGCTATCTTCGCCGCCCCGAATCGGAGAGGTGCCAGAGTGGTCGATCGGGTCTGTCTCGAAAACAGATGTGCCTTCACGGGTACCGGGGGTTCGAATCCCTCCCTCTCCGCTTAGATTGACGCGGGTCTCCGGATATCCAGGGACCTGCGTTTTTCTTTAGAAGCCTGGCCTCGGTGTCAAATAGGTGTCAAACCGGACGGGCACGACCACCCTCGCCTACATCGAGCCCGGAGACCTCTAGCTATCACTGGCCCGACTTTAAGGGAAGCTTACACCTAGACCCAGGGGATGGCTTAACTTGACTTTCATAGCGCTTAGAGTACGCTTTGGGCATGCGAATCTTCCAAACCTTGATGATGATTCTGATGACCGCCCTACTAGCGGGCGCTCCGGCCATACCACATCTCTGTCTCGACGATGCGGATGTAATCAAGGCGGAGCAGGTGGTTAAGAACGCCTCGAATAACCATCGGGATAGTTCCAATTCAAAGGACAAGTGTTGCTTATCGCATCATTGCTGCTTCGCTAAACTTATGAGCCCAACCCAGTCTAAACCCCAGGTTATGTCCCCATCCAAAGCTGGATTGCCCTCTATCGAAGAGAATCGCCTAGCGAGTTTCGAATCCAAGGGCTTAGACCGTCCTCCCAAGCTCTTCGCTTAATCCTAGCCCGATGTAGTTGGGCCTGTTCCCATTTTCAAGTCGAAGGAACTTACCATGAAAAGTTCGTGGGCATTTTGTGCCTGTTTGTGCTTCATCAGCCCTGCTTATGCTGATGCGCAGAAATCTTTGCGTCTTAATGACGCTATTCAGCTTGCGCTGGACGCATCGCCAAGTATCAAAGGCGCCGATGCAGAATATGGCGCGGCACAGGGCGAACGCCGTCAGGCCTCTGCGTACCTGAACCCGACCATCGGTTTCGATGCCGAGAATGTCAGCGGCACGGGTGCCTTTAGCGGTACAGATGGCGCTGAATTGACGGCAGGCGTATCGCAGACATTTGAAATTGGCGGCAAGCGCTCAGCACGTATCAAAGCAGCTGATCATGGTCAGGTTATCGCCCGATACGGCCAGTCAGCAGCCAAACTGAATTTGGTACGCGATGTAAGTACGGCCTTTGCCAATGCTGTTGCCGCCCAGGAGGAAGCCTCTATTGCGACAGAGCAAGCTGACCTCGCCCGCGACGTTTACAAGACGGTCGATAAGCGTGTCAGCGCTGCTGCCGAGCCGCTTGTCCAGCGCAATAAGGCCAAAATCCTGATGGCAAATGCAGACCTCACTGCCCAGCGTGCGCAAGGTCAAAAAAATGCTGTATTGAAGGTCTTGGGGGCTCTGTGGGGGAGTAACACGGCTGTGGCGGTTGATCCTGCCGATTTCTACAAAATCGAAAAACCGAATATCGATGTCGATGCACAAAAGCTGTTACGGGACACGGTGGATTATAAACAGACATCTGCCGCTGCCGATCAAGCGCAATCCCTGCTCGATTTGGAACGTGCTAATGCCGTACCTAATCCGACCTTCAATGTCGGTCTGCGCGATTTCCGAGCGTCGAATGATCAGGCACTTGTCGCTGGTGTATCTATCCCTTTACCCGTCTTCAATATGAACCGGGGCAATATCGAGAAAGCTCGCCAGCAAGCGATAAAAGCTAATACCGACCGCCAGAAACTTTTGCTGGATGGGCAGATGGATTTGGCCGAGCGCTTGCAGCTTTTGCAAAACGCCTATCTGACGGCTTCCTCAATCAAAGAAACAATCCTGCCGGAAGCACAGGAAGCCTTTGCACAGGCCAAGCGTGGTTATAATGCAGGGAAGTTCGCTTATCTGGAAGTCTTGGACGCGCAGCGCACACTGATGGATACAAGGCTATCTTATATTCAGGCTTTGCGCGATTACCACATTCAAAGAGCAGAAATCGAGCGCCTGACCGCGCAGGACATTGTGACAGGAGATAAACCATGAACCGTCTTTTTATCCTAATGTTATTTGCCGTCCTAATAACTAGTCCATCCTATGCCAGTGACGATCATGGCCATGCAGATGAACATGAGGAGGCTGGCGACCGCACGACTATTGATTCTGAGTCAGCGCAGGCCATGAAGATCGGCACGGATATAGTCAGGCCAGGCAAGGTGCATCAGACGATCAGTCTGACAGGCAAGATCACGCTGAATAAGAACCGCGTAGCCCAAGTGCGGGCGCGATTTCCCGGCCTTGTTCGAGATGTAAGAAGCAATATTGGTGACGTAGTTAAAAAAGAACAGACGCTTGCGATTGTCGAGAGCAATCAAAGTCTGCAAGCCTATCCGGTTACTTCGCCAATGGACGGAGTTATCTTGGGTCGTAATACCAATGTCGGCGATACGGCTGAAAATGAGCCGATGTTTGTCGTGGCCGACCTGAAAAAACTATGGGCAGAGTTCTTTATCTTTTCCCGTGACCTGAATTCGATTAAACAGGGTCAGGCCATACGTATTCGGAGTCTCACGGACGATACCGAAGCGGAAGCGCAGCTTACAACTTTGCTGCCGACCACTGAAAGTTCGAGCCAGACGGTCGTTGCCCGTGTCGAGCTGAATAATGATGAGGATAAATGGCGTGCCGGAATGACGGTACGAGGCGATGTAGTTCTGAGTGAGCGCGAAGTACCACTCGCGGTTAGAACAACCGCTGTCCAGCGTCAGGAAGGCGGGCAGGTCGTCTATGTGCAGGAAGGTAATGACTATGAGATGCGCAAAGTCGAGGTAGGGCAAAGTGACCGTGAATGGACGGAAATCCTGAACGGCGTGCAGGCTGGTGAAATATACGTGTCGGAAAACAGCTTTATTGTCAAAGCCGACATCGCCAAATCCGAAGCTGAACACGAACATTGATGGATAGACCATGATCGCCCGTATTTTAAATTTCTCGCTTCGTAATCGCGAGCTGGTCGTTATGCTGACGGGAGCAATCACCGCATTCGGGATTTACTCCCTGCGCGGCCTGCCGATTGATGCCGTGCCGGACATCACCAATATTCAGGTGCAGATCAATACGGTCGCGCCCGCTTTCTCACCTGCTGAAATTGAAAAGCAAGTGACCTATCCAGTTGAAACAGCCTTGGCGGGCATTCCTGGACTGGAGAACACACGCTCACTATCGCGTAACGGCTTCTCACAAGTGACCGCGATCTTCCGCGACGATGTGGACATTTACTTTGCCCGTCAGCAAGTAAATGAGCGACTGACAGAAGCCAAAGAAGCCTTGCCGGAAGGGACAGATCCAAAGATGGGGCCGATCACGACTGGTCTTGGCGAAGTCTATATGTGGACGGTCGAGTACAAAAATCCGGATGGCAAAGGCGTGACTGTCAAAGATGGTGAAGCTGGCTGGCAAAAAGATAGAAGTTACCTGACACCCGAAGGCCAATATCTGCGCAAAGACTATGAACTGGCAGGATATTTACGGACTGTAGCAGACTGGATTATCCGCCCACAGATGAAGAATGTGACAGGTGTTGCCGAGATTGATGCTATCGGCGGCTATGTTCAGCAATATCATGTCATGCCCGATCCTGAGAAGCTGCTGGCCCTTGGTTTGGGCTTTGCCGATGTGCTGAATGTCATCGAAAAAAATAATCACAGTATCGGTGCAGGCTATATCGAGAATAACGGTGAAGCCTATGTGGTGCGTTCCGATGGCCGGATTGAGAATACGGAGCAACTAGCCAATATCGTGATCGCCCATCGCAACGGCATTGCCATTTACCTGAAAGATGTGGCGGACATTGCATCAGGTAAAGAACTGCGCACCGGATCGGCCAGTGAAAATGGTAATGAAATTGTCGTCGGCACGGCGTTGATGTTAATTGGGGCAAATAGTCGGATTGTATCGGACACTGTCGATAAGAAGTTACAGCAAGTCAACAAGACCCTGCCGCCCAATATCATCGCCAAGCCTGTTTTGAATCGAACCAAACTGGTCGATGCCACTATCTCTACAGTACAAAAGAATTTGGCGGAAGGCGCTATTCTGGTCATCGCCATTCTTTTCCTGCTGCTCGGTAATATTCGTGCCGCCATGATTACGGCACTAGTCATACCGATTTCAATGCTAATGACATCTATTGGTATGCAGCATTTAGGAATAAGTGGCAACCTGATGAGCCTCGGAGCTTTGGATTTCGGTCTTATTGTTGATGGGGCAGTGATTATCACCGAGAACTGTTTGCGTCGTCTAGCCGAGCGTCAGCATCACCATGGCAGACAACTAACAAGGCCTGAACGACTTGAGGAAGTATCGATTGCTTCACGTGAGATGATTCAGCCTACAGTCTTTGGTCAAGTAATCATTATCATGGTCTACATCCCACTGCTGACATTTGGTGGCGTGGAGGGTAAGATGTTCGAGCCGATGGCGACGACCGTCATTCTTGCGCTTGTTGCTGCGTTCATCCTTTCTCTCACGTTTATTCCTGCGATGATTGCTCTGTTTGTTAGCGGGAAGGTACGGGAGAAGGAGAACAGGGCTATTGAAATTGCCAAGCGTTGCTATGAGCCCGTCTTGCGCTTCAGCCTGCGAGCTCCTCGCGCTTTGGTAAGCGGTGCGACGGCGGCCTTCTTGGTCTCACTCATCGTGCTGCTAAATATGGGACAAGAGTTTATCCCGACTCTTGATGAGAAGGACATTGCCATGCACGCCATGCGCATCCCGAGTACATCGCTGGAACAGTCCCAGCAGCTCCAGTTTGCAGTCGAAAGGGCTGTAAGCACGGTTCCCGAAGTTTCCTTCGTGTTCTCAAAGATTGGCACGGCTCAGATGGCTGCCGACCCCATGCCGCCGAACGTGGCAGACACTTTCATTATTCTGAAGGCGCGAAAGGAATGGCCTAATCCGGATATGGCCAAGTCAGAGCTTGTTACGCGTATTGAGAGGGCGGTCATGAAGGTGCCTGGTAATAACTATGAATTCACCCAGCCAATCCAGATGCGGTTCAATGAGTTGATTTCTGGCGTACGCAGCGATGTAGCCGTTAAAATCTATGGAGATGACTTCGCAAGCATGGAAAGGACAGCCAGGGAGATTGCTCTAGCGCTGAAGTCCCTCGAAGGAGCCGCTGATGTGAAAGTGGAACAGACATCAGGTTTGCCGATGCTAGAGGTTGAGCTGGATAAACCGGCCATCGCCCGTTACGGTCTTAATGTTAGTGATGTGCTGGACGTCGTCGCTATCGCTGTGGGCGGCCGGAGCGGTGGTCTTATTTTTCAAGGAGATCGTCGCTTTGACATCATGATACGGCTGCCTGAATATCTACGTCACAATATGGAGGCCTTGCGGAACCTGCCTATTCTTTTATCTGCCGAGGATGGCGATACTTCTGATCAGACACCGAACGCTCAGCACATCCGTCCTACGTATGTGCCGCTGAAGGAGCTAGCACGCTTAGTAGTCAAGGACGGTCCTAACCAGATAAGTCGCGAGAATGGTAAACGTAGGATTGTTGTTCAGGCGAACGTGCGCGATCGTGACATTGGCAGTTTCGTTGCAGATGCCCAAGATTCAGTGGAGAGAAAGGTCAAGACTCCAGCAGGCTACTGGCTGGAATGGGGAGGACAGTTCAAGAACTTGCAAGAGGCCAAGAAGCGCTTGAGCGTGGTTGTGCCAGCTTGCTTCTTTATGATCTTTCTGCTGCTATTCGCAGCACTTCACTCCGCCAAACAGGCCTTGCTGGTTTTTAGCGGCGTGCCGTTGGCTTTAACCGGAGGCATCATCTCACTGTGGCTTCGTGATATGCCGTTTTCGATCTCTGCCGCGGTAGGTTTCATAGCTCTTTCCGGTGTTGCTGTCTTAAACGGCCTGGTCATGGTTTCGCGCATCAACCAGCTGGTGCGCGAGGGAATGGAGCAAGGACGGGCAGTCGTTGAAGGGGCCTTATCCCGTCTTCGTCCCGTCTTGATGACGGCTTTGGTGGCTTCACTCGGCTTTGTGCCGATGGCAATCGCAACAGGGGCCGGTGCCGAAGTGCAGAAACCCCTTGCCACCGTTGTCATCGGCGGCCTGATTACGGCGACCATGCTGACATTGCTAGTAGTACCCGCGCTATATGCGCTTTTCTCATTAGGAAAGAGCATGATGAGTGAACATGAGGTGAAAGCATGAACGATGAATATCGCTTGCAACACATGTATTGCGCTTTCAGCGCTATCCTGGAGTGTCTAGCATTCTTTGGCTCCACATCTGGCCAATCTTGCAGAAGCGAAACGGAGTCAGCACGCACGTATACAGCAATCATCAAGCCTCTGGACAGATGGTTCTTGAAGAAGCTAGAAGAATCGCCTCTGAACAAGGGATGAAGTACACTATCATTCAAATTGATGCCCGAACTTGCAGGTCGGTATGGCAAACAATTAGGAGCGAACGCGGGTATTGTCCGAGAGAAAGGACACGGTGCATCACTGGGCCCTGGGGTGTTGGAGATTCAGTCAGAGTAATTAGTGTTCTGTCGAATCTGCTGTTTTCAGCGCACATACCATGTGCGGTGTGCAGACGGATGAGATAGTACACCAGCAGCGTACTGGCCGTGGCGATGACGAACATGTTGGGGTCCACGGCCACGCCGACGGCGGCGGTAGACCAGATGGTGGCCGCATCCTCCAAGCGCCCGGCTGTGCTCGTGAAGAGCGCCACACCTACGCATGCGCTGGCATAGGTGCGTGGGCCCGCATCGCGGTCGTAGCCGAAGAGCGCGCCTAGCACTGTGGCAAGGAACAGTTTTGAGATGATGAGTTCCTCGCCAAGGTCGATGGAGGCTAACCAGTTGATGATGGTGTTCAAGCGTGCTCTACTTGCAGGTGGTAGCTCACATCCTTGCTCAGGCTGAATGCTACTCCGCCTGTAGGCTTCACATCCATACTGCCATCGAAGGCATGCACTTCCTGCACACTGAGCGTAGCACCGATGCGCAGCCCTTTGGCCCCCAGGAGCCGCAGGAGCCCGTCGGTGGTATCGCTCACCGCTGCGATGCGCACGGTCTCGCCTGGCTTGCAGGCAGCGAGGCGCTTGGTTTTCCGCGCGCGGATGCGACCGTACTTGTCGGGGATCGGGTCGCCATGCGGATCGAAGTGCGGGCGGCCGAGGTAGGCATCGAGCTTGTCCACGAGTTTTTCGCTGGCCACATGCTCCATGTGCTCAGCCACCTCGTGCACCTCGTCCCAGCCGAAGCCTAGGCGCTCCACGAGGAAGGTCTCCCAGAGTCGGTGCCGCCGTACGAGCTGCAGGGCCAGGGCTTCGCCCTTCGCGGTGAGTTTCACACCGTAGTAGGGCTCGTGCTTCAGCAGCTTCTTCTTCGCCAGCTTCTTCAGCATGTCCGTGACGCTGCTGGCCTTGGTGTGCATGCGCGCGGCGATCTCCTTCGTGAAGGCGCTCTCCTCAGCCTGGAGCAGGGCATACACGGCCTTGATGTGGTCTTCTTCGCTGCGGGTGAGCATCGGATGATGCGGCGAATGTAGATAATAGATTAGGCGTGTCTAAACAATGTTCTACTTTCGCCCTCCCATGCGCGCAGTCTTCCTCTTGATCACCGTCCTGCTGGCAGCCTGCTCCAAGTTGGAGCCCGCTGCACCTGCCAACGACGCACTGCTCGATGGGCCAGTGGAAGGATTGAGCGGGGAGGAGAACGCGCGCTTCCTCCGTGGGGATGTGGCTTTCAACGATGAGGTGTTCCATGCGGGGAATGGACTGGGTCCTGTTTTCGTGGCAACGAGTTGTGGATCCTGTCATGCGGGCGATGGTCCAGGGCATCCCTTCACTACGCTCACGCGTTTCGGGCAGTACGATGCGACGGGGAACCAATTCCTTGCGCAGGGCGGTCCGCAGTTGCAGGACCGTGCGATTCCGGGTGTCCAGCCGGAGTCGATCCCTGAAGGCGCAACCTCGGCGCGCTTCCTTCCGCCTTTGAACACGGGGCTCGGTTTTCTGGATGCCGTAAGCGATGCCGACCTGCTCGCTTTCGCTGATGAGAACGATGCGAATGGTGATGGCATCAGCGGCCGACCGAACTGGGTGGTGCGCAAGCCGTACAGTGCAGCGCGGCCGGGTGCGATCGAGCAAGGAGGTCTGTACATCGGCCGGTTCGGACGCAAGGCCGGTGCGTACGATCTGCTGCAGCAGACATCGCAAGCCTACAACCAGGATATCGGCGTGGTCAGCGCGTTCGAGCCGGTGGATCCTTACAGCGGCGATGAGCAAGATCCTGAGGTGCTGAGCACCACTTTGCATGATGTGGTCTTCTACTTGCGCACACTGAAAGCGCCGATCCAGCGGGAGCAAGGCGATGCAGAGGTTGTCGCAGGCGAAGGGATATTCACCTCGGTTGGCTGCGCGAAATGCCACCGCCCAGAGTTGACCACCGGTGAAAGTCCGATCGACGCGCTGGCCCACAAGACCTTCAAACCCTTCACCGACCTGCTCCTGCACGATATGG
The DNA here is from genome assembly GCA_016712535.1 of Flavobacteriales bacterium. Lineage (NCBI taxonomy): Bacteria > Pseudomonadati > Bacteroidota > Flavobacteriia > Flavobacteriales > Flavobacteriales bacterium. The sequence goes on from JADJQW010000002.1 coordinate 2,321,629, forward strand.
GGCCTGGTCTCGACGACGGCTACACCGAGGGCTCGGCTTACACCGCCGAATGGCGTACGCCAGCCTTGTGGGGCCTTGGCCTTTTTCCGGCCAGCCAGGGCGGTTCCTACTTCCTGATGCACGATGGTCGTGCGCACAGCATCGAAGAAGCCATCGACCTGCACGGTGGTGAAGGGCATGCAGCGCGTAATGCCTTCATCGCGCTTTCCTCAGATGAACGCATGAAGCTGATCGCTTTCCTAATGAGCCTTTGAGATGGACCGGCGCAACTTCATACAAAACGCTTGTCTCGCCTGCCTTTCTGCAACGGCCATGCCTGCTCTTCTCGCCTCCTGCACTTCGACTCGCTACGTGACCGCTACGATCGAAGGTGACGACTTGGTACTTCCGTTCTCTGCTTTCCTCGATAAAAATGGAAAAGCACGGCCCTACTTGATCGTGACGCAAGACCAACTCAAACATCCCATCGCAGTGTTCCATGCACCTGAAGGGTACTACCATTCAGTTCTGATGCGATGCACCCATCGCGGGGCCGATCTTCAAGTGGTAGGTGAACGGTTGGAGTGCCCTGCACACGGGAGCGTTTTCGAAAGCGGAGGAGCGGTCATCGAAGGACCGGCGAGCATACCCCTGCGGAAATTCCCGACTGTAGAACTGGACGGACTCGTCCGCATTTCATTGGGAGCATGAGGGCCGAAGCGCTTGTCATCTGTATCACATGTGCATCCACTTCGGTGGCCCAGATCGACTCGTCGTTGTTTAAGAGCGCGGGGCCCGACAGCACGAGCCGCGGCCAACTGAACATGGATGCCATCTACAACCGACCCTTCCTCACGTTCGATAAGGCGCCAGTGAGCTTGGGCGGATATGTGGAAGCGAAGGTGGAACACTTAGGAACCGATGGTGTGAGCGATGGAACTGCCTTTGCGTTCCAACGCATGACGCTGTTCGTGGCCTCTACGATCAAGCCGCGACTGCGCTTCCTCAGCGAGATCGAATTGGAGGAGGGAGGGCGTGAGATCGCGATCGAGTTCGCAGCGCTCGATCTGGAACTGGACCCGTTGTTCTCGCTACGTGGTGGCGTTGTCATGAACCCGATCGGCGCCTTCAACCAGAACCACGACGGACCCAAGTGGGAATTCAACGACCGCCCGATGTCCGCACAACGCATGCTACCAGCTACGTGGAGCAACGTCGGCTTCGGTGCGGTCGGCAAGCATGGTAGCGGCGCATGGACCTTGGGCTACGAAGTCTATCTCACCAACGGCTTCGACGCCAGCATCATCAGCAACGACGAGAACCGCACCTTCCTTCCTGCGGCGAAGGAAAACCCCGAGCGCTTTTCCGAGAGCTTCAATGGCGTACCGTTGTTCACCGGCAAAGTGGCCGTGCGGCACCAACGCTTCGGCGAGATTGGCCTTAGCACCATGAACGGCGTGTACAACAAGTTCGAGGAGGATGGCCTCGCCTTGGACGAGCGTCGCCGCGTGGATGTGCTTGCCATTGATGCGAACAGCACCATCAAGCCGTGGGGCACGCGCTTCACCGGCGAATGGGCCTGGGTGCTGGTGGATGTGCCCGAAACGTACACGCAGCAGTATGGGTCGCGTCAGCAGGGAGGCTACCTGGACATCGTGCAACCAATGCTAAGAGGACGCATCCTCGGTTTCGATGGCGCAGTGCTCAACGTAGCGTGCCGACTGGAGTACGTTGATTGGAACGACGGCCGCTTCCGTGAGACCGGTGGTCGCATCGGCGATGAAGTCCGGGCCGTTGTGCCGGCCATCAGCTTCCGGCCCGCGCCCGAAACGGTGATCCGGCTCAACTACCGGCACCTTCGCCAGACGGATCTATTGGGCAATCCACCCAGCATCACCGGCGGCTTCCAGTTCGGCGTATCCAGCTATTTCTGAGCACCCTCCAGCATGCGTGCCAGATCGTCCGGCACAGGCATCGGCTGCAGCGCGGGCACATCCGCCCCGCCAGTATTGCCGATCGGCACCGTACCCACGAAGCTCTTCACACCGCCGAAGACCAGTCGCGGCAGTTGCCCGGCGATCTCGCGTCCGTTCTTGATGCGGAATCCGAACATGAGCATGCGCCAGTGAACGGCATTATGCTCCCTTGGCCAACGCTGACCGAGGATGTGCGCCCGTTCTAGGTGGTGCCACTCCGTTCGCAGATCGCCGTGAGCATGCGCCTGTTCACTTGCATGCAATTCGGCCAAATAGAAAGGCCGCACACGTTCGGGCATGGACCAATGGAACTTCATGCGATGCTCAGAACGCGGCCTTACGGAACGCACAGAACAGGAAGTTCTGAACGGTATCGAACGGCGTGACATGGTCCACCGTGAAGCACTTGATGCGGTCGCACACCTTCTGCAGACGCGCCACCATTTCCGCCTCACTGTAGCGATGCACGGGTATGCCGCTACACTTCTCCGGCCCGTTCTCGCTGAAGGTGGCCAGGATGAGCAGTCCACCGGGCTTAAGCAACTTGACGAGGCGATCGATGTAGCGATCCACGTCGGCCTCCGAAGTGAGGAAGTGGAACACCGCGCGATCGTGCCACACATCGAACGGTGCAGGCGCATCGAACGAAGTGGCGTTGCTCTCGATCCACTGCACCAGGCCAGCACGTTCACCCAGGCGCTCCTTGGCTTTGCCCAGCGCCGCACCGCTGATGTCGAGCACGGTCACATTACGGAACCCGTTGTCGAGCAAATGATCCACGAGCAAGCTATCTCCACCACCCACATCGATGATACGCGCGTTCTGCGGCACACGGTACTCGGCGAAGAGGTCCAACGACACCTTGGGCATGGCCTGGAACCAACTCACATCCTGCGGCCCCTTCTTGGTGTAGATGGTTTCCCAGTGTGCTTTCGGGTCGAATGCGTTCTGTTCCATGATGGTGAATGGTGCGGTCGCGTGCAGTCACCCGATCATCACGGCTTCTCCGGCATCTTACCACAGCCTTCCTTCTGGCAGCACAAGGGCAGCTTGGCGAAAGCCTCCGCATTCCCGGCCGTGCCATCTGCTGAGTAACCCAGCTTCACCAATGCTGCGCGGAGTTTGTCGGCGTCGGTCTTCTTGGGGTCGTACTGCACATTCACTGTGGCGGTAGTCAGATCCACATCCACCTTCTTCACGCCTTTCTCGTAGACCAGCTCCGTTTCGATGGTCTTCTCGCACATGTCGCAGATGGCACTGCTCTGGATCTTCACGGTTTCGACACCGGCTTTGGCAGGAGCAGCTCCGTCCTGCGCGAAGGAGTTCACAGCGAAGACCAGGCCGAGAGCGAACAACAGGAACTTAGGGCACTTCATGGGAATGCGCTTGGGGTTGATGAGAATAACGGGTGCCGCCTATTTGTGGCCTGCGCAGCAAGCCTTGCCTTTCGCGCAGGCTTTGGCGTCCCAACTTTCGGGCTTGGCAAGGAGTTCGGCCACGCGGGCACTCTTCTCTTTGCCCACTTGGCGGAGAACGGCAGCTTGTACTTGATCCTTCACCTTGGCTTTGGTGGCGGCGTCCTTCTTCTCGTCACCCGTAGCGACCAACGGGGTCTTGGTGAAAATGGCGGTGAGTTCATCACGTAACTTGGCGGCGTCCTCCCCGGCTATCAAGCCATCGTTGATCAGTACGGTCATCACTCGGGTAGCAGCGGCTTTGCTGTCATCAGCGGTCGTGGCCGGATCATGTGTTCCAACACCTTGTAGCGTTACTGCTTGGACGGTTATGGTTGAGAACGAAAGCAGACCGATCAAGGCGGCACTGGCGAGCAAGGAAGGTTTCATAGATCGTTACTTAAGTGTGTTGGACATCTTACATGGCAAGAACCTTGCCGTTGGTTCGCGAAAATACGCTGTCTGGGGTGCAGGGTTATCGAGAACTGTGCTCAGCATGGTGCCATGGCTAGGGATCCTGTCCCTTACGAGGCATGTCATGGGCTCAAATCAGACCGCCCGCGAGCATGGCTGCGATCGAGAGCATCAGCAGGCCAACGACGACTTGTACACCACGCATGGTCACCTTCCGGATGAGCTTGCTGCCCCACCAGACGCCAAAGAATGAGGCCAGCGTACAGGCCAACAGCAGTGGCCACTGGTCCCCAAGCCGGGACAGCATGCCCTTGGTGATGTACGCTGGCAAGCGCGTTAGATCCACCATGCAGGCGATGGCGACACCCGTAGCGATGAAGGCTTCTCTACCCAGCCCACCGCGCAGCAAGAACAGGCTGCGTAAAGCACCTTGATGCCCGCTCAGCCCACCGAAGAATCCGCTGATGAGACCGCCGGGCAGCATCCATTCCGCCGGGAGCGACAAGGAGTTGAGCTTCTTCGAGAGTTCGATAAGCCCGAATAGCAACATCAGTCCGGCGATCACCAGGTCCAGCGGATCCAAGGGATGAAGGACGCCCTGGAAGATGGGCGCACGCTCGCCCAAGGTGAGCATTAGCCGCGCACCTATATAGGCGCCGAGAATCCCGGGCACCCCAAAACGCAGCACGGTGCTCCAATGGATATACCTCCACAGCAGCCCGAGCTTGAAGAGATTGTTGAGCAGATGCACGACGGCGGTTAGCAGGATTGCCATCTCCAGCGGAAAGAACACGGCGAACACTGGAAGCAGCAGAGTGCCCAAACCGAAGCCACTGATCAATGTGAGAAGGGATGCGGCCAGAGCAGCGGCAGGAACAATGAGGATGGAGATGTCCATGTGGAACAGGCCAAAGTTCAGTGCTTACGGTCCATCGACCAGGGTGCTTTCGAATAGCAATTCAGGTACCAGCTGCGTTATGCGTTGTGAACGAGGAGTGCCACAGCTATACCAAGAAACACGCCGCCAAGCACCTCACTGGGGTGGTGCACACCTGGTGCAATGCGGTATTAGTACCCCATGTAGTCCCAAATGCTCAAAAGCAACCGAATCGCACTACATCAGTAGGAGACGGACAGACCCACCCCGAAGCCCATGTCACTATCGTAGTGTGCCCTCACCGCCCACGTCTTATCCAGAATGTATCGCAGGCCACCCATGTATTCCAGATCCGTGTTGTACATCAGGTCCATGCGCATGCGGGGCGTTAACGGGATGTCCTCGCGTATGAGTTGCGCACGCAAGCGGCCGTCCGTATCTACGCGGGCATCTAGCACCAGGAGCATGGGCAGCGTGAATTGGAAACCGATGTGCGCCACCGTGCGGTTGTCCTTGGTGTTGGTCTGCTGGAAGAGGTTGGTTTCCGGTGAAGCGCTCCGGTCGGCGTGCGCACCGGCGTCGCGCTGGCGCCAGTCCAAGCCCGCGTTCACGAACCACCATTGCATCTTGCCGAGGTAGCGGCCGAAGTGCGTTTCCACTTCCTGCCCGTGTGCGCGCGTGTAGCCCAGGCGCCATTCGCTCTGCAGGTTCCAGCGCTTGTTCTGCAGCATCGCCTCGCCGTCGTTGCCGTTGGTGGCGAAGTCGTTCTGGAACATGAAGTGCCACTCCTTGTCCTCGAGGGTAAAGCGCTTCGCGGCCTTCTTCGCATCGGGCAGCACGGGGTTGGGCGCGCTGCCTTCGTAGCTGAACACGCGGCCCATGCCGCTCATCATGTGGTAGAGGATGTGACAGTGGAAGAACCAGTCTCCTGTTTCCGTGGCGGCGAACTCGATGGTGTCGGTCTCCATCGGCATGATGTCGAGCACGTTCTTCAGCGGGGATCGGTCGCCTTGTCCATTCACCACCCGGAAGAAGTGGCCGTGCAAGTGCATGGGGTGGCGCATCATGCTGTTGTTGTGCAGAATGATGCGCAGGTTCTCGCCCTTGCGGATCAGGATGCGGTCGGTCTCGCTCACCGTCTTGTTGTCCAGCGTCCACAAGTAGCGGTTCATGTTGCCGGTGAGCTCGAAGCGCAATTCCTTCACCGGTCCCGGTGGCAGCGCAGTGCTGGTGGTGGCCCGCAGCATGGCGTAGTTGAGCGTGGTGATCTCCGATAGCGCGTTGCTGTTGTACATGCCGCTCATGTCCACATCGCCCGCACTCGCATCCATTTCACTTTTTCCCTCTTTCGCTCTTTTCTCAGGAGCACCGGTGATCTCCGGGTACATCACCACGTTCATGTCCATCTGCTGGAGGCTCATGTTCATGCCCATGTCGTCCAGGTCGCCGTTCATTTTCATCATGCCGTTCATCATACGCATGCCCTCGAAGTACTTGAGCGGTGCCAAGGGCGCGGCTAGTTGCTTGATGCCGCTGCCCAGCCAGAGCGAGGTGCTGCGCACGCGGTCCTCGCTGGTGGCGAGCAGTTCGTAGGCGGTGCTGTCGGCGGGGATCGTCACGATCACATCGTAGGTCTCGGCCACGCCCATGATAAAGCGGTCAACTTCCACGGGTTCCACATCGATGCCGTCGCTGGCCACCACGGTCATCTTGCCGCCCGCATAGGTGATCCAGAAGTAGCTGCTGGCGCCACCGTTGATCAGCCTCACACGCACGCGGTCGCCGCCTATGAGTTGTGGCGCATGGTCCTCGGCCTTGCCGTTGCTGAAGAGCACATCGTAGTACACATCGCTCACGTCCATGGCGTTAATGCGCTTCCACTCGTTCTTCAGCTTCACGCCCAGCGCACCATGCTTGATGGCATCGCTGTAGCTCTGAACCGTGCCCGGCCGCACGCCGTGCTTCTTGATGGCGCTCCAATCGTTGGCGTTGTGCAAGCGGCGATGCACTTCATCGGGCTTCATGTCGGTCCATTCGCTGAGGATGAGCACTTGTTCCGGCATCGCGGGCTCTTCCCGCTTGTGGATGATGAGCGCGCCGTGCATGCCGTTCTGCTCCTGCAAGCGCGTGTGCGAGTGGTACCAGTATGTGCCGCTCTGCATCACCGGGAACTTGTACACCTGGGTTTCACCGGCCTTGATGGGCGCGGTGGTGAGGTAGGGCACACCGTCCAAGTGCCAGGGCAGGATGATGCCATGCCAGTGCAGCGATGTTTCCTCCTTCTCCATCGCGTTGCGTACCACGATCATGGCCGTGTCGCCCTCGGTGAAGGTGAGCGTGGGCATCGGCATGTGCCCGTTCACCGCGAAGGCCCTGCGCGGCTTGCCGTTGGGGCTCACGATGGTGTCAGTGATCACCAGGTCGTAGCGCGTGACCTGCGGGGTGAAGGTGCCACCAATGGCGCTGGTGCCCGACGGGTCGGTGGGACCACCGCCATATTGTGCGAACAATGGCGAATACGCGAAGAAGTATGCAAGTATGAAAGCGGTCTGTCTATTCACGGGATAGTCTGCTTCACGGTCCCGCACGTCATCATCATGCTCCCATAGAACGGGTTCTTGATCGGCTTCTCCATGCTCAGCCAGTTGGCGCCTCCCTCGTACATGGGGCAGTGATCGTAGTAGACCGGATCCGGGCGCGGCGCGACCTTCACCAGCGTCAGCATGTGCGGTGAGAGTTCGGCGAAGGCCTTGCGCTGCGCGTGGATGTCCGTCTTCGATGCAATGCCCGCACTGGTGCTCGCCATCGGCTCCATCACCTGCATCCACACGCCATGCAACTCGGGACCCATGCGCTCCATCTGCACGGCCTTCACCGCACTGGACAACGCGGCGGCTTGCACTGCAGCGGTTTTCGCATCCGATGCTACCAGCGCATCCTTCAACGCGAAGTAGGCCGTGAAGAGCGCGTTGAACTGGTCGGACTTGGGGTTCATCGGCTTCTGTGCGGCAAGGGAGTCTGGCGTGGCGGTGCCTTCTTGTGCATGACCGTCGTGGCCCATGGAAGCGGTGGCCAGCGGTGCCTTCTTGAAGCTGCGCTCGTACTGGCAACAGCCGGGCAGCGCGGCGTAGGCAGCATCGGGCGCCAAGAACTTCTCACTGTCGTATCCAGCTTGCGCGATGCGCTTCAGCACAGCATCCACGGTGGTGCGCTTGGCGTCGATGGTGATGCGCGCGGTCTTCGCCTCCACGTCCCAATCGGCTTCGGCCTCGCCCTTCACGTAGGCCACCTTCTCGATGGTCTTCTCGCACATGGGGCAATCGCCGTCCACGCGCAGGGTCGTGGTCTGGGCGTTCTTCATTTGTGCGCTGCAGCTCGAAAGAAGGAGCACGGTACTCATGATGGCAAATAGGTTCTTGGTGATCATCTGTTCAAGTGTTTGTTGCGCGAGCGCTCAATGGCGGCGCTGGGCTTCTTCCTTCGTTGGCGGCGCGATGGTCTTTCCTGTTCGTTCGTATTGGCAGCACATCGGCCGAGCCGCGTAGGCTTCGTCGGTGGCGATGAACCGCTCATTGTCGTATCCAGCCTGTGCGATGCGCTGCAGCACCACACCAGCGCTGGTCTCCGTGCTGTCGAAGGTGATGGTGGCCTTGCGCGTGGTGCGGTCCCAATCCACTTCGGAGACATTCTCCTTCAGGCCCGCTTCCTCGATGGTCTCTTCGCACATGCTGCAATTGCCGTTCACCAATACCTCGGTAGTGGCGGCGTTGGGGATGGTGGAGCAACTCGCCAAAAGAAGCGTCAGAACCAGTGCAGGTATGCTGTTCGAGGGTTTCATGTTCGTGATGTCAAGGTCTGGCGTCGAGGCGGGTCCATTTCAAACGCAGGCTGTTGCTTACCACGCTTACGCTGCTGAGCGCCATGGCCGCACCGGCGATCATGGGGTCCAGAACGAAACCGTTGATGGGGTAGAGCACACCGGCCGCGATGGGGATACCGAGCACGTTGTAGATGAAGGCCCAGAAGAGATTCTGGCGGATGAAGGCAACGGTCTTGCGGGAGAGGGTGATGGCACGCGGAATGGCGTTGAGGTCTGAGCTGATGAGCGTCATGCGGGCCACGTCCATAGCGATATCGCTACCCTGACCCATGGCGATGCTCACGTCGGCCTTGGCCAATGCCTCGCTGTCGTTGATACCATCGCCTACCATGGCCACCACATGCCCTTGTTGCTGCAACCCGGTAACGAATGCGGCTTTGTCCTTGGGCAGCACTTCACTACGGAAGTCATCTATGCCCACGGCTTTGGCGACAGCTTGTGCGGTGCGTCGCGAGTCACCCGTTTGCATGAAGACTTTGATGCCCGTGCTCTTCAGCCGCGCGATGGCCTGCACCGAGCTGGGCTTGATGCGGTCGGCAATGGCCACCGCAGCCCTCACACGTTGCTCATCGGCCACCCATACCACGGTGCGTGCGGCTTCCTGCCAAGTCCGTTCCTTTTCCACGTAGGTGCCGTCCACACGGATGCCTTTCTCTTCGAGCAGACGCCTGTTGCCAACACTCCACACAGTACCATCAACTTTCGCATGCACGCCCTTGCCTGTCAGGCTCTCGAAGCCCTCAACGAAAGAGGGTTGCAGCGTTCTGTGCGCATGGAGGTAACGCACCACGGCTTCCGCCAAGGGGTGCTCCGACCGTGACTCGATGGCCAGCAACGCGCTCTCGACCGAGGTATCGTCCAAGCCGATGGCATCGACCACCTCGGGCTTTCCTTCGGTAATGGTGCCGGTCTTGTCCAGTACGATAGCGGTGATGCGCTTGGCGCGCTCCAGGCTGTCAGCGTCCTTGATGAGGATGCCGTTCTCCGCACCTTTCCCCATGCCCGCCATGATGGCCGTGGGCGTGGCCAGACCCAATGCGCATGGGCAGGCGACCACCAGTACCGTTACCAAGGCGAGCAAGCCCTGCGTGAAGGCATGTTCCGCACCGAAAATCCACCACACGCTGGCGCTGAGGAGGGCGATGCCGATGACCATGGGCACGAACACAGAAGCGATGCGGTCCACTAACTTCTGCACGGGCGCCTTGCTCCCCTGCGCATCTTGCACCGTGCGCACGATCTGCCCCAACAGCGTGGCGGCACCTACTTTTTCGGCACGCATACGCAAGCTGCCCTTTTGATTGATGGTGCCTGCCAGAAGCTTCGCGCCTGTGGTCTTCTCGACGGCTATCGGTTCGCCACTGATCATACTCTCATCCACATAGCTCTCGCCGCTTACCACCTCACCGTCCACAGCGATGCTCTCGCCGGGGCGCACCACCAGGATGTCGTCCACGTTCACATCGGCGATAGGCACCTCCATGGTGGCACCGTTCTTCTGTTCGCGAAGCACGGTGTTGGGCCGCAGGCCCATGAGCTTTTTGATGGCGCTGCTGGTTCCGGCCTTGGCCCGTTCCTCCAAGAACTTTCCGAGAAGGATGAACGTGATGACCACTGCTGCGGCCTCGAAGTACACATGGGGTTGCAGTCCGCGACCGGTCCAGAACGAAGGGTAGGCCGTGTTGAACACGCTGAACACATAGGCTACACCGGTGCTCAGGGCCACCAGTGTGTCCATATTCGCACTGCGGTGCTTCGCCTGCTTCCAGGCGTTGATGAAGAACTGCCTGCCGAACACGAGCACCACTGGCGTACTCAAGGCCCACATGGCGAAGTTGGCCCAGGGTTCGTGCATGAGGAACATGCCGATGACCACCAAGGGCACGCTGAGTGCGACGGAAGCCCACAATCGCTTCTTCAATGCGACCCGCTGGACGCCTTGCACCTGTTCCAGATCAGCTTGTGCATCCTGCTCCGCACCGGTAAGCAGGTCGTATCCGATGCTTTGAATGGCGTTGCGCATGCGTTTCTCGTCCACCACGCCGGGCACGTATTCCACCTGCACGCTGCTGGTGGCGAGGTTCACGGCGGCCTTCAGCACACCGGGCTGGGCCAGCAGCATGCTCTCCACGCTGGCCACACAGCTCGCGCAGGTCATGCCGGTCACCGGGAATGTGCGTTTGAGCGTCGGCACATCATAGCCATTGTCGCGTATGGCTTCCACCGCATGTTGCAAGGCTTCCACAGGTCGTTCGCTGGTAAGCACCGCGCGCCGGTTGTTCAGTTCCACATGGTGCTCCGTTACTTCGGGTACCGTAGCAACGGCCTTGTCCACGATCAGGGCGCAATGCTCGCTGTCCATGTTGTCCACGGGTAACAGGAGCGTAGTGCTTTCGCTCGCCATGGCTCAGGCGGCATGCGGGATAAGCCCGTAGCCTGCGGGCTTCAGTGCGGCGAGCATGGCATCCAAGGACACCATCTCCCTTACCACTTCCACCTCGGCGGTTCCGTTGGGCTGGTCGATAACGGCACCCAATACCCCAGGTATGCGGTCAAGGATGATGCCCGCGCTCTTGGCACAACCAGCGCAGGTGATGCCAGTAGTGTTGAAGTGCAGTCGTTCGGTGGACACATCGTATCCAGCCAGTCTGACGGCGGCAACAGCTTCGCGTACAGCTTTTGCGGGTGTTTCGCTGGAGATGGTAGCGCGTTGGGTACCGAGGTCAACTTGTGCGTCAGTAACGCCAGCCGTTGCTTGCAGGGCTTGTTGTATGCGAAGTGCGCAATGGGCGCTGTTCACATTAAGGAGTGGCAGAGTGATGTTCAGGGTGTTCATGGCTATGTCCGGTTTACGATGACAAAGTTCTGGGCACCCCTCGCCGAGGTAGTTACAGGATGATGGATAAGTGTTACATCAGGCATCGTTCGCTAGCGCACTTTGTCCAACGCATTGCGGCGTTCTGCACCAATTCGCTTGAAGTGGGTAGGGCTGTGTCCCACGAATTGGGCGAACTGGTTGCTGAGGTGTTGCACGCTACTGTAACCGAGCTCATCGGCTATTTGCGCAACGCTCAACTCATCATACACCAAGAGTTCCTTCGCCCGTTCAATGCGCAGGAGGTTGTGATATCGTTCGAGGGTGGTCCCTTCCACTTCGGAGAATAGCTTGCTCAGCCCTGAATACTCCGCATTCATGGCGCTAGCCAGCCACTCGCTAAGCTTAACATTCGCGCGTGTCAGTGCGCTGGAACGCACATGTTCACGGAGGACGCCTTTGATCTGCTCCACCGTCCGGGCTTGTTTGCTTTCGATCAATTCGAAACCCAGGCGTTTCAAACCCTTCTCCAGCTCTGCTCGCTCGCGAGTTTTCAGTGGACGGTCAAGGATCACTTGACCAAGCATGATCGACACATATTGGAGGCCTGAACCGATCAATAGGTTGCTCACCGCCGTTGTGCAGCGGTCGCAGACCATGTTCCGTATGTAGATCTTCTTGCTCAGCATGGCTATGAATGGGGAAGCGATCTGATGCGGTGATCAGGGGAGGCACCCGGCAGGTTGCCTCCCCCTTTCACCAACCCCGGCCAGCTTGCGCGGCTCGAAGGCATACATATCCATTACTGCTTCTCAAAACGAGCGGTACCCGACTCCCCCTTGCCGTTCGATAGCCGGATCACGTAGGCTCCATCGGGGAGCATTCCAATGTCCAGTTTCTGGTTGACCAGCGCACCGGCAAGCACCTCCTTACCGCTCGCGTCCAGCACGGTAGCATTCGTCCACGCACCACCGGCGATCGTGATCAGGTCCCTGGCCGGGTTCGGGCTTATGCCGACCATGGTGGCGGCCTGCTCGTTCACGCCGACGCCGGCATTCAGTGCCGCGTTGACCGCAGCGATGATGACCGGATCGTCGCTATTGCTATGTCCAACTTCGCTGTAGAACACGGTGTGGTCCGCACCACCAACAACGGCGATCGTGGGCATGCCCATGCCGCCATAGTGCGTGGTCTGTGCGCTTATGCCTGCGAACACCGTGTGCGAAAAGCTGTTGGTGCTCTTCCAGTTGTTCATCTGCGTGCAGGTGATGGCGTTCGTGAAACCTATGCTGTAGAGCTTCACGCGACTGGGGTCGCTCACGTTAGGGAGGACATTGGTCAGCAGGCTGTTGGCCGAAGTCACACAGGGCTGGCAGCCCATCATCACCAGTTCGATGATCACCACATCGCCCGCTTCCAACTCGGTGAAGAGGTTATGGGACATGCCATCGCAATCGTTCGCGGTGAAATCAAGGGCAGTGGTCTGGGCAATGCCCGAAAGAGCGAAAGCCGAGGCGGTCAGGACGGAGAAGAGCTTTTTCATGTACATGTTGTTTTGGGTTGAGTTGGTTGTTCCGTCGTGTCAAGGTTGAACGATGAAGGTGGCCGAGTACTGCTGGCCATCGCGTGTTGGGACCTGCACAGCGTAGAGGCCCGCTGCCAAGGACGGTGGAAGTATGCGAGCCATGCCGTCCATGAAGGACGTGGAGCCTGCGTGTACGATGCGGCCGGAAGCATCGCGCAGCAACACATCGAGCTTCCCGTTCAAGCGGGCAGCACGCAGGTTCAAGCTTCCGTTGCTGAAAGGCTGCGGCCATACTTGCAATTTGTCCAGCTCCGCGCCAGTCTCGCCGATCGCATTGGCGTCGATCACCAGGAACTGGCCCATCATGCCCTCATCCTCGTGCATCAGCAAGTGGCAGTGGTACATGTAAGGCATCTCTGGATCGGCGAAGTCATCGAAGCGTGTGATCACGCGCGCACTGCCCATGGAGGGCACGAAGACCACATCCTTCCAGCCGGTCTCCCAATCTTCCGGTGGCCCGCCGTTGCGGTCCAGGATGTTGAACTGGATATCGTGGATGTGGATGGGGTGGCCCACCATGGTGTTGTTGGTGAACTCCCAGATCTCGGTGGCGCCTAGTTGCACTACTTCGTTGTCCACCTCCATGTCGAAGAGCGCTCCATCGATGAGGAAGGGCCCTTCGATCATCTCCATCGGCATCATTCCCTCCGGCTCGAAGATGAACGAGCGCGTCACATCCACATCGGCTTCGTTGTAGGGCACCACGGGCGCCAGTGCGGAAGGAATCGTGGTGATCGGGTCGGCCGTGGGTGCTCCAACGCTGAAGCTGAGCAATGCGAAGTCTGCGCCGTTCAATGCGTTGTCGTTATAGCCATCCAGCGTGGCCATACCATTGCCCACCTCGGCCGCGCCGATGACGCCGTTGGGCAGTTCACTGTTGTAGGCCATCATGTCGAAGCTGTTGCCCTGCAAACCGCCCAGGTCTACGAGCAGTTCCACGCGCTCGCCCGGCATCAGGCGCAAGCGGGTCTTGGGCACAGGGGCGGCCAGCAGACCGCCATCGGTGCCGATCACCTGGAATGGCATGTTGTTCTCGAAGCCGATCAGGAACGTGCGTTCGCTCGATCCGTTCAAGCAGCGCAAGCGCACCACTTGGGCGGGCACTTCAGCAAGGGGTTGCCGTACTCCGTTCACCACTATTACGCTGTCCAAGCCAGTATGTACCGAAAGCATGCCGCCCACGATGGCCTTGGTTTGAAGGATCAAGGGGATGTCATCCACGCCATAGGTACGTGGCAGTTCCATGGCGGCCTCCAGGGCATCCCGCACGATGATCATGCCCGCAGCGCCCATGGTCACTTGGTAATCGGTAAGACCATGGCCGTGCGGATGGTACCAGAAGGTGCTGGCGCGGTCGAGCACTGTGAAGCTGGGGCTCCATGTGGTGTTCGGATAGATCAACGAGTGCGGGCCACCATCATTCTCTGCGCTCACATGCAGCCCATGCCAGTGCGTGGTGGTGAGGTCTGGCAAGGTGTTGGTCACGTTCAACGTCACGGCCTGCCCTTGGTCCAACATGATCGTTGGACCGAGAAGATCGCCGTTGTACCCGTATGTGGGCACAACTTCGCCGGGATGGAACTCCCAGGTGCCCTCTTGCAGCGTGAGCTGGATGTCGGTTCCGGTGAGTACCGGAGGTACGGGTAGTGGCGGTTGTGCGCTACTGAACAGCACGAATGCCAGACAAACGTAGACAGCGAACAAGCGCGGGAACAGAAGCAGGGCCGAGTGAGCTGATCTGAGAACCATACGGATATAGTGGTTGTAGGATGAACGGACAAAGCGCGCAACGATCCGTGCGCACCGAGCACATTAAGCTCCTACACCCGCAACACCCCTAGCGCTGCCAGCCGTTGGCCTTGCACCAGCGGTGGCCCATGGTCTCGATGCACCCAGAAAGGGTGCAGCACCGGCATCGATGCCCCGCAGCAACTCGCGCAGAACACGAACTCATCAACAGGGGCGGGAATACTTGTCCGTACCACCAACGTATTGGGGCTATCCACCGCATCGGCCTTGTAGAAGATGCAGCAGTTGGTGCGTACATGTTCGCCCGTTCCATTCACATCCGGCGCATAACAGTTCACTGGCTCGAACCACGAGGTGATCATTCGACCACTGGTGGTGCAGTCCATACGATAAAGAGCCGGAACTAGCGCACTCCAGGCAAATAGCAACACTAAGCCAATGGCAGCTTTACGTTGTGCTCGGTGAGTGGCTGGGCTGAACAAAGCAATCACAAACGTAGGGATGCTGCGGCGCCCTAAAGCGCACAAAAGCGCTCAAGGTTGGAAGGCAAGCTAGAACAAGGCGTGTGATCGAAGTACGCAAGTGCACCTATCCGATGGGTCGCATTCCTAGCTCCCACCGCGGTACGATCGTCCTTGTTCATCACCGCATCCGCGCCGCGTTCACGATCGCCAACAGGGCCACGCCCACATCGGCGAAGACCGCTTCCCATAGTGTAGCCAGGCCACCCGCTCCAAGAACGAGCACGATGGCCTTCACCCCGAAGGCGAGCACGATATTCTGCGTGACCACGCGCTTGGTGGCCTTGCCGATGCGTATGGCCTCGGCGATGCGTGAAGGCTGATCGTTTTGGATCACCACGTCGGCGGTCTCGATGGCCGCATCGCTGCCTAGGCCGCCCATGGCGATGCCCACGTCGCTGAGGGCGAGCACTGGCGCGTCGTTGATGCCGTCGCCCACGAAGGCCACCACGGCGGTGGGATTCTTCTTTACTTCTTGCATCTTCGTCACCTTGTCCTGCGGAAGCAGGTCACCGAAGGCCTTGTTGATACCGAGCTTGGCTGCCACGCGCTGCGTGATGCTCGACTTGTCGCCGCTCAGCATCACGATGTCGCGCACGCCGAGCGCACGCAAATCTGTCACTGCTTGTTGCGCATCGGCCTTGATCTTGTCGGCCACGGTGAGGTAACCCGCGTACGCGCCACCGATGGCGCACACTACAATGGTGTCCTCCACCGCATCCACTTCCGGCGGATAGACCACGTTGAACTTGCTCAAGAGCCTGGCGTTGCCTACCAGCACCTCTTTGCCTTGCACCGTGCCGCGCATGCCGTGGCCGCTGATCTCTTCCACGTTCGTCGCCTCGCCCACGGCAGCGCCATCGCTGTGTTGCAGCACTGCTTTGGCGATGGGGTGCGTGCTGTGCGCTTCCATCGCCTTCACGGTGCCGAGGAACTGTTGCGCATCCACGCCGTTGGCTGGCTTCACCTCTTGCACGGCGAAGACGCCTTCGGTCATGGTTCCGGTCTTGTCCATCACCACGGTGTTCACCTTGGTGAGCACGTCGAGGTAGTTGCCGCCCTTGAGTAAGATGCCCTTGCGACTGGCCGCGCCGATGCCGCCGAAGTAGCCCAGCGGAATGCTGATGACCAGCGCGCAGGGGCACGAGATCACCAGGAAGATGAGCGCGCGGTAGAGCCATGCATTGAACACGTACGGATCCACGATGAGCATGGGCACCAGCACGATGCCCACCGCCAACGCGACCACGATCGGTGTGTAGATGCGCGCGAAGCGGCGGATGAAGAGCTCCGTGGGCGCCTTGCTCTTCGCGGCGTTCTGCACCAGGTCCAGGATGCGTGCGAGACTGCTTTCGCCGAAGGGCTTGGTCACTTGCATATCCACCACCTTGTCCGTGGCGATCATGCCAGCGAGCACGGCAGCATCCTTCTCGATGGAGCGCGGCACGCTCTCACCGGTGAGCGCGGCGGTATCGAAGGAGGCCTTGTCGCTCAGCAGTTTTCCATCCAGCGGCACGCGATCGCCCACGCGGATGCGGATGGTGTCCCCGATTTTCACCTCGGCGGCGGGCGTTTCCACCGGGACACCATCCTTCATCACGTTCGCGGTATCGGGACGCACATCGAGCAGCGCCTGGATGTTGCGCTTGGCGCGGTCCACGGCAGCGTTCTGGAACAATTCGCCCATGGCGTAGAAGAGCATCACGGCCACGCCCTCGGGGTACTCGCCGATGTAGAACGCGCCGATGGTGGCTAAACTCATCAGGAAGAACTCGCTGAACACATCGCCCTTGCCGATGGCGCGCACCGCGCTCACCATCACCGGCCAGCCCACGGGCAGGTACGCTGCCAGGTACCAAACGAGCCGCCACCACGGCTGCTGCCAGAACAGCGGCGCCAGCTGGTCGATGGCGATGCCGCCGATGAGCAGCACGAAGGCGGTGATGGCGGGCAGGTAGGCGAGCCACGCGGGGGTGGCGGCTGCGTCCTTCTTGTGGTCGGTGGAGTGGTCGTGGTCGGTGCTCATGGTATGCTACTCAATGCGTATGTCCATCGTCATGGCTGTGCCCCGCCGTGGTATCGTGCGCAGCCTCCTCGTGCGCGTGACCGGCGTCGTGGCTGTGGCCCTCGTGCTCGTCGTGACCTTCGGCGGCGTGGTCGGGGCCGTCACCTTCGGTGTGGGTGCCTTCCTTGGCGGTATCGTTGGCATTCTCAGCAGGCGCACCGCAGGCGAAAAGGAATGCGGCGGCGAAGAGGGGAATAAGCGTGCGTTTCATGTTGATTTGGGTTTTGGGTTGTTGGTGTGAAATGTTCAGTCGTTGTTGTTGGTGCTGTCCTTGATGCGTTGTTTCCAGCGCACGTACCAGGTGCGGTGATGCAGGCTGATGAGGAAGTATACCAGCAGTGCGCCAGCGGCGGCAATCACGAACATGTTGAGGCCCACGGCGACGCCGATGGCGGCGGTACACCAGATGGTGGCGGCCGTGGTAAGGCCCTTGGAGTAACCGCTGTTCGCATCCTTGTACACGATACCGGCTCCGAGGAAACCGATGCCCATGACCACGTTGGCCACAATGCGGGAGGTGGCGGCCACATCCTCCAAATGCCCACCAATGCTGGTGAAGAGCGCCGCGCCCACGCACACGCTGGCGTAAGTGCGGAGACCGGCGTCGCGACTGTGGCGCTCGCGATCATACCCCACCACCGCGCCCAGCACGGCCGCTATCAACAGCTTACTGGCGATGACCAGTTCCTCTTGGATGTCGATCGGATGGATCTCCATGGGTCAGTGTCCATGGCCGTCGTCGGCGTTGTGCTGTTGCACCGGAGGTACGCTCATGCGCGGACCGCTGCTCATCTCAGCGCTCGCGAAACCGTTGCCGGTCTTGAAGCTGGGCACCACGGTGAAGGCGTTGGGGTTGGTAAGCACCACGCGGAAGCCGCCGTCCTTCAGCGGTTCGAAGACTGGGTTGGCGGTCTTCTGGTCAGCGAAACGGATGTAGGCCACGCCGCCCCATGCGGGAACGGAGGCCCCCAGAGTGTCCAGCAGGTAGAAGAGCGCTTCATCGCCGCGCAGCACCATTTCGATGCAGTGCGCTTCGGAACGCACGAGCTGCCCGCCGTGCGGGGCTTTGAAGGTGGGTTGTTGGGCATGGAGCGCGGCGCCTGTGAGCAGCACTAAGGGAAGGAGGATGTGTTTCATGGACTTGTCGGGGTTCGATCGTTGGTGGGATCCGGGTGAACGATGTACCGGTCGTGCAAGTAATTCGCCCAAGGGGCGAAGGCAGTAGATGTGGCGTGCTTGCGCAGGTCGAGGAGGAACTGTTCGTAGGTGAGCGCCTTGAACGTGTGCTCCGGATGCACAAGAAAGGTGCTGTACCCTGCGCAAGCATTCGCCACATGGCTGTTGCCTTCTGGATAGAGCACCATGAGCGTAGCGCAGGCAAACTGGTCTTTGAAGCGCTGCTGGATGCTCTCTCCGAGCAATTGGTTCCGCCAGATCTGCCGGTATTCATCGCGCAAAAGGCTCTTGATACAGCCTTCGCTATAAATACCAGCGGCGGCCATCACGCGATGATAGGCCGAACCCGGATCAAGGAGGTCATGGTCTTCCTTGCTTCCCTTGCCCAATGGATAGGGCCGTTCAGTATACTTCACCTCAATGCCCAAAAGCCCGCGCAAACCGGCTTCGTCCTCGTACTCCACGTATGCGTCGAAGCTTGTGCGGTCGTTCAGGAAATCGGTGCGCGGCATCGGGGCGTGTTCGATGCGTACTTCATCCACGCGCCTCAACTCGAAACCGAGCCAGGTACTGAAGAGCCTTCGACGGAACTCATCATCGCTGTTCAGCGGAATGAAGAGGTTCAATGGGATGTGTTCACTGCGCAGCAGGTTGGAGTATACGTTCCGGCTATAGGTGGGGTAGCGCTCGCGCACCGCATCGCGGATACCGAAGCCGTCGAAGAAATTCAGCCCCTTGCGGGCATCGGCCTCCAGCAGGTAGTTGCCATAGCGGCCGCAGGGTACACGTAGATGCTCCGCGCGGAACCGTGACTGATGCAGCCGAGCGCGCCCCAGGAAACCGGTTGGGTCCGCCTGCCGGTCCATTGCGTATTGGGCGCCTATGTCTTGCATCTCCTGCATTCGGTTCAATGCTTCGCGCAGCATACCTTGCGCGTGACGGTGCTATCGTTTCGCGTCAGCGCGGTGTCCGTTGGGCTTACTGCATCCAACCGGTGGAGGAGCGTGTTGTACTGCGCGGAGTCCAGTTGCACTTGTTGGGTTTGCTCCACTTGTAGTTTGCCGTAGTGTACCTCGCGGTAGGCCAAGCAAACCTGCCACAGGCCGATGCCCACGCCGAGCACCAAGGCCCACGCTGCGATGCTCAGGTTGCGTCGGTTCATCCGCAGATCATTGTCAGCGCGCACTTCATCCGGCATGCGGAAGCCGTCGCGCACATAGGCGATCAGGCCGGGGTTCACCAGGATGGAACTGAAGGCGGTCTCGTCCAGTAACTGATTGACCCGCGCATCATACACCTGGGCTGTAATGGGTTGATTGCCTTGCACCAGCCGTCCGAAGCGCGCTTGGGCCGGAAATGGTGATTCGTCGTACAGGATGACCAATCCATTCACCTCCAACTCGCGCAGCAGGTGAACCAGACTCACCAACTGACTTGAGAACTCGCGAACCCGGTCCACCAACACCTGTCCTTGGAACTGCTGCGCATCGAAGTGCATTTCCCAATGGCCGGGTGTGTGAACAAGATCTATGTCCCTGAGCCAGTCGTCGATCATGGCGGGCAGGCTGGGGATCCCGATCGAGTTGGCCAGAAGCAGTTTCCTGACCAGAGCCTGCTCGAATTCATTCAGTGTTCTCATGGCTTGTTATTCTTAGTGCTGGTGCCCACTGCTCGTATTCATCATGGCAATGATGTAGAAGGCTCCGCCCACCACCACTTCGGCGCCCTCTTCCACCGGTTCCATGAAGGTGACGGCGGTGTAGGCGCCGTCCGTAGTGCCGCGCTTCACTTGCACTTTCTTGAAGGTCATGCTGCCGGGCACGGGCGCGTGATCCTCGTGCCCTGCTTTTTCGTCATGCGCGTGTTCGTCGCCTTGGGCGTGACTTTCCTTGTTCTCCGCTGCGTGGTCGTGGGCTTCGCCTTCCGCGTGTTTTTGTTCCTCTTCTTCCTTGGGCGCAGGTTCCGCATCATGGTCATGGGCGTGTTCCTCGCCGGAGGCGTGGCTCTCCTTGTTCTCGGCGGCGTGGTCGTGTGCGTCCCCTTCGGCATGCTTGTGCTCGGCCTCTTCGGCGTGCACATGCGCTTCCTCACCATCGGTGCGGATGAAAACATAGTCCACGCCCATGTAGTTCACGATGGCGTCGGTGAGCACGGCGGTGACTTTCGCGTTGCCCACATCGATGCGGGCGGTAACGCCCATGCCGTCGATGAGCCCTTGGCGTTCGCCGGTAATCTCGGCATGCACGGGGATGGTCTTGGTCTCGCTCTCGAACGCGCTGCCGATGGCGAAGACCTTGGCGGTGTAGGTGCGCCCTGGGAGGTTGGTGAGCGTGAGGTCGATGTTCTGCCCCACTTTCACTTTGGCGATATCCTGCTCGTACAGGAACACATCCACGTGCAACTTGCCGTTGTTCACCACGCGCATCAGCGCCGCGTCGCCCGTCACCTTCGTGCCCACGTTCACACCGATGTGCGCCACGGTGCCGTCGATCGGGCTCACGATGGACGCTGAGCTGCGGAGGCCGTCCGCATCGAGGCGGTAGGGGTCGATGTTGATCATGCGCAGCAGTTGGGCGTTGGCGGTCACGGTGGCTTTCAGCGACGCGTTCTCCGCGGTGGCCTGTTGCAGTGTCTTGCGTGCGGCCACGTTGGCGTCGGCCAATTCCTGCTGGCGGGCGAGGTCGGCCGTGGAATACGTAAGGCGTGCCTTCGCTTCGATGTAGTCGCGTTGCAGGTCGATGATGGCGGGATCGGCGATCGTAACCAAGGGCTGTCCTTTGCGCACGGCATCGCCTTCCTGCACGAGCACTTCGCGCACGGTGCCGCCCATGGCAGCGGTGATATCGGCCATGTTCTGCGGCGGCACTTTCAGGAAACCGGTGGCTTTGAGGGCGGTGTTCAGGTCCTTGAGCTCCACGGTGCCGAGCTTGCCTTCGATGTTGGCGAATTGCACGGGTTCGATGGTGACACTGCTCTTGCTGCCACCTTCTTCACCGTGCTCGTCGTGACCACCGTGGCCTTCTTCTTCACCGGACGCAGCGCCGCCACAGGAGGCGATCGCTACGGTGAGCAGGAGCAAGAGGAGGAATTGCGGGATTCCGCCGAGGCGGGACAGGATGCGCGCGAAGGCGCTGTTGATCTGTTGCGTTTTCATATCGGATCGGTCTTAGAGGCCGTTGAGGGCACGGAGGTGGAGGACGGTGAGGGCGAGCTCGTAACGCACGCGCAGATGCTCGGCGTTGAGTTGGAAGGCCTGCTCGATGCCTTGGGTGAATTGGAAGTAGTCGGCTTCGCCAGCGGTGTAGGCCCGTTGCGCATCATCGCGCAAGGTTTCCGCCAAGGCAGCGCCGGTGCTCTCGTAGTACGCGAGGCTCTCGCGCAGTTGTGCGAGTTGCGCTTGCGTGCTGGCGCGTTCGCTGGTGCGTTGGCGGCGTGCGGCTTCCAGTTCCTGCGTGGCGATCTCGCTGCGCAGGCGCGCGGCCTTGGTGCGACCGCCTTGTCCGCTGCCGGGCAAGGGAAGCGATGCGCCGATCAAGTAACCGCTGAAGGGCGATTTGCCATCGAAGGTCTGGTAGAAGCCGCCGCCTTGCAAGCTGGGTGCCCATTGGCTGCGTTGCAATTTCCATTCGGCCTCGGCCACTTGCGTGCGTTGTTCCATGGATAGCAGCAGTGGATCGCTGCCTCCGCCGGGATCGGGCGTGCGTGCAGTGTTGAGCAATTCACCGGTGATCGGTGCTGCGCCGTTGAGCGCGCCGGTCCAGCGTTCCACTTCGGCCTGGTAGGCTTGCAGGTCGGCCTGGGCCTGGCGCAAACGCACCTTCACATGTTCGGCGCGACTTTGTGCGCTGGTCTTTTCCAGGCGACCGGTCTCACCGAGCTCGAAACGTTTCGTGGCGAACGCGGCCATGGAGGAGTACGCGCTATCGAGCTGTTGCAGGATGCGCACTTGCTCCAAGCCCATGGCCCATTGCAAGTAAGCACCGCCAGCGCTCTCCTTCACGTAGGCCGATGTGTTCAACTTTTCGTTCTCCGCCAGTCGCAGGCTTTCCTTCAAATAGGTGGAACGCCGCGCGATGGTGGTGGGGAAGGCGAAGCCCGTGGTGGCTTGTAGGTTGATGTCCGTGCGGTACGGCCCTTGGATCTGCCCCTGCATGAACTGCGCGTTCAGCGGTTGCAGGTTGAAGGCCGTCTTACGCAAGGCATCCTGTTCCTGCACGCCGAGTTCAGCAGCGGTCATGCTCGGATGCGTGCGCAACGCGCGTGCGATCACCGTATCCATGGGCACTTGGTTCTGTGCGGTAACACTTCCGCCAGCGAACAACAGCAGCAACGAGGCAACGATCAGCGGGGCTTTCGCCGTGCCACCGTCATCATCCTTGCGCTTCTTTCCAGCGCTCATGAAGAGCAGGTACAGCACCGGCAATACCAACAAGGTCAGGGCCGTCGCCGTGATCAGTCCACCGATCACCACGGTGGCCAAGGGGCGTTGCACCTCGGCACCGGAACTTCCGCTCAGGGCCATGGGCAGGAAACCCAAGGAGGCCACAGCGGCGGTCATCAGCACAGGACGCAGGCGGATGCGTGTGCCTTTAAGCACGCGTTCCTTCAGGTCGGTGATGCCTTCCTTCTCCAGTTGATCGAAGGTGCCGATGAGCACAATACCGTTGAGCACCGCCACACCGAACAGCGCGATGAAGCCCACGCCCGCACTGATGCTGAAGGGCATATCGCGGAGCAGCAAGGCCACCACGCCACCGATGGCGCTCATGGGAATGGCCGTGTAGATCAGCAGCGCGCGTTTCACGCTGTTGAAGGTGAAGAAGAGGAGCATGAAGATGAGCAGCAGCGCCACGGGAACGGCCACCATCAAGCGTTTGCTCGCTGCTTGCAAGTTCTCGAACGTACCGCCGAAGGTGTAGTAGTAGCCCGCTGGCAACTTCACATCAGCAACGATGCGGCGATCCAGTTCCTCCACGAAACTCTGCACATCGCGGCCGCGCACGTTCACGCCGATCACGATGCGCCGCTTGGCGTTCTCACGGCTGATCTGCGCAGGGCCGTTGATCAGTTCGATGTTGGCCACCTGTTGCAGTTGGATCTGGCCACCACGCGGGAGCGCCACGAAGAGTTCGCGCACATCGTCGATGCTCTGGCGCTGCTGTTCGGCCATCCGCACGACCAGGTCGAAACGGCGTTCGTTCTCGTAGATGGCACCGGTGCTCTCACCGGCGAAGGCCGTTCGCAGGGTGCTGTTGAGGTCGCGGATGTTGAGGCCGTATTGCGCCACGCGCGCCCGGTCATAGGTAACGGTGATCTGCGGAAGACCGGCGACTTTCTCCACTTGGGGCTCGCCCGCGCCTTGCACTTCGGCCACGATCGCGCTCATGCGTTCGGCGTAGGCCGCCAGCGTGTCCATGTTCTCGCCGTAGATCTTCACGGCCACGTCCTGGCGTATGCCGGTCATCAGTTCGTTGAAGCGCATCTGGATGGGTTGTGTGCTTTCGTAGAACACACCGGGCAGTTCGCGCAGGGCCTTCATCATGGTGTCCTGCAGCGATTCGCGGTCGTGCGCCGTTACCCATTCATCCTTTTCCTTCAGGATGATCATGAGGTCCGTGGCCTCCGGCGGCATGGGGTCCGTCGGGATCTCGGCGCTTCCCGTGCGGCCCACGACTTCCTTCACTTCCGGGAATTTCATCAGGATCCGCTCCACCTTGGCATTGTTCGCGATGCTCTGGCTGAGCGAGGAGCCTTGTGGCAGGATGCTGTGGAAGGCGAAGTCCCCTTCCTCCAAGGTGGGTATGAATTCCCCGCCCATGCGCGAGAACAGGAAGATCGAGCCGATGAAGAGCGCCACGGCCACGCCGATGGTCTTCAAGCGGTTGCGCAATGCGAAGGCGATGAAGGGGTCGTACCACTTCTGGAAACGGTCCATCATGCGGTCGCTGAAGTTGCGCGTATGCTGGGTGTTGCGCGGCAGGAAGAGCGCGCACATCATGGGCACGTAGGTGAGGCTCAGCAGCAGCGCACCGAGGATGGCGAAGCTCACGGTGATGGCCATTGGGCGGAACATCTTGCCTTCGATGCCGACCAGCGTAAGGATGGGGATGTACACGATGAGGATGATGATCTCCCCGAACGAAGCACTGCTCCGGATGCGGCTGGCACTGTTGAACACCTCGCGGTCCATTTCCTCGCGACTGAGGATCCGCCCTTTGAAGCGCGAATGCAGGTGATGCAAGGTGGCTTCCACGATGATCACCGCGCCGTCCACGATCAAGCCGAAGTCGATGGCACCGAGCGACATCAAATTGCCGCTCACGCCGAACGCGTTCATGAGGATGATCGCGAAGAGCATGCACAGCGGGATCACGCTGGCCACGATGAGGCCCGCGCGCCAGTTGCCCAGGAAGAGCACCAGCACGAAGATCACGATCAAGGCCCCCTCGATCAAGTTGGTCTTCACCGTATCGATCGCCCGTTTCACCAGTGAACTGCGCACGAGGTACGGTTCGATCACAACACCTTCGGGCAATGCCTTCTGCACGGTAGGGATGCGCGCTTCGATGGCTTCCACCACGGCGGCGCTGTTTCCTCCTTTGAGCATCATCACCGTGCCGCCCACTACTTCGCCTTCGCCATTGCGCGTCATGGCACCGTAGCGTGGTGCGCTGCCGAAGCCTACGGTGGCCACATCGCCGATGAGCAGTGGCACCCCGTTCTCCGGGGTCTTCACCACCACCTTGCGGATATCGTCCAGCGAGGTGAGCAGCCCTGCACCACGGATGGAGTAGGCATTGGGCCGCTTGTCGATGTAAGCGCCACCGGTGTTCTCGTTGTTGTTCTCCAAGGCCGTGAACACATCAGCGATGGTGACATCCATGCTTTGCAAGCGCTTGGGATCCACAGCCACCTCGTACTGTTTCACCTCGCCACCGAAACTGTTCACCTCGGCCACGCCCGGTGTGCCGATCAACTGCCGCGATACGATCCAGTCCTGGATCTCGCGCAGCTCGGAGGCGGTGAATGTCTTGGTGGTGCTGTCATCAGCGTGCAGCACGTACTGGTAGATCTCCCCCAGCCCTGTGCTCACCGGTGCGAGCACAGGTTCGCCCACCCCGGGCGGTATCAGCTTGGCCGCATCGCCGAGGCGCTGGTCCACGAGCGTTCGCGCGAAGTAGGTGTCCACGTCCTCATCGAACACGATGGTGACGATGCTGAGGCCGAAGCGGCTGATGGAGCGGATCTCCACCAGATCGGGCAAACTGGCCATGGCGCGCTCGATGGGCGAGGTAACGAACTGCTCCACCTCCTGCGCGGCCAGCGTAGGGGTGGTGGTGATCACCTGCACCTGGTTGTTGGTGATGTCGGGCACGGCATCGATGGGTAGCTGCGTGAGCGAATACGCGCCGTAGAGCACCAGCACGAGCGTGAAGAGCCCGATGATGGCCTTGTTGTGGATGGAGAACTTGATGACCTTGTCGATCATGGGAATGCTTGAGTGAAATGGACGGAACGAGAAGGCGCCGATGACCCGCAAGGCGGTCGGTCATGCACGAATGCACGGCGCAGGAAAGCGCGCTAAGGCGCTAACTCAAGCCTTGGGAGGGTTCCACACGGTACCTGAGTATCCGCGCGGTGGAACATCGATCACATGGGCGCCCACAGCGATAGTAAGCGCGGCCACGCCGATCTGTAAAGAGCCGTTTACAGGGGAAAGGGCGACTAGCCCACCGCATGCGCAGAACTCGCCATGGCAATCCTCATTGAAAGGATCATGTTCATGGTCGTCGTGATGCTGCGTAGGACCATGCTCCTCATGGAACAGGTCGTGGAACTCTTCTCCTGTATGCTGCTCCAAAAAATGGGCAACTACACTAGGGACATGAAGCCACTCGTGCATCTCAAGCGCACTAAATGCGTAGAGGGCTAGGACGAGACCGAAAGAGGACCGCATGTGGCGCAAAAGTAGAGACTTGAGCGAATGGTTCATGGGGAAGTTGTTCCCCCCTTGGATGGCTGACACCCTCCATATGGACCGTGGCGAATAGTTAAAGAGGCAGACGATGGCCAAGTGAAAGAAGCTACAGTTCAGATTCCTTTAGGAAGTGCCCCCTTGCGCGGGCTGCCAGTTCACTGGTCGTCCCGCGCTCCTTGAGCGATTCCAGCACCACCTTCGTCTTGAAGGCGGCACTGTGCTTGCGGTACGTCCTCTTCATGGTGTCGTGCAGAAATGTACTGACCGCCACCTGTCTTGATCTACCCTTACAATCTCACCCAAGCTTAGTACCTCCTTCTCGTTCCTCTACCAACACGAAGGGCTGCCTTGTGGGGCAACCCTTCGCGCCGTGGCAAGTACCTATGGAGCATGTAGGTCTTGCCGGACTGGTTGAGCTTGGCTTTGGTACAGCGAAGTAAGGGACTTTAGGATCAACCGCAACGGGCCACAGTCAGCCATAGGCGTGACGCTCGGTGTTGGTGGTGTACCGGATCGCGTTGGCTTGCACAGGCTTTAATGGCGAGTGCTCTTTCGAGGGAATCCCCGAGGGCGCGCTAGGCTGTCTTGCCGTGAAAAAGAAAACACCACGGCCACATCGCAACCCTATTCGGAAAGGACAAGCCTCATGAACATTGAACAAGCCAAGACCATTCCCATCGAGAGCGTACTTCGCGCCATCGGGGCTGGCGAGCCGGTCAAGACTGCCTGGGACGGAAAGGATGTCTGGTTCCACTCGCCACTTCGGAAGGGCGACAGTGAGGCAAGCCTTGTTGTGCATCTACAGCGCGGCACGTGGAAAGACTTTGGTACCGGTGCTGGCGGGGATGTGATCGCGCTGGCCCAGGCGCACCTGAACGGCGCGAGCGTATCTGACGCCTTGCGTTGGCTCGAACGTTTTATCGGAGTAGGTGATGAGATATGCATGGATGAATTGGCGAAGACGACTTCACCTGACATTGAGCCGTTCGTACCAGGGCCAGCGGGTTTTGAACTCTTGGAGACACGACGGCTGAGCTATCCGCCCATCCTGGCTTATATCAACACACGAGGCATCGCACTTGAAACCGCCCAGCGCTTTTGCTCGGAGGTCTATTATCAGCGCAAAGGCGAGCCACGCGAACGGCCTTATTTCGGGATCGGCTTTCCCACCAATGCACCGGACAGTTGGGAGGTGCGCGGGCTCAACGCCGAGTTCAAGACAGTTATCGGTCAGAAGGAGATCACAACGCTGTACAGTCACGAAGAACAAGAACCCCATACGTTACATGTGTTCGAGGGGTTCTTCGACTTTCTAACGTTCGAGGAGACTCATGGGCTTCGGTCGGGTGAAGCCGCGCTTGTTCTCAACAGCGCGTACTTGGATCAGCGCGGCATCGCGCACATCAAGAGCGAAAAACGTCTTCAGGGGATTGAGCGTGTGTTGACGTGGTTCGACAGCGATCGCACCGGTCAGGAAGTCACCGCTCGCTTTGCGAGTGCCTTCGGTGATCGGATCTATGGCGACATGTCCCCGCACTACCTCGATGACCACAAGGATTTGAATGCGGCCTACGTTGCGGCCAAGAGGGACGGACGCCGACCATCCTGGCAAATGCGTGAGCTGAACGCTCCTCGCGGGGTGACTCACTTGAGACTTTAGAGAACGTCATCGAAGTTTCTTCGGGTGGAGACTAGGTCTTCGACAAGAGCAGATCGCTTTAGGGTGTTCCCCCTTGCGCGGGCCAAGGCTTCGCGCTGCCGCGCTAACGAGCTGCACGCCGGTATCCCCGACTTTCCTCAGCAAAGCTTCGTGCAAGCCGGGTGATTCCCCCTCCGGCGGTTTCGGCCTTGTCCCTTGCTCACCCCCCACTCGCCGTGTGGCAAGGGTTCATGAAGCGCCCCATGAAATTCCCTTGGGGCTTTACAGGCAACCCCTTCTATCAGGAGATCAGACAATGACCAAACTCTATGCACAACCATACAACATCGATGCAACCGGCTTCTACTTCGATAGCCTGGAAAGCTACCGGCAGCAGTCCGCAAGCCTGCGGGACTCCTATGGTCAACCCGTGGAGGAGTTCGAGATACAGTTCATCGATGGTGAAGACGCTGACATGGAACTGTTCAATGCGCTTGGCATTCACCAGGGCGACATCGGGGCGTTCTTTGAGGCGATCGAGGGCTGGGACGACGATGAGAAGACCCGCGTCGCCATCGCCGTCGGTGAATGCGGCTATGACTTCGATCTCGACAAGGATCGGCCGGAGGACATCGACATGGACATCTATGAGCTGGACTCGCTCACAGAGTTGGCGGAGGAGTTCGTCGAGAACGGACTGTTCGGAACCATCCCTGACAACATCCGCAACTACCTCGATATGGAGGCCATTGCGTGTGATCTCGGCGTGGACTACCACGAGACGGTCATCGCTGGTCGGCGCCTTGTCTATCGTTGCGCGTAGTGTGGAGACGCCTATCATGCAGGAAGGGCATCCGTTTGGGATGCCCTTCTCTCTTGAAGTGTATGTGAGGCTTACTCCTTCACCACGCGCTCCAGTGCTTTCGTGCCATCGGCGAAGTCCAACTGCAGCAAGTAGAGACCATTCTCGTAGCTGCTCAGATCAATAGTCATGCGGTTGGTGACAGCAATGTTCTGCACCCACAGCGTTCGACCGGTAGCATCCATTAGAGTTACGGTCTGGGGCAACGTGTTGGCCGCATGGTCAATCACGATTGTTCCTCGCGTCGGGTTGGGCGCGATGGTGAAGCGCACAGGCTGCGCCTCGATCACGCCCACATTCCCATCACGCAGACAACGGACACAAGCCCCAACAAGCCGGTTCTGGTAGTCTCGTCCAACGCCAGGACTGGTGTTACCCAAGCTGCGACTCCACGGATAGCCGTTGTCGTTCAATGATGCGGTCCACAGGTAACTGTAAGTGTCCAGAAGGAGATAGGTTCCCATGAAGTAGTCGCGGTAGCCGGTAGGGAGGGCCGTGAAGCCACTCGTATTCGTTGCGCCCGTATTGGGACTTTCCCACAAGGTGATGGCCTTCAGCTTGCCGCCGACGTTCTGAGCGACGCCCCGGTTGGGGTCAAAGACCTCCAGCTCATTCGCGGGCATGCCTAAAGACGACTCCAACGTCATCCATTCCTCATCTGTGGGCACGTGCCATCCCAACGGACAGAGGTTGTCGTTACCGGCAGCCAACCAATTGTACAGCTTGCCGTACACGGCATCGTTGTTCGGGTCGTTATCGTAGTTACACCATGCTCCTACGCCAAACATCCCATCCGTCCATCCCATATTGCTGGTGACGTTGGGTATGTTGCTGCCATCTCGATACCGGCTGGTGCGAAGGTTCTCGGCCATCCAGCACTGAGTGCCAATGGTGACCACAGGATAGACATTGCCGTCGATGTCGGTGACGGTGTTGCCGGAGCAGTCTTGTCCTCGAACGCTGAAGGCGATGAGTAGTGCCGCTAGTGCAGTAGTGAGGTTACGTGTGTTCATCTTCTGATGGGGTTTGGTTGTGTAGTGGTCATCAGACCTTGGTTTCAGGGAAGCGGTGGAACGAGCGCTCGACACCAGAACAGCATGGGACAAGGACAATGGAAGCCCACTGCCCATACCGGGAAGCCGGAGGCAATACGGATGAGCAGCGATGCTCCTGGAGACGAAGTGTGGGGCGGCTTTCAAATGGTGAGCGCGGAACCACCACCGAGCCGCTCACCGGAGGCTTACGACGGCCTGAGAGCGCGGACTACGACAGCAGCCCGCGCCCATGTAGGCACACGCTGTGCAGTAGTCCCTCAACTCTCCTTCAGGGTGTCGTAATTCCCGGTGAGAAGGACCGGCGGCATTGCCGCCTGTATGTGGACACGAATATACGGCGCCCTATTCGTTCTCCAATGAGTCGGAGGGAATCACATGCTTAGCTGACCTGGTTCGGTTGCATCAAGCAAACCCTGTCCATCCATTCCTTCTTCTGCTCCAAGCTGGGGCCGTTGCCGTATTTGGGTCGGTTGAACCTGTGACCCATCAGTTCCGCTTGCACACGGTCGGGCGCGTTGATTCCAAGTATCCTGTCCTGGAAGCTATGACGGAACGAGTACACCGAGTGCTGCGCGGAAGGAAGCAGCCCGTTCTGCCGCAGGAACTTGTTTGCGGCGTTGCTCAGATTGTCCGTCTTGTCGCGATAGCGCGGGAAACCTTGCGGACAAGCCCTGAACGCCGCAAGTGCGTACCCGACCAATGGGATCACGCGCTCGCTATGCGCGTTCTTCAGCGTACGCTCCTTACGGTCAGTGATGGTGATATGCGGCACCGGCGCGTTGAGCCGTATGTCTTCCGGCATCAGTCCGGTAAGCTCGGATGGTCGCGCGCCGGTCTCCGCTGCAGAAAGCAAGAACCAGCGTAGCTCCTTGTTCATGTCATAGAGCTTGTCGCTGTGCAGCATGGTTATGATCTGCTCCGTAGTGAACGGCAATCTCTGTTTCTTGAAGCGTGTGGCGAGCTTGACCTTCTTGAAGAGGTGCGGGACGTCCAACCCAACCTTGTAGTGTTCCGACACCAGTTCTAGGATGCCCTTCAGATGAATGAACTCCTTGTTCGCGCTCAGCGCGTTCTGATCTTCGGTGCGAATGCGCTCCAGCCACCAATCTCGGAAGGAAAGCACGTCATCTCGGGTGACATCCTTCAGCTCCTTGTCGCCCGTTAGCCGGATGAAACGATCAATGACGCGGGCACGTGGTCGACGCCACTTGCGCACCTGGTCGAGAGACTTGCCAGCGATCTTGTCCTTGGCCAACTCCCAATACTTGTCCAGCACTTTGCTAAGGGGTAGGAGTGGAGCTTCTTTGCCACCCAACAAAGCCTCAACTTGCTTGGGTGATGCGTCCCTCGTCGCCAGTACGCGCTCAACAAGCTGTTGCAGAGGCAGAGTGGCAACTGCCGACATAGGCTGGTAACTGAAACCAAGCTGATGCGCGACAAGCACGATCTTGCCGAAGCGGCTGGCGTCGTGCAACAGAGTTTCGTTGATGAGGCTCTGCCAATAGGCTTCCACCTCATCGTTGAGCGCGACCGCCTTGCGCCACGCGTGTGCGCGGCTGTCGGTACGGAGCGAGACGCGCACCGTGTCGCGTCGGTCGAGATGGCGGAAGATGTCGGGAACCCGACGGTTGTAGTAGTAGCGTGTGCCGCGCTTGAGAAGAAAGGTCATGGATGTCACCCTGTGTTACAGTTTGCGTGACACTCTTCTATACTCGCCGTAATCGAGGTGTTGCCGAAATCGAAAAACACGTTCCCTTTAAAGGTGATAAATGCCTTTAAAAGCCCGAAAGGCTGGCGGAGAGGAAGTGGTCACACAAAAACATCCGCACCGCTCGTTCTTCAGGTTTATCAAGCACTTGCGCTGGGCTGTACCAAAGAGTGTGTGACAGGCTGAAGTGCGATCACGGTATCATATCAGCGGCCACGTGTAAAGCAACTTTCTTCAGGTCATTGGTTGCTTTTCGCATCTCCTTCTCCTCGTGCAGTCTCTTGAAAATCGGCAGGTACTTGTCACCGCCGTCGCGGATGATGCGTGCCATGACCGCATAGGCGTCGTCGAGCATCGTATCGGTCACGGTTGCTTGTTTGTCCATGGGTGAACTCCTTTCCAAGAGGTCAGCCTAGCAGGATCAGCCCGACCATCAAGAACAGTCCGCATCCGTTAACACGCGATAAGGGTGACGGTACAAGCGCACTTCCACACATGCGTATGCGCTCGCTTTAAGGCGCTTTAACTGAGGGTGAATTCAGCGACACTCTCTTGCGCGTTCGATATACAGGGCTCCGCGCCGAAAGGCATGTTCACCGCCAGCAAAGGAGTTCCCCATGCGTTCCATGCACAAGCATGATGTTTTGCTTTCCATTCTCGACCGTATCAGCGCTGAAACCCGTGATGCGCAGCACAGCCGATCACCAGAAGTTCGAGGCTGTTGTCCGACATGCCCGTATCGCTTCGATCCGCTGCTCGATCGCTACGAGGCGTCGGCCTTCACGGGCTTCAAGCCTGGCACATTGGCCGTGTGGGACAGTACCAAAGCGTACGACCTGGAACCGATCAAGTTCGGCAACGCGGTGCGCTATCGCTTGTCCAGCCTCAACCGCTTCGCCGACGAGCGCATCCGGCCATCACGTCGGTAAGTGAAGAACGAGTCCTCAGTGTCTCGCTCACTTCAGCAAACGCACCCATCATCATCATTTTCGATTAGGAGTCATCATGAACCTCTGTTATGCCGATACCATCCCTATACGCACCATCCTCGACAAGCTCGGTCTGGAGCCCGTCGCAGAAACATGCGACCACGCTTTCTTCCTCTCACCCTTCAATCCACACCACCCCGTCCCCAGCTTGAAGGTGGATCACCGCTCTAACACTTGGAGCGACACAAGCACAAGCAGCAAGGGCGGCCCGTTCGAGATGGTGCAAGCTTGGCTGGTGCATCAAGGCTTCCAGGGCACGGAAGAGGACGTTCTGCATTGGCTGCGATTCAACATCGGCTATCCGTCGCTGGTAACGCTGTTCGGCCTGACAGAAGGCACACCATTGGACACCTACACGTTGTTATCCAAGACAACGTTACAAGAAGGTGCCTTGATCCGCTACGCCATGCGCCAAGGCATTGCCCGCGATCAGGCCGGTAAGATGTTCAAGCAGATTCACGTGCGCAGCATGGACACAGGCGAAGAGTTCAAGGCACTTGGTTACCGGAACGAAGTCGGCGGCTATGCGATCTACAGCCCGCACGTCGCCGGTATGACGCCGATTGCAGCGATCAGCTTTATCCGTGGACGTGAGCACAAGCCTGAAGGAGTCAACGTCTTCAAGAACATCTTCGACTACTACGCGGTGATGCGAAGCCGCCAAGACACACCGTTCGACCAGGACAGCATCATCCTGCACGACTATGCCTGTGCCGATGATGCCGCCACCTACATCCGTGGCTACCGCTACAAGCATCTCTACAGTTGGTTTCCCGCTGATGAACGCGGCCGA
The DNA here is from genome assembly GCA_016712535.1 of Flavobacteriales bacterium. Classification (NCBI taxonomy): domain Bacteria; kingdom Pseudomonadati; phylum Bacteroidota; class Flavobacteriia; order Flavobacteriales; species Flavobacteriales bacterium. Next base: position 2,355,144 of record JADJQW010000002.1, read on the forward strand.
CGCACCACCGAAGCGTTCGACTGGCTATGCGGAACGGAACCAGACTTGAAGCACAGGGCGATGAGCTTGGACATGTGAGTGACTAAGTGACTTCTTGGCTCAGGTCTTGACAAACACGATTCTGACATGGAAGCTGTTAGAAGGAACTTTCGCGCAACTTTACCTCTTCCATGGCGGGTTCAATCCTGTGCCATGCATACTAGTAGTACAGGCCTATGACAGACAAGACAATCGAACTGGATGGCGAGTCGGAGAAAGAGGGGGACCTTTCTTTATCCCTGTGGATTGAGGGGGATGATTTCACACGACGTTTCGGTCTCCGCGCTCCCAATCTAATGTGGCTGCTCGGAGCGGGCGCCTCGGCTTCGGCGGGAATCCCGACCGCGTGGGAGATGGTTTGGGAGTTCAAGCAACAGCTTTTCGTTCATCAGCGTAAGGCGACTCTTAAGTCCGTCTCTGACTTGGCCAATCCCGCCATTCGCGCCCAGTTGCAGGCCCACATCGATTCGTCTGGAACGCTACCCGCCTTGGACTCTCTTGAGGAGTATGCAACACTGTTCGAGACACTCTATCCGTCCGAAGGAGATCGACGGACCTATTTGGACAGGAAGATGGCCAGTGCTCGTCCTTCGTATGGCCATGTCGCCCTTTCTTGCCTTATGAAGGCGGATAAGGCAAGGCTTGTATGGACGACGAACTTCGACCCACTGGTTGCGGATGCTTGCGCTAAGGTGTTCGATACAACGGGGAAGCTCACAACCATTGGCTTGGAAGGCACAGAGCAAGCCGCCCAGCTTATTGGAGAGGGCCGTTGGCCAATTGAGGTAAAGCTGCACGGCGATTTCCGTTCACGGCGACTTAAGAACACGTCGGCTGAACTGTTGAGCCAAGACATGTTGTTCAGGCGTACTCTAGTTGATGTTTGTCGCCGTTTCGGCCTTGTTGCAGTCGGATATAGCGGTCGCGATGAGTCGGTGATGCGAGCACTTGAAGACGCGCTAGCTGAACCGGGTGCTTTTCCCGCTGGGCTTTTCTGGCTTCATAAAGGCGAAGGTGCGCCACTTCCACGAGTGGTTAGTTTGTTGAATAAGGCCCTTCAGCAGGGCTGCGAAGCCGCGTTGGTCAAGGTCGAGAATTTTGACGAAGTGCTTCGTGACCTGGTTCGACCAATGGCCGATAGCCTTGACATGGCTCCACTGGAAAAATTTGCCTCGGAACGGAGTCATTTTAGTCCACCTCCTAGGCCTGGAGGTAACCGGGGATGGCCCATTGTAAAGCTAAACGGGTTGCCGCTACGAGTGGTCCCGACGACTTGTCGTCGGGTGGTTTGTGACGTGGGTGGCTTTGCGGAAACACGTGCTGCGATGTCCGAGGCCAATGTCGATGTCATTGTTTCGAGAGTCAGAGATGGAGTGCTAGCCTTTGGCAGCGATAGGGATATCAAGAAGGCTTTGGAGAAGTATAATATTACGGCGTTCGACTTGCACACAATCGAGCCTCATCGCCTTCGATATGATTCTGGTGAACGAGGTCTCTTAAGGGATGCGCTTACGCGTGCGCTTGTCCGACAACACGGATTCGTCCACCATCACAAGCGGAGTTCCGACTTGCTTGCTCCATCTAACCCGAATGACACAAAGTGGAATGCGTTACGACAGCAGGTCGGGTCATTGGCAGGGGTAGTGCCAGATCATCCTGAGCTAACCTGGGTCGAAGGCATTTCGACGAGATTGGACTGGGCAGACGGACGCGTCTGGTTGCTCTTTGAGCCGCGTTTGGTTTTCGCTGGTCTCAATCTCAGTAACAAGGCAGCCGCAGCCGACTTCTCAAGAGAGCGTGGGGTGAGGCGCTATAACAGGCAGACGAACGATATCATGGAGTTCTGGTCTGGTGTCCTTGCAACGAGTGGTGAAGAACTCAGAGCATTGGGCATCGGTGACGGCATTGACGCCGTCTTCGGATTGTCTTCTAGGCCTGCCTACTCAAGACGGATGAGCGCATGACGACCGAGATCGAATCACACCTCTGGATACCGGAACCCGAACTTTCCTTTCATCCTGATCGGGATTCAGATCGGGACATTCATCCATTGCGAGGCCTTGTGCGTTTTGGGCCTTATTCCAAAGGATGGGTGCCAGATCCTATTCGTGTTGCGACACTTACTCCTTACGGTGAGAGCCATAGGCTCTTTGCTCTGATGCGCGAACTGCAAGGATCACTGAAGCCCAATGAACGTAAGGACTATTTGCCAGATTGGCCGGGCTTTCATGGTGTCTTTGGGGTGAAAGCAAGGTCAGCTGGCAAGTCATGCCACGTAGAGTTGGCGCCAAGCCTTGATGCGGAGTTCGAGCAGTCTGCTACCCCTCACATAGTGCTTGTGGAGCACGTTGTAAGAGCAATTCATCAGCTCTATGCACGCAGAACTGAGTTTGATGTGCTCTTCATCTACGTACCGAAGCGATGGGAGCGCGGATTCGTTGGTGGTGAAGGAGAGGATTTTGACTTACACGATCATCTCAAGGCCGCCGCTGCAGGAAGGCGGTTGCCAATACAATTGGTGCGTGAGGACAAGGCCCTGGCGTATCCGGACAGGGCAAGCGTCGCATGGCGCGTTGGACTTGCGCTGTACGCGAAAGCGGGGGGTGTTCCTTGGAAACTTGCTGGGTCTGATCCAGAAATGGCATATATTGGAATATCCTATGCCGTCCGACCAACAGCTTCGAACCAGCCACGGTTTGTGACATGTTGCAGTCAAGTGTTCGATTCAGATGGAGCCGGACTAGAATTTATCGCCTACGACGCGCGTGATGTGGAGGTTCAACGCGACAATCCGTTCTTGTCGCGAACAGAGATGTTCCGGGTTATGACGCGATCACTGGCACTCTATCGTGCCCAGCATGCTGGACGCTATCCGCGAAGGGTGATGGTGCATAAGACAACAGAGTTCAAGAAGGAGGAGATTGAAGGCTGCATGGAGGCCTTGTATCTCTGTGAGGCTGTTGACCTGATCCAGATCGTTGAGGATGTTTCTTGGAAGGGTATACGCGTTGAGCGAAATGAACGAGATGGCAAAGGGGTTTCGGCCTTATGGCCAGTTCATAGAGGTACCCTTGTCGGTCTTGGGCCGAAAGAAGCTCTGCTCTGGACGCATGGTGATGTCAGGGGAATCGCACAGGGTAAGGCATTCTTTCAGGGTCAAAGAGGAACACCTCGTCCACTGCGGATTGTAAGGCATGCTGGTCACGGACCTTGGGATGATACGGCCCGTGCAATTCTGGCACTATCCAAAATGGACTGGAATAATGATGCGTTGTACGACCCTCTGCCGATGACCCTTGGCTATGCGAAGGTCCTAGCGCGAGTGATGAAGCGCATGCCCGTGCTTGGCAAGTCTGCGTATCAGCTTAGGTTCTTCATGTAGCAGTGCACTCTGGGGTACTTGGAGTCACTTACTCGTTCTACCCATTCGCCGTGAGCACAATCTCGTTGACCACCGGCTGGTCATTCGACAGGGTGGCGTTGTAGCGCGGATCGGTGGCGGTGATGAGCTTGGGCAGGTGGTTGGCCAGCTCATCGAGCAGCCCTTTCAATCGCAGGCCTTTGAGCGTGACGCTGTGTGAGGTGAAGATGAGAAGGATGCAGGTCTCAGGCTCAAGCTCGTCGCAGAACATGAGGTAGCTGTAGTTCAAGAAGAACCGGCGACCATCGCTGCGCTCGAAGATGATGTTGCGCACGTTGCTTTGCGCGGGGTAGTTCTCGACCGCCGCTTTGTCCGACGCATCCTGCTCGGGCGTGGTCGGGTCGTTCGCCTGCATCTCGCCGTAGCGCGACTTATAGTCTTGGTTCATAGTCGCGGTCTTTGCGGGAATGTGAAACGAGCTCACGTGTCGGCTCTGGTTCGCGATGCGGCTCAGGTGCCGAACGGTCTTCACGCTGCTTGTGCATGACATGCTCCTGGTGCTCGATCAGGTGTGCAATCTCCAAAGCCGATGTTCGATCACCCAGACGCTGCGCATGGTCGAGAAGACCTTCCTTGTCGTCGGTATAGATGCGAATGCGCTCGCGGGAGCGTGATGCGGACACATAGAACTGCTTGGCGTTTGTAGCCGAGAACGTCGCTTCCGGTTGTGCGATCAGCACCTCATCGACGGTCTTGCCTTGCGATGCATAGGAGGTCACGCAGTGCGCGTGATCGATATGCCCGAACTCGCGTGAGACGTGATAGACCTGTTTGCTCGTCTTGCTCTGCAACTCAATGCGTCCGTCCTTGCGCACTGCACGCACTTCGAACATCTGTCCGTTATCCATGCGCCGCTTGTCACGGTCGTAACTGTTGCGCGTGATGGTGACGGCATCGCCCTTGGCGAGGGCAATCTCAGAGCGTTCCAGCACATCGAACGCGCTGGAACGACCTTGGGGTAGTTGCACGGTCGTACCGGTGCGTTCATCCTTGATTAGAACTTGGGCGTCCGATGCGCTGTCGATCACCCATTGACTGCCGCGCTTGATGTCCGGGGCGTGCTGAGTGAACTGGACAATCTGACCTGGCTTATAGTTCTGCCAGTCTTCTTTCTCCGCCGCCGTGAGGTGCAGGTTTTGAAGGCGGTCGGCCTTGATTTCTTTCTTGCCCAAGCGTCCGGCCTCACGCAGCCTCACGCGGATGTCGTCGGTCAAGCCACGCCGATGCGCGTTGGTCGGACACACGACCAGCACGGACTTCTTGCGCTTAACCGCATCGAGATAGTCGTCCACCAACTTGGCGTTGGGCTGTTCACGATCAATCTCGACGATAGCGCCCATACGGTCGAGCTTGTCGAAGCCTTGCCTAACGTCACCCTTGGCAAGCATGCCAACCGCATCGCGGTGCTCGGCGTTCTTCTGCCGGTAGATTTTGGACACTTCGGCGGTTCTGATCTTGCCGACCGTGTTGAGGATGCGCAAGGCATCGCCGCGCTGGACGCTTGAATGTTGGCGCGTATCACCGCCCAAGATCACCCGTGCGTTGTTCTTGGTCGCAAGATTTAGGAGCGCCGTCATGTCACTTGTCCCGAGCATGCCCGCCTCATCGACCCAGAGAACACCGTCTTTCAAACCCTCCTGCAGTTGCTTGTTCAGCAACAGCGCAGCAACCGTGTCGGCCTTCTCGAATCCTTCACCGCGCAGCACATCGCGCGAGGCGATAGAGGTGGGAGCGACGACGGTGACGTGCTTGCCCTTGCGTTCCATCCACGTTACCGCCTCAACCATCAACGTCGTCTTGCCCGATCCGGCCGCCCCACGAATGATCGACACTCTATCGGGTGTGGTCAGCACATGCTCAACGGCTTTGCGCTGCGCCCCATCGAGCTTCACCTTCGGCGGCTCAGCGTAAAGTGGCGTGAGCTTACCGATGCCGCTTCGGGCCAACGCCACCATGCGCTTCTCTTCCGAGAGGACAGCCCTGGTAGTGCAAAGCACCTGGCCGTGCTCTTCAACTCGCAACAGGGAAGGACTGCTCAGGAAGAGCGTATTGGCTTCTTCAATGGTAGCTGATCGGTGGCCGATTGATTGCGTGTAGAGGGTGGCAAGAAGTCGTCGCTCGGGAACCACCGACGCTTTGTCAAAGTGATGCTTGACGGCATGGTCAAGGCTGGCTTTGGAGATACCGGTCTTCTCTTCTTTGGCCGCGCCAAAGCGGATGGACTTGCCGCCTTCGGTCTCGGACATGCCTAAAGCTGCAATCTGTTCCCGCCAGTTAGCTTTCAATTCAACCATGCTTAAGCCTTTCTGTTTCTTGGAACGGGTACGAGCACCCAGCTCGTCAAGTGCTTTCGCATCGGTGATGCCTTTCTCTTTGGCTATCTGTCCGATCTCGTTCGTGCGCTTGGAGAAGTGGTCAAGCGCTCGTTGCGGAACACCTTCAATCTCGAATGACTTCTTCGTCCGGCGCACATCGTATCCAAGGTCGATCAGCTTGTCCGACAGCCTCTTGTGGAACAAGGCTTGGTAATACGGCATGTCCCGCTTGATATCGCGGAACTGCCCGGCCTTAATCCGCTGTTCGTCAGGATCATACGTAGCATTGAAGACGTAGCAATGCGCGTGCATATGAGGGTCAGGATGATGGCCTTCGACAGGTCGCGCCGTCTGATGGATAAAGTCCATCCAGAGCAACTCTCCGGTGGATCGGTCAGCATAGGTCTTACCCCTCCGAACGCGTGCCTTGCTGTCTCTTTCGATGTCCGCCATCGTCTCGGCAACACTTCCTCGGAACGCTTCCAGTATATGATCGTCCTTGGACAGTACATGCACCAACGACACGGATTTGGGAACGTGAAAATTTACATCGTAGCCGGTCGTGCGGTTTGCCTTGGTGCGAGGGGTGAGTGGTTTGCCCGTGCTCGGATGCCGGTTCTCACACAAGGCGAAGAAGTCTTCGCGTGTGGCACGACCTTGTAACCCGAGACGTGAGGCAAGACGACCCTGGAAGTTACCTCCAAGCTCCTGATCTTCGAGGTAGTAGTCGGACTTGAGCAGCGCGTCCGAGTAATAGGACTTGGCCTGTGCCGCCGACACGCTTTGCACCATACGGATCATGGCAGGTGGTATAGCGTGTCGGCAGCGTTGGCTGGAAAGAACCGCCCTCCATTAAGGCCAGTGCGAGAGCGCGGTAGGAGCGAACCGCGACCAGGGAAGCCGTTAAAGCCAGTAGAAGAAGAACGTACAGACATCTTCCCTTAGCGGTGCTAACGACCCTACAGAACCTCCGGAGCGTGCTCTTCTTCCTCGATCATCTCCTCCGCTAGCTGCTCACGCAGTTCTCGCTTGGTCGGGAATCTGGCGCGGAAGCGCATGCCGCGTTTCGACTCTTCATTGTCCACGAGCGCGCGTTTGAGGTCCTCGTTGCAGATCATCTCGTCGATTCGGTCCATGATGAAGTGGTCGCCTTTGGAATAGGCAGCCGCCTTGCTCACCGAATAGACGATGGCACAGAAGATGAACAACCAGCCGAGCATGGTCTGACCGATGGGCAACAGCACCATGCCGGCAATGAAGGCTGCCAGCGGCTCCAGCCAAATCTCCTGCACACGGATGTTAAAGCCCGAGTTGCGGAAGGGTGGCAGGAGATAGCCGTCGCTCAGACTGAATCGGGCAAAGTCGAAGACCGAAGGCTCGCGTTTGACTTCCAGGTAGCGCAGTCGTGCGAAGAACCCATAGGCCGCCACGAACGCGTACCAGAGAACGTTGTTCCCAATCACGCTTCCGAGCGAAGGGCCGGAGCCAAATCGACCGGACGGGATCAGGAGTTGGAACATCGGGATAAGGAACAGGATGATCCCGACCGTGATCGCCGAAGCCAAGCCGAAGTAGCGCTCGCCCATGTTGTGGCGTAGAAACACTTCCAAGACCAGTCGGGGGTACGAGCAGATACGGAGAAAGGCGTTGAAAATCGCGTCGAGCAGCACGTTGCGACGAGTCATGTTCGCGCGGTAGAAGAGGTTCTTTTTCATGGGAATTGTGGGGTTTGAGGTTGGTTAGGTGAGTGAGGGTTTCAGAGGCGTGTAGTTCTGTGGGAAGGTGACGAGGTGATGGTTGAAGCCGCTGGCGAAGCGTTTGCCTTGCACATGCATGTAGCCCACCACCTTGAAGTCGTTTTCCGGGCCGCCGGTCTTCAGGCCAACGAACTGTTCGGGGCGCACCATTCGGCGCAAGACCCAAGAAGTGTTCTCCGAAGCACTGAACCCACCGGCGACGGCGACGCCGGTTTGGGTCTCTTCAGTGAAGGCTTCGCCGATCAGCTCGGAGGCGTAAGCGTTGGTTTCAATGTCGGCGTTGGCATGGAAGATCTTGGTGCCTAACGTGCCGATAAAGCTCTTGACACGGTGGGCGCTACGATCACCGCCCATGCTCGCATGGTAGTTGGGCAGGTTCTGTGAGATATAGACCGTGGCGATGCGGCTGCTACGGGCGGTCGCTTGGTATTCGGCGTCGTAGGCGTGGAGGAAGTGCTGCGCCTCATCCGCCCACAGGAATACTGGGCGACCATTGGAGCCTATGTCCCTGGCCTCCATCGCACGTTGCCAGATATACTTGAACATGATTTGGCAATCGCGGCCTACAGCGTGGTACTTCTTCACCGGCAGGTTGATCAGGATGATCTTACCCTTGGTGTAGCAATCCTCCGGCGAGAAAGTCGAGGCGTGACGGAACAGCAGCGTGTTGCACGGGTCTTGCAGCAGGCCGTAGAGAAACCCTAGGAACGAGAAGTCGATGATAGAGCGCGTCTTGCCGCTCAGCTTGTTCAACACCTCGAAGAAGAAGTTGTCGAGCTGCTGCATCCGGCGCAACTCAGGGATCGCCTCGTCCTCCTGTTGGGCAAGCTCGCCTTTCGTCAGGCGTTGCAGCGTGTCCGATGGCAGGCCCTTGCGGAACTCTTCGACCAGCCGATCCACTTTCTGCTGCGCCGTGATAAAGGCCCGGTCATAGGCGCTGTAGTCCTTTTTGTCCGAGCGCGGGGGCGTCGTCTGGCCTTCCGCGTTCTGCGGCATGGATTGCGCCACGTCGTGCAACAGTTGCAGCGTCACCTTGCCGTAGGCCAGTTGGCACAGATCGATGATGTTGAACATCACCATGTCTAGGGCCGTCTCCCAGAAGGCATCGTCCTGCTTGCCACTGGACTTCTCCTGGCTCGCGCTGATCACCGTCTTCAAGACCTGCACGATGTTCTGTGCAAACGAGCCCTCCCCTTCGGCAGAGATGTACTCGAGCATATTGAAGCGGCTCAGTTGACCGGGTTCGACGATTATCAGATCATCCGTCCTGCCCGTAAGCCGACACATCTCTTGCCAGTGTTGCCGTTCGTCCGTCTTACAACACAGTACAAGACCACCCATGCCGTGCGACAGGTACTTCAGCGCCAGCACACGTCCGGAACCCGAACTCTTGCCCGAACCGATGCCACCGAAAATCTGCACGCCTTCGACAGCGTTGCGCACCGTCCAGGTGAAGGGGGGCTTGCCACCTTCTTCCGGTATCTGCAGCAACGGATTGTCCAGGTTCCAAAGCGGCTCCTGCTGATCTCTGGCAAGCGCGAGTATTGGGTTCATGGAGTTGTCTTGGTTACAGGGACTTTGATCCTTCGGCGGCGCGGTGAACGGTTCCGTGGTCCGGCAACATGCTGGTCGAGCGCTGCTTGTGCAGCGTCCATAGAGACCTGGGTCGTAGCCCGTTCCTCATCGCCATAGTAGACGGCGAGCACATCGTCTAACCGGATGTGCCGCCGTGCGGCCACGACGTAATGTGAACGAGGGTCTTCCATGGCGCTGCTGGGTTAGCGGCGGCAGAACAAGGGGCGCAACCTGCGCCCCTTGTCCTTTGCCGTGGTTTGGGGAGGCTTACCTCACCATTTGGTACTCTTGCGAGCACCAGCCGGTGTGTTGTACTGGCCGCCGTTGATACGGACGCTTTTGCCCGTTTCAGAGAAGGTGACGCTGCCACCTCGTCCGTTCGTCAATCGACTGCCATCCGAGTTCGGGCCGTACCCTTTGCTTTCAGCGATGGCTGAGACCCGCTGACGGTCTTTACTGTTGAGGCTCATGGCCTTTGGGTTGTTTAGCGCTGGGCTTCATTGCTCAGCGAGGCCAAAGCAAGATGGCGGGGTATGTGCAAACCTTTGCACCTTTGAAGTGCCCTCCGCTGACATACCATCTCACCAGACCTCCAACCCACAAGAACGATGGGTAGAGAACCGAAACGTTGGGTGAACCCCTACCTCATAGCGCTACTGAAGCGCATGCTTGCGTACGAGGTTGTACAGATGGGGGATGAGCCAAGCCGCTTTCAAATCGCTGATTTCTGTTTCAAGCGTGCTTGTCCCAACGGTCAGAGCGCACTCAAGTTTAGGGACGGTGGTCCAGGATACAATAAAGAAGCGCACACAATCGGCGAGAGAGTGTATGCATTTCTTAGGAGTACTGATTATTCGTTCACAACTTATATTCTTGATTGCATTGTTAAAGAATTAACGTTGATCGATGGATTGCAATGTTGGGTTGAGTTTAGAGCGAAGTATGAGAAGGATTCGGGGGCCACAATGGCAAGTTTAGAAGATCGTGAAGGTGTTAAGCCGAGCGAAATGTTCTCTCAGAAAGTCTTGGCTCTGGCAAACAGGACGATAATTCGACTGCATTATGAGCGCATTAGAGTTGGTGCAAGTGGGCGGCACACTATTTTGGCTCATCAGAAATGGGAAGAGAATATTATAAGAACTGCTTCCATTGAAGAATTGAAGGACATTGAGAAGCTCTCGCGCAGGGTTATGCCTTGTCCAATAAATGGCTTTGAAATTAAGAAACCATGGCTCAATAAGAATCCCAATACATTCTATGTCTACATCGACGACTATGGGCTATGGGGTCATGTATGCTTGTTACCCTTGAAGCCTGGATGCTACGCGCTGCTCAAAAGCGGGAAGTTTGACGGCGATTCTATTGCCGCCGATGATATTCATTCGCTGGAGGAAAGGGAGCAGGCGAAATACATCTATGTTGAGAGCCTAGTTTGCACGATTAGAGGGGCCCTACCAGGGCTGGCTTCGGTTTTCACTAAGATGATTAACAGTCTCGCGGTACTGAGTCCCAATCTTGTTATTTGCGCCATACCTGGGTCAATCGAGGGCATTCGACTCCTGAAGAGATGTGGATTCAATAGAACGGGTTGGATTACTACTGCTAGCGATGGACTAAAGTACGAATATCACGAGACGACTCTCGGTGTGGTGCAAGCACGGTTGAAAGGGTTGACTGCTAGATTAGATGCATATAACAGCTTGGAGAGAATGAAGTTTTCGGAGAATGAGTGAAATTGGTAGATTTGTATTGACAGGAATGACTTTATAGATTATGTTATATTTAGAGATGAGCACAGGAGAATCAGTATGCACGTTGGACATTTCTTTACCGGATTACAAATGGATAAGCTCATAGGCAAGGACGTCAATGTGGAAGAGGATGATCCACCTGTCGTAAAGTTGGAGATTCCAAGTATTGGCCTGACATATCTTATTAATTACCTAGATCCGTGCAGACTTAGAATATGCCACGGAATATCAAATCGCCGCAGAAAACCTCACAACTTTGACGTTCAAAGGCTGCTTGATAAGGCTGAGGAGAATGGACATGAGGTTACCAATGACTACCACTTCTATGCTCTTCAGCCGTTGTCCGTATATTCTCTAGTTGCGAAAGAGATTGGTATGTCGAGGCCGGGTTCTACTGATGAGGATTCAGATGAATTCGTTAATGCTCTTGAGGCTTTGGACAATAGGGGCGAGCTTCCTGCCGAGATTAAGAATGAGCGGGCACGTAGCTGGGTAAGATCTCGCTTACCGCCTCGCTCTAATCGGGGGTGAGTGGTTGGCAGCCTCCGCGCCGCTGGTGAGGTAGGCTTTGCGGTAGGCGATGATGGTGAAGGTGCGGTAGTCGAACGACGTGAGTTCGGGGACATTCACCAGGGCATACTTGTGCATGATCTCACGCAGCATCATCTCCGGTTCTAGGGAGTAGACCAGATCGGGCACTTCGCCAAAGAACTTCTCGACCTTGTCCGAGACGCGGTTCTTGTAGTCGGTGAGAGTGTTGCTGTAGCGGCGATACTCTTCCTTGGTTGGGTTGCAAATATTCGACCACCCATGCTTGTTCATGTCATCGTTGCGGATATGGGTGACATGCGTGAGAACACCACCCACAAACTCGTCCTCGGTGATCATGCCGGTATCACGCTGTTCGATCAGTGTGCGGATAAAGACCTCGTGCGGGATGATGATGTTCTGCTGAGGCAGGTAGCCCAGCAACCAGACGATTTCAGCAAGGGCGCGGCGCTCATGCTGGGGATAGACGGAAGCATAGGCCATGATGTCCGACCAGCCGATGGTGAGCGAACGGCCGAGAGCGATCGCGGCCTCCTCCCGTTTCTGGTTACGGGTTAAGACTGCATCTGTCGGTGTGTGGGTCATGCGCGCCCCCTTGATCGGCCGGATGGATGAGGTGCGGCTTAGGATAGCATAACTTCGCTCTCAGATCAAGCAAAAAGCAATGGATCGGGAGGAACTTTCGCCAGAGGAACTGGCGATCATGGAGCATGTGGCCGCTGCGCGTGAGAAGATCGCGTTCCTGGAGTGGCAGCGAGACAACCTCCCCGCCGATAAGGGCCCGGAGCTTAAACCAGCCGGTGGACCTGTTATCACACTGACGCGCGCCGAACAGAAGGTCGAGATCGAAAAGAAGATCGCGGACGTCAAGAAAGACATGCTGGAGAAAGTCGCGCGCGAGATGAATGCCGTGCCTCTTACGGGTCGCGAGCGCAGTCAGCGTTCGGTTGACAAGGTGCTCTACGGCGAGCAACAGCCGGAGGACCGCAAGGACATCGATCGGTCGCAAGCCTTCGCTTCGCAAGAACGCGAGCAAAGCAGGAGCGCCGGACGAGAGGAACCTGTCTTGGAACAAGGCGATCGAAAGACCTTGGATGAGTCTCAGCGCTACGCCTATCGTCAACGCTACAAGGATGCACCGGAACTTGAACCGGTGATGGAAGCGACTGAAGAGCGCGACGCGGGAAGTCCACTGGATCAGTCACAGCAGCGCGCGTACCAGATGCGCTACAGGGACAGGCCAGTGAAGGCGGTGGATGAACGCGGGCAACGGAATGTGAGCAAGGACGCCATCGAGCCGGACAAGGAGTAAGGTTCGCTCATCCCACGCACGAAGAGCCGAAGGTCGTTGCTCACCTCTTTCCGCGGTCGGTCGTTACGCCAGGGGCTACACTTCCCTACCTTGTCAATCGGTCAGCAACGACCCGCGCACGCACCACGTGATCGCTGCAAATGCCAGCGCTCACGTCGTGCGTTTATCCCCGCGCGGCCAACAGCACGCCGTCAGCGCTGTGGAGTGACAGCAGTCGATAGGCACACGTTAGAGCACCTCTGATCCTTCGCTGACCTCCATAGGGCGGAAGGCAGGTGCATCGGGAAGTGACACACGCGCCCGTTGCGGCTTGCGCTTGTCGGTAGGTTCGTTGGTCGCTAGCGCCCATAGTTTGGCTTGTGCATCGTCGAGCACGCGATAACGGTGAGCGGGAGCGTAGTGCTTCAGCATCCCCGCATTGGCACGTCCTTGAAGTTCGTTGATCACATCCGGCGCAACGCCAAGGTTCTTCAGCATCGTAGCAGCCGTGGTGCGCGCTGTCTTGGTCGTGACATGGCTGTCGATGCCAAGCTCTTGTGCCAATTTAACCAGCCGGTCGTTGATCATCCGGATCGCTTGTTGGAGCGCATACTTGCGCTGCTTTGGTGTACGATACTGCGGCCCAAGTATGGGTAGCAGGTATTGCCCCTCTCCCTTGTAGCGCTCAAAGATTTCTGTAATCGCCGGTGTGATGTTCAGGCTCACCTCGATGGCTTCCTGTTGTGTGCGCCGTGACTTCATACGCCGATAGTGGATACGGCCCGCGCGCACATTGTCCTTGGTCAGTGCGGCGATGTCGGCCATGTTCGGGCCGCACATCGCGATCAGCAAGCGGTACACATCTACCGCCCAAGCCGAACGCGGCTCTTCAGGCTTTGCGTTGAGCAACTTGGCGGTTTCTGCTTCGATAAGCGGCTGTGGTGCGAGGTCGCCTTGGTAGTTGGACACTTTGAGGCCCCCAGGGTTCCATACATTCTTGAACGGGATGTCATCAAAGCTGATGATGCGTTCCGCCCGTGCGCGATAGAGCACCGCTCGCAACTGGCGCAGACGCATCCCAGCCGATGCTTCACTGTTGCCGCGTTCGATCATAAAGCTGGCCCAGGCTTTCACCCCCGCGATCGATGACACGTCCGAGTACGGCATTCGTGTCTTGGCCTTCGACGCCTTGGCCTTGTCTCCCTTGCATTGAAACAGTCGGAGAGCGCTCATGGCGTCGCGATAGGCGCTTGCCGTACCAACACGCCCATCCTTCTCCATCTCATTGATGATGGTGTTGAACATCGCAAAGACATCTGTCCTGGACTGTTCATGTGCCTTTCGCTGGTCGTCGCTGAGCAGCAACTCGCCCTTGAAGCGCTCATGATCGAAGGCTTGGCCAAGGGCAAGCATGCGGCCAATGATCTCACGCCCGCGACTTTCAAAGTGAGTGATGATCTCATTGATGCGCGCACGATCCTTGTGGGCGCGGGTAACGCGTCTGTCCTCAGAGTCCCACTGTGCAGATGTCACCGCAGGAGGCGGATCGCCCACCCGCAGGCGCGGCAAGCTGATGCGCTTGACCACCCCGGCAACCGAGGTCATGGCCACGATAGGATGCGTGCCGTCCCCGAGGGTCTTGCCTCGGTAAAGCTGGATGGAGAAATTGACTGGAAGCATGGCGGTGTCAAACCGGTGTCAAAATTAGTGCCTGGAACCCCCGCTTAGGCCGTTGCCCTACAGGTGTTGATAAATAGAGGTTTCATTAGCATTGGCGGGCGTCCGAGCAAGAATCGGAGACCGCATTTATCTGCCTCGAAAACAGATGTGCCTTCACGGGTACCGGGGGTTCGAATCCCTCCCTCTCCGCCAACGCAACAGCCCGGCTGCGAAAGCAGCCGGGTTCTTCATTCAAGGCCAAGCCGAGCAACGCTCGAGCGCTGGCCGAAGAATGAAGAACCAGATCGCGCAAGCGATCCGGGGGAGGCGTTGAAGCTTCCCTCAACGGGAAAGGCCGACGAAGGAGGCCAATCCCGACATCTTAACCGAGCAACGCTCGAGCGCTGGCCGAAGAATGAAGAACCAGATCGCGCAAGCGATCCGGGAATGCGAAGTTCAAGTGCTAGCCGACCTTAGCCTTTCACCACTTCCAGCTGGAACACGCGCTTGAGCACCTGAACGGCCTGATCGACCTCCGCTTCGGTGGTGTAGCGGCTGAATGAGAAGCGGATGTTGGCGCCGGGCCGCTCGGGGTAGAGCGCAGCGAGCACATGGCTGCCCTTGTTGCTGCCGCTGCTGCAAGCGCTTCCACCGCTGCATGCCACGCCCTCGATGTCGAGGTTGTACAGGAGCATCTCACTGCGGCCGTCATCGGGAAAGCGCACGCTCAGCACGGTGTACAGGGCATCGGCACTGGTGTCTCCATTGAAGCCCACGCCAGGAATCGCCGCTTTGAGCTCGCGCTTCATGCGGTCCTTCAGGGCTTGCACGTGCGCATGGTGCCCTTCGAGATCCTCGTAAGCCAGTTCCATGGCGCGCGCAAGGCCCACGATGCCTGCGATGTTCTCCGTGCCCGCGCGCATGTTGCGCTCCTGCGCGCCACCGAGGATCATGGGTTTCAGCCCGGCACCGCTGCGCATGTACAGGAAGCCCGTGCCTTTCGGGCCGTGGAACTTGTGCGCCGCGCAGGTGATGAAATCGACGGGCAGTGCATTCAGGTCGAATCTGTAGTGCCCCATGGTCTGCACCGTGTCGCTGTGGAAGAGCGCTCCGTAGCGCCGGCAAAGCGTCCCGACGGCCATCAGATCGATCCGTGTCCCGATCTCATTGTTGGCGTGCATCAGCGAGACCAGCGCGCCCTGTCCTTGGGTGGCAGCAAGGAGTTCCTCGAGGTGGGCCGAGTCGGGCCGGCCATCATCGTGCAAACGCACCCAATGCACCTGCGCGCCTCCCGCCTGCCCGATGGCATGCGCGGTGAGCTCCACTGCATGGTGCTCGATGGGGCTGGTGATGATGTGCTTGACGCCGAGGTCGCGCACGGCACCGAAGAGCACCATGTTGTCGGCCTCGGTGCCGCCTCCAGTGAAGATGATCTCGCCGGGACTGCAATTGAGGAGCTTGGCCACGCTGCGCCGGGCCTTCTCAACAGCGGCGCGCGTGGTGCGGCCGTAGGCGTGTATCGCTGAAGGATTGCCGAAATGCTCCTTCAGGTAAGGCACCATGGCGTCGAAGACCTCCGGTGCGAGCGGCGTGGTGGCGGCGTTGTCGAGGTAGATCCGGTTCATCTCGGGCAAAGGTCGTTGGAAGCGGTCATGCCGGGATGCCGGCGAGCTCCTTCAGCTCCCCGATTAGCCTCGCGGCAAGCGTATCGGCCTCCTCAGGGCTGCGCGCTTCGGCGT
The DNA here is from genome assembly GCA_016712535.1 of Flavobacteriales bacterium. Lineage (NCBI taxonomy): Bacteria > Pseudomonadati > Bacteroidota > Flavobacteriia > Flavobacteriales > Flavobacteriales bacterium. The sequence continues at coordinate 2,371,240 of JADJQW010000002.1, forward strand.
AGATGCGGATGATGGGCTCGGTATTGCTGCGGCGCAGGTGCACCCAGGTCGCGCCGAACTCGATGCGCAGCCCGTCGATGGTGCTGTGCGGCTGCTCGGCATAGCGCGCGGCCATGGCGTCGATGAGGCCCTGCACATCCATGCCGGGCTTCAGCTCGATCTTGTTCTTGCTGATGAAGTAATCGGGGTAGCTGCGCCTGAGATCCACGCTGCTCGCTCCGCTTCGGGCCATGAGCGTGAGGAAGAGCGCGATGCCCACCAGCGCATCGCGGCCATGGTGCAGCTCGCTCAGGATCACGCCGCCATTGCCCTCACCGCCGATCGCCGCGCCCGTGGCGCGCATCGTCTCCACCACATTCACCTCTCCTACCGCGCTGGCGTGTCGCTTGCGTCCGTGGCGCCCGGCCACATCGTCGAGCGCGCGCGTGCTGCTCAGGTTGCTCACGGTCGGGCCGGGCCGGTGCGCGAGCACGTGGTCCGCACAAGCCACCAGGGTGTATTCCTCACCGAAGAGCGAGCCATCGTTGCAGACCAGTGCGAGGCGATCAACATCCGGATCGACCGCGATGCCGAGATGCGCCTTGTTCGCGCGCACGGCTTCGCACAAGTCAACCAGGTGCTCGGGCAACGGCTCGGGGTTGTGCGGGAAACGGCCGTTCGGCTCGCAATGGATCTTCACCACCCGGACGCCCAGTTGCTCGAGCAAGAGCGGAACCGCGATGCCACCTATGCTGTTCACCGCATCGAGCACCACGGTGTAGCGCCGCGCGGCGATGGCCCGGCGATCCACGAGGTCGAGGGCGAGGATCGCATCGATGTGCTTCTGCGTCCACGAGTCATCATGGCGCACGGTGCCGAGCTCATTCACCTCGGCCGCCTGCCATTCATCACGCTCGCCGATCCGCAGCACGTCGGCGCCATCGGATGCGCTGATGAACTCCCCTTTGGCGTTGAGCAGTTTCAGCGCATTCCATTGCGCAGGGTTGTGGCTCGCGGTGAGGATGATGCCGCCGATGGCGCCTTCACCCGGGACCGCCATCTCCACCGTGGGCGTTGTGGCCATGCCAAGGTCGATCACGTCGATGCCCAGGCCCATTAGCGTGCCGCGCACCAGATCGGCCACCATGGGGCCGCTGATGCGCGCATCGCGGCCCAAGACGATAGCGGGCCTGCCCAGGTGATCGGAGCGCCGCCGCATGAGCGATGCGAAGGCTGCGGTGTAGCGCGTGACATCGAGCGGTGTGAGGCCTTCGCCAGGCGCACCACCAATGGTGCCGCGGATGCCCGAGATGGAGCGTATGAGCGTCATGGCAAGCAATGATCGCGGCAAAGCTATTCGGCTGTGCGGAGCGCACGGCCAGCGCTTTCGCGCGATCTCGTTCCTTTCGCCGTCATCATGACCACGCCATTCGCTGCTTCGCCCGTGATCGCGCGCCTGCTGTTCTTCGCGATCCTGCTCGCCATCTGCTCATGGCACATCGAGGCCGCACCCGACGACAACACCGTTAGCCGCGCCTTGGCGGTTCGAGCACTGGTGGAGGAGGGCACCTTGGAGATCACCGCGCATCATATGCTCACGGGTGATAAGGCCATCACCGGTGACCGCTACTTCAGCGATAAGGCGCCCTTGCCCACCTTCATCGTTGCCGGGTTGTGGAAATGCGCGCGCGTCATCGGGCTGGTGGACCTGCACGAAGACCCGGTGGATGCCCGCATCCTGATGCTGGGCGGATTCCTGTTCGGCAGCGTGCCTATGGCGCTCATCCTCTTGATCGCATTCGTTGAGCTGCGGCGCATCAGGCCCGAAGCGCCCTGGCTCCTGGCCATCGTGCCATTGCTGGGCTCATTCCTCTTCGTGTACAGCGGCACCTTCTTCAACCACTTGCCGGCTGCGCTCTTCGCTCTGCTCGCGGCCCTCGGCATTCGTGCGGGAAAGCACATGCGCGCTGGTATCCTCGCCGGCCTTGGGGTAGCGTGCGATGCAGCCTTGCTCTTCGTTCTGGCCGCATGGTTGGCGCAGCTGGCATTCAGCCATCGACGTGCGCTGAGGCCCTTCGTGACCGGCCTCTTACCCGGTGCCGCCTTCACCATGGCGAACAACTTCGCCGTGACGGGATCACCGCTCACCTTCCCCAGCGCGCATGCGGTGAACTACGGCGTGATGCGCGAAGGATATGGCTTCGGCACCTGGCAACCGGAAGCCTTCCTCGGCCTCACGGTCAGCGCGTACCGCGGATTGCTCTTCTATGCACCCGCGCTGATCAGCCTGATTCTCCTTGCGATCGCAGAGCGTGCGCGCCTGACCCAGCGCGCCATGCTGACGGATCCCTTCTTGCTGCCGACCGCAGCGCTGGTGCTTGTCTTCTTCACCCATGCCACCTGGTGGGGAGGCTGGGCCTACGGTCCACGGTACCTCACACCGGTGCCCGTGCTCCTGCTGGTGCGGGCCATGCCTGCACTTGCCATGCGCCCTTGGCATTCGCGGGCCGCGATCGCTTTGGGCAGCGCTGGGCTCATGTGCGCCGTGGCCGCCAAGCTGACCACCGGCCATGGACTGCCCACTGGCATGAAGGATCCGCTGGTGAGCATGGTGCTGCCCTTGGTCCGCGAGCGTGCATTCTACGGCGCTGGCTGGCCGGTGCAGGCAGGCTTCTCTCCCACCATGGGCGCCTTCCTGTTCTGCCTTGCCCTGGTGCTCGCTTACTTCGGCGCTCGCCGGATCACACGGACAGCATGATGCATCTCTTCTTCTGCCCTGATATGGAGAGCGGCCTGGTGAACCTGCCAGAGGAAGAGGCTCATCATGCCACGCAGGTGCTGCGGCTCATGGTGGGTCAGCGCATCGGCCTGCTCAATGGCCGTGGCACCCGGGCCGAGGCTGAGCTGGTTGATGTCTCACGCAAACGATGCGTGGCCATGGTGCTTGAATCCGTTGATCAACCGGCGGAGCGCAATGCCCGGATCCACCTGGCCGTAGCGCATACCAAGCAAGCAGACCGCTTCGAGTGGCTCATTGAGAAGGCGGTGGAGGTCGGGGTTGACCGCATCACCCCTTTGGCCACAGCCCGGACCGAGCGTGGCCGCGCGCGCGTGGATCGCATGGAGCGCGTGGCAATCAGCGCGCTGAAGCAGAGCCAGCGCACCTGGCTGCCGCAGATCGACCCGCTATCACCGCTCTCTGACCTCATCGCTGACCAGCTCCCCGCTCAGCGGTACTTCGGCCATCTCGATCACCTGAGCATCCCGTTCGCTGACGCTTATGACCCGGCTGCCGATGCCGTTGTGCTGATCGGGCCTGAAGGTGATTTCGCACCCGCTGAAACGGAGATGCTCCTGGTGAACGGCTTCGTCTCCGTGACCCTCGGCCAGGCCAGGCTGCGCACCGAAACCGCTGCCCTCGCAGCCTGCACGTGGATGAGCCTTAGTCAGTCGGGATAACTTCGCACCCCGATGACGCGCCATCTTCTCCCGCTGCTTCTCTCGTTGCTTCTCGCTCCCTGCACGATGGCCCAAGGCACTTACAAGTTGGCGGTGCTCAAATACGCTGGCGGCGGCGACTGGTACGCGAACCCGTCAGCGGTGCCCAACCTCGTGAAGTTCTGCAACGCGCAACTCGGCATGGGCATCAACCCCGATGTGCCCGTGGTGGAAGCGGGGAGCGCCGAGCTCTTCAACCATCCGCTCGTTCACATGACCGGCCACGGCAATGTGACCGTCTCAGCCAAGGACGCGGAGAACCTTCGCGCCTACCTGATCGGCGGCGGTTTCCTGCACATCAGCGACAACTACGGCATGGACCCCTACGTGCGGCCCATGCTGGCGCGGATCTTCCCCGAGAGCGAGTTGATTGAACTGCCTTTCTCGCACCCCATCTACCACCAGGCCTATGACTTCCCGCAAGGCCTCCCCAAGATCCACGAGCACGATGGCAAGCCGCCGCGCGGCTATGGCCTTTATTGGGAAGGCCGACTGGTGTGCTTCTACGATGCGGAATGCGACCTCGGCGACGGATGGGAGGATCCCGATGTCCACGGCGACAGCGAAGCCACGCGCACCAAGGCCCTGCGCATGGGCGCCAACATCGTCCGCTATGCCTTCAGCGGGCAAGGCGACTGAAATGGACCGGAGCAGCTTGGCCGAGCGCTATGCGCGGGTGAAAGGCGGGATTCCTGCTGGAGTCACCCTCGTTGCGGTGAGCAAGAAGCGGTCAGTTGAAGAGATCCAGGCGCTTTACGACCTCGGGCACCGCGACTTCGGTGAGAATTACACACAGGAGCTCCGGGCCAAACAACCAGAGCTTCCCGCTGATATCCGCTGGCACTTCATCGGGCATCTTCAGCGCAGCAACGCCAAGCACATCGTGCCGATCGCGCACTTGATCCATGGAGTGGATGGTGCATCCTTGCTGGATGAGATCGACAAGCGCGCCATGGCCTCTGGAACGGAATCAGATGTGCTCTTGCAGATCCACATCGCCGAGGAGGAGACCAAGCACGGGCTATCCCCTTCTGAGGCCGGGGCCTTGGCTGGGCTGAAAGCCGATGGCCGATGGCCTGGGGTTCGGCTGCGCGGACTCATGGGCATGGCCACCAATACCACGGACGCCGGTCTCATAAGGCAGGAATTCGACGGCCTAGCCACTTTGCACCGTGCGCTGAAATCCCTGCTCGGCGCCGAATTCAACGTGCTTAGCATGGGCATGAGCGGCGACCTTGAACAGGCACTCGCGGCCGGGAGCAACATGGTGCGCATCGGCACTGCGATCTTCGGCGAACGCGCCTGAAAGCAACCGGTTGCCCGGCACGCGTCTTCAAGGCATACCTTTCGGAACCCCAAGGCCCTGACCATGAACCGGATCATTACCCTGTTCCTTCCGCTCGTTCTGCTCACGCCGGCGCTCGCGCAGCGCCACATCGAAGTGGGCCTCGCATCCGGCATCACCAACTACTACGGTGACCTCGGCAACATCGACGGCCAGGTGCAATGGAACAGCACCCGTCCCGGGCTTTCGGTGACCTTCCGCAATTTCATCAGCAACAAGAGGCGGTATGTGACCCGCGCCATCGACACGGAAGCCCGGGTCAGCTGGTTCCGAGTGGGGTACGAGGAGGCCGATCCGATCAAGGGCCTTGATTACTCCGAATTGCGCAACCGCAAGCGCGGGATCGGTTTCCGCAATGACCTGTTCGGCCTGAGCGGCCATGTGGTCCTGAATGCTTACCGCGAGCCCTACCAGCCGCTCTTCCAGCAGCGCTTCTTCATGTATTTCCACCTGGGACTCGGCGTGTACTACGGGCGCCCGAAGGCCGATCTCTTCCGAGGCGATGCTGATCTGCAGAACCGGTACTATTTCTGGGACGATGGTACCGTGCGCAACGGCCCGATGGACAACCCTGACGCGGAAGTGATCGAGCGCGATGGAAAGTACGAGACCGACCTCTTCGAGTGGCAGACCGAAGGCGGAATCGGCACCGGAGAGAGCGGCAAGCGCTACCGGCTCTCGCCTTGGCACTTAGCCATGCCCATCGGCGCAGGCGTGCGGTACATGGCCACCAAGCAGATGAGCGTGGGCCTCGAATTCAGTTACGTGATGTTCATGAGCGACCACATCGATGATGTGAGCGACCGCTATGCCACGCATGCTGAGATCGATGCGGCCTATCCAGGCGATCCGAACAGGCAGCAGATGGCTCGGTACATAAGCGATCCGACCGGACAGGGAACCGACGGCGAGATCGGGATCGGCACCAGCCGCCGCGGCAATCCGGGCCTGCTCGATACCATCAGCTTCTTCAACCTCGAGGTATCCTACAAATTCAAGCGCAGCCCCGGCCGCCGCAGCTTCCTTTCCATGAAACGGGGGAAGGATTCTGCCTCCGCGCGCTGAGTCCATTCATCCTCCAGCGCTTTCAAGCATGACGCAACGCGCCAGCAAGCAGCAGCGCATGGACCTGGCCTTCGCCGCGCTGCTCAGCCCCGATGATGCCACCGTCCTCACCGCGCTCACGCGGATCGAGGACCAAGGAGATGCGCGGGCCATCCCGCACTTGTTGCGAGCGCTTGTCCGGAACCCGGCTCCCGCTGTTCAGGCGCGGATAACCACCCTTCTGCATACGGTGAAGACCCCGGATGCGGTGACCACCTTGATCGCCGCACTTGACGAGGCGGAGTTCTCGTCGATCCGACGCACCATCCTCGCTGCGTTCTGGAGCGCGGGCCTTGATGCACGCGAGCACCTCGATCGATTCATCGCTTTGGCTTTGGCCGGTGACGCGCAGGACTGCTTCGAGTGCCTCACCGTGATCGAGAATCAGGAGATCTGGCCTGAGAAGGCTGCGCGGCTGGGCGCTGCCAAGGTTCGGAAAGCCTTGATCGATGAGGCAGAACCGATGAAGGCCTCGATGCTGCGAGGCATCGCGGAGGAATTGGATCAGCGGCTGGGAGCCTGATCAGAGCACCGTCACCTCCGTCCTCCTGTTCAAGGCGCGACCTTCCTCGGTGTCGTTGTTGGCGATCGGCTTCGATTCGCCATAGCCCTTGGCCGTGATGCGCGTGCCTTCGATGCCCTGATTCACCACGAAGTCGCGGACGGCATTCGCGCGCTGCTCGCTCAGCTTCTGGTTCGCGGCATCGTTGCCCACATCGTCAGTATGGCCACCGAGCTCGATGCGCAAGGATGCATTTGACTTCAGCAGCTTCACCAGCTTCTTCAGTTCGGCGTCGGAAGCGGGCAGCAATTCGAAGCTGGCTGAATTGAAGAAGATGTTGCGCAGGGCGATCACGCTGCCGCTCGTGAGCGGGCTCATGGGCACGTTGAGCGTGATCGGCTCCTTGGGCGTGACGGCCGCCACATCGTAATTCTCCGAGAAGAAGAGATAGCCCTCGGCACCGGCATTGAGGGCATAGCTCTTCCCGCTGGGCAGGCACACGAGGAACTCGCCGGTCTTCGGATCGCTGTACGCCGCCGTGGCCAGATCCCCTGTGCTCAGGTCGAAGAGCTCGACATCCGCTTCCAAGGGCTTCCCGCTGATCCTGTCCGTGACCTGCCCTCGGATGTAGGTGACCGGCTGCGGGCGGGCCTCCGGATACAGCTCGAAGCAGTAGAGGTCGAGGTCGCCCAGGCCGCCGGGGCGGTCACTGGCGAAATAGGCGATGTCACCCTTGGCGCTCACGAGCAGGCTGTTCTCATCGGCACCGGTGTTGATGGGGTGGCCGAGGTTGAGCGCCTTGCCCCAGCTTCCATCATCCTGCATGCGGCTCATGCAGATGTCAAGCCCGCCGAAACCGGGATGGCCATTGCTGCTGAAGTAGAGGGTGCGGCCATCGGGATGGATCTGCACGCTCTCCTCCTGCCATGGTGTGTTCACATTGGGGCCGAGCTTCTCCGGCTTCGTCCAGGAGCCATCGTCGCTCATGCGGCTCGTCCAGATGTCCATATCGCTTACGCCGTTGCCCGTTCGGCGGCCGCGAACGAAGTAGAGCGTGCGCCCATCGCTGGCCATGCTGGGCTGGCTCTCCCAGGCGGCGCTGTTCACAGGGGTGCCGAGGTTCTGCGCCGGGCTCCATCGGTCGCCGATGCGCTGGCTGATGAAGAGGTCGCAGCTGCCGAGTCCGCGCAGGTTGTCGCCGTAGCTTCCATCCTCCAAGGCGCACTTGGTGAAGATGATGAAGCGGCCATCGGGCGTCAGGGTGCCGGCACCTTCGTTGTGATCGGCGGTGCTCACCGTTAAAATCGGCTTGCTCGCCTGCCATGCGCCATCAGGCCCGCGCTTGCTCATGTAGAAATCCTCTTGCATGCCATAGACCTGGATCTGCGGTGCTTTCACCCGGCGCGTGAAGATCAAGGTGCCATCATCGGCGGTGATGCAGGGATAGTACTCGGGATCGCCGCTGTTGATCGCAGGACCGAGGTTCTTCGGGTCGAAGGGCACCGGTTGTTGGATGGCGCGTGCCGCGAAAGCACAGTTCTCGATGCCCAGTCGCGCGCGGGCCTTGCGCTGCGGCTCCTGTTCCTTTTCCAGGTAGCCCTTGTAGCTCTTCTCCGCTTCGGCATACTGCCCGCTCCGGAATTCGAGGTCGGCCAGGTGCAATTGCGCAGTCGGGAAGAAGCGCGGCGCGATGCTCATCACCTCGCGGTACCGGGTGATCGCCTCACTGTCCTGGCCTTCGCTCTCCGCGATCTCGGCGAGCATGATCCGCGGTTCCACGAAGCGCTCATCCGCATTCGCGGCCTTGAGGAAATCGCTCTTGGCGCATTCAATCCTGCGTTGCTGCATGCATGCGCTGCCGCTCTCATACAGCTTGATGGCCTTCTTGTCCTGCGTGGAATAGCCTCCGGGTTGAGCGTGAGCAGCAGGCAGCGCGCAACCGGCAGAAAGGGCCATCACAAGGAATGCGCGGCTCAACGGCAATCGCATGGCAGCAACCTTCACCCACCAACCCCCAACCTGCAACTTCATCATGGGATGTTCATGTATTTGTGCGCCTGCAAGGAGATCCTCCATCTCGGGTGCGCCTTCACATGCTCCACGATCAATGGCAGCATCGCATCGCGCTTGTCCCATTCGGGCTGGAGGAAGAGGATGCAATCCGGTCGTGCCTTCGCGGCTTGCTCTTCGGCCCACTGCAGGTCGTGCTTGTTGAAGACGATCACCTTGAGTTCATCGGCGCGCTCGAAGGCCTCGGGGAGCGCCGGCTTGAATTTCTTCGGACTGAGGCACACATGGTGCCATTCGCCGCTGAAGGGGTGCGCGCCGCTGGTCTCGATGTGCGTGCGGAAGCCCGCTTCCCGGAGCGCTTCCGTCAATGGCCCCAGATCCTGCATGAGCGGCTCGCCTCCAGTGATCACGGCGATGCGCGCCGGTTGGCCGTTGGCCTCGGCCACCAATGCACTGACCTGCTTCAGCGGATGCCTTCCGGCTTCCCAGCTCTCCTTCACATCGCACCAGGTGCATCCTACATCGCAACCGCCCAGCCTGATGAAGTGCGCGGCCTGGCCCGAATACAGACCCTCACCTTGAATGGTGTGGAACGCTTCCATGACGGGCAAGAGCTGCGACATGCCGCAAAGGAAACCGACTCAGCGGTGCGCGAGGCCCGGGCATGAACGAAGTCCACAAGACGGACTGTGGATAAGCGAGCCGATGCTCACGGCTTCGCCTTCCGCTCGCGCAGCCGGGTCACCAGGTCGGCGATCTGCTCGGCGCTGAGGCTCTTGCCCACGATCCGGCGGTCCTTATCCACCACGAAGAGCTTGGGCGTGCTGTAGACGTCCCAGGCATCCGCGTAGTTGAGGCTCTCGAGCGTGGTGTGCTTGGGGATGAACTTGCGCGGGTCCTTCTTGGCCTCCTCGAAGATGTTCTTGGTGAGGCCCACATTGATCCAATCAAGGTTCTTCTCACGGATGAACTTCTTCCAATCCTTGAAGAGCCCTTCGTCAGTGGCCTTGGCGACCGCGAAGACCTCGATGCCCATGCCCTTGAGCTTCTCCGTGTACACCTTATGGATCTCGGGCATCTCGGTCTTGCAATGGCCGCAATGCGGGTCCCAGAAGATGATGACCACATAGTCGTTGGGCAGGTCGTAGTAGTTGATCCACTTCTCCTCGGTGCTGTCCGTGAGGCAGAGGTAGGGCGCCTTGCGGCCGAGCACCAAGGGCGCTTGCTTGCGTGCGCGCTCGCAGAGCTTATCGAGCTTCTCCGCGTCCATCCAATCGGCGCGGCCGGGCTTGCCGTCCTTGGGGCAGTAGTAGGTGAGCGCCATGTGCACGAATACGGCGTCCATGCCCATGATGTCGCTGGTCTCGTACTTGTGCGTGAGGGTATGCACCACGTACTGGAAGGTCTCCTTCGTGGAACCGCACTTCGCGACCAGCGCATCGGCCATGCGCTTGATGGTATCAGGAACCTGCGGGATGACCTTGGTGATGTACTCTTCGAACTTGTTGCCGAACACGGGCACGCGCACGATGCGCGGATCGGTGAGGTCGAAATTGTCCCAGAAGTGATCGCGGTACTGGTAGTAGCTGGCGGCGCTATCAAGGCTGCCATCCGCTTTGCGAGGCTCGGGCAGCTCAACGGTCATGCTCATCTTCACCAGCGAGGCCGCAAGGGTTCCCGGATTGTTGGCGATCAGGTCGCGCTGGTACTGCTTCACGCGCTTGTCCAGTTCGGCCATGCGCTCCTTCACCTCGGCACGGGCGGCTTCGTCCTTGGCGGACTCGAGCTGGGCGCGATGGCCATCGCCCTCGATGCGGCGCTCGTTGAGGAAGCGGATGTAATTGATGAAGAGCTCATTCTCCTTGCTCTGCTTCACCTGCAGCGCAGGGAGCAGATCGTTCCGGTGCGTGACCACTTTGATCACGGGCTCGTTCACCACCAGCTCGAAATACTTCGGCCCTGGCACCACCACGGCATACACGCCGGCGGGATAGCCCTTCTCCTTCTTGAATACGGCATTGGCCTTCGCATCCACCAGAGCCGTGTCATTGTAATAGAGCTTGTTGCCGTAGTAGTTGGCCAGAAAGACCGTATCGCCTTTGGCCAAGCCCTGGATCTGGGCCTCGATGGTGCGCTTGGTCCCGTCTTGCGCCTTGGTTGAAACAATGCTGGCAGCGACAGCTGCGGATAGGATCACGTAACGGAGCTGCATGCGTGAGGTTGATTGCGCGGCAAATGTATTCGGGAGGCGCGGGGGCCGCAGGCGATCACTGTGCCGGAGACGCGCGCTTGAACGCCGAGCGGCGCTCGCATGGTCGTTAACGGTTGCAAATGCAGTTGGGATGAAGGTCAAGTGGCTGCGACACGACCATCACTTGGACCAGCCTTCAGCTCCCTGCCTGCACCTCCGTCTTGAACTCGCTCGTGGTGTGGAAGGTGATCGCCGGATTATTCCTGCGCTCGAGGTCGAGCATGTACGCGCTGGGGGCGATGAACACCGGGTTGCCATCCTTGTCCTGCACGATCTGCTGGGCCTTCACGCGGATGAACTGGTCGAGGGCGGCCTCGTCCGTAGCGGTCATCCAGCAGGCCTTGTGCGCAGGAATCTGCTGGAAGGCGCACTTGGCGCCGTACTCGTGCTCCAAGCGGTAAGCGATCACCTCGAACTGCAGCTCGCCAACGCAGCCCACGATCTTCTTGTTGCCGGGCTGCTGGGTATAGAGCTGAGCCACGCCCTCGTCGGTGAGCTGTCGGATGCCCTTGTCGAGCTGCTTGCTCTTCATGGGGTCCAGGTTCACCACTTCGCGGAAGAGCTCGGGCGAGAAGGCGGGGATGCCCCGGAAGTTGAAGCGAGCGCCATCGGTGAGGGTGTCGCCGATCTTGAAGCTGCCGGTGTCGAAGAGCCCGATGACATCGCCGGGCCAGGCTTCGTCCACGATGGTCTTCTGCGCCGCGAGGAAGCTGGTGGGATTGGCGAATCGCACTTGCTTGCCGAGCCGCACGTGCGTGTAATAGGCGTTGCGCTCGAAGCGGCCGCTGCAAACGCGCAGGAAGGCGATGCGGTCACGGTGGTTGGGGTCGAGGTTCGCGTGGATCTTGAATACGAAGCCGCTGAACACGGGATCCTCGGGCCGCACTTCGCCCTTGTCTGTGGGCCGCGGACCCGGCGGGGGGGCAATGCCCACGAAGGCGTCGAGCACCTCCTTCACGCCGAAGTTGTTGAAGGCGCTGCCGAAGAAGACCGGAGCGATGCGTCCCTTGCGATACGCATCGACGTTGAGCGGCTCGTACACGCCCTCGATCAGCTCGATGTTCGACCTCAGCTCCGCAGCGGGGTCTTCACCGATGAGCGCCTCCAGCTGAGGGTCGTTCACGCCATCGATGCGGGTGCTGCTCTGCTCCACCTTGGTCTTGCCGGGATCGAAGAGGCGAAGGCCGTGGCTGTACAGGTCATAGACGCCCTGGAAGGTGGCGCCGATGCCGATGGGCCAGCTCATGGGGCGCACCTTGATCGAGAGCTTCGCTTCCAGTTCATCGAGCAGGTCGAAGGGGTCGCGGCCCTCAAGGTCGAGCTTGTTGATGAAGACGATCACGGGCGTGCTGCGCATGCGGCACACTTCCATGAGACGCTCAGTCTGGGCCTCCACGCCCTTCACGCAATCGATCACCAGCACCACGCTGTCCACCGCAGTTAGCGTGCGATAGGTATCCTCCGCGAAATCCCGGTGGCCGGGCGTATCGAGCAGGTTGATGAGCTTGCCGCCATAGCCGAAGCTCATCACCGATGTGCTCACGCTGATGCCGCGCTGCCGCTCGATCTCCATGAAATCGCTGGTAGCGCCGCGGCGGATCTTGTTGCTCTTCACCGCACCTGCCGTCTGGATCGCGCCTCCGTAGAGCAGGAACTTCTCCGTCAGGGTGGTCTTGCCGGCGTCCGGGTGGCTGATGATGGCGAAGGTGCGCCTCCGTTCGATCTCGTCCTGCAAAGCCATGCGTGCCGTGGTTCCTGTGAAAGGGCGGCAAAAGTAGGCCCTTGGTCGAAGGGGCCTCATGAACAAGATGGCCCCTCCCCTAGTTTAGCCGCAAACCCATTGGAATGAAGATCAGGACCCTCACCCCCGCCATCGCCTTGGGCTTGGCGCTCGTGGGACGTGCGCAGGAGACCCCGGTGACCTTGCAGCTGGAGCAGATGGCAACGGGACTTACCAGCATCGTCGATATCGCGCATTGCGGCGACGAGCGGCTCTTCGCCGTGCAGCGCGGCGGCCGAATCCGCATCGTGCAGCCCGATGGCAGCATCCTGCCCACGGATTTCCTCAACATCACCACGCAAGTGAACAGCACCGGCGGCGAACAGGGCCTGCTCGGGCTCTGCTTCGACCCCGGCTACGCTGATAATGGCCGATTCTATGTGTACTACATCAATGGCTCCGGCAATGGTACCAGCCGGGTGTCGCGCTTCACCGTGAGCGCCGACCCCAACGTGGCCGACCCCGCGAGTGAGGAGATCCTCTACACCGTTGCGCAGCCCTACACCAATCATAACGGAGGCGACATCGACTTCGGCCCCGATGGCATGCTCTACATCGGGTTCGGCGATGGCGGTAGCGGCGGCGATCCGCAGAATTATGCGCAGACCATGACCTCTCCTTTGGGCAAGATGATCCGCATCGATGTGAGCGGTGCCTCCGGATGGACCGTGCCTGCGGACAACCCGTTCGCCACGGCGACCGATACCCTGCCCGAGATCTTCGCCAGCGGCCTTCGCAACCCCTGGCGCTGGGGCTTCGACTCGGAGACCGGCGACCTTTGGATCGGCGACGTGGGCCAGAATGCCGTGGAAGAGCTCGACTTCTGGCCGGCCGCCGATTACAGCGGGGCCAACTTCGGATGGCGCTGCTACGAGGCCACCAGCGCTTACAACACCTCCGGCTGCCAACCCGCATCGGCCTATGTGCCGCCCGTCGCCTTCCATCCCCAGAGCCAGCAAGGCTGGTGCTCCATCATCGGCGGACGCACCTATCGCGGCGCCGGCTACTGGCGCCTGACGGGACGCCACATCTACACCGACTACTGCGGCGGCCAGTACTATTCGCTCGCGCCCGACGAATTCGGGGGCTGGGTGCGCACGCAAGTGCTGGCCAGCGGCATCACAGGCTGGTCCGCAATAGTTGAGAACCTTGATGGCGAGCTCTTCGCAGCCAACGTCAGCAACGGGCGCATCTATCGCATCAAGGAGCAATGCACCGCCCCAGCGCCGGTGATCGGCCTCGACGGCAACACGCTCACAAGCACCGATGCCATCAGTTACCAATGGTACCTCGGCGCCACCTTGGTGAACGGCGCCACCGACCAGAGCTACTCGCCCACCGTGAACGGCAGCTACCGTGTGCTGGCCACCACGCAGACCGGCTGCCTCATCTTCTCCAACACCATCGACGTGACCACAACGGGAATTTCAGCGGTCGATGCGAACGGCATCACCATCAAGCCCGTGCCTGCGAACGCCTCTATCCAGATCGAAGGGGCTGCTGCCGGCACCGTAGCCGACTTGCTCGATGCGCAAGGCCGCGTGGCCCTTTCAGCTGCATTCGTTGCCAGCGGCCCCGTTCTGCTCAACACCGAGAAGCTCAACGCTGGCCTCTACACCGTGCGCTTGATTGCTTCCGATGGCCGGGTGATCCTGAATCGCCAGGTGCCCATCGCGCACTGACCAAGAACAGTTCCTAGCGGAGCCCTGGGGCCTTTCCCAGGGCTTCGTTCGTTCATGGAAGGCACCATGAGCGACCTTCGCAGCGTTGGAAGCCATGACATCATGAGGCACGCCATATCCTTCCTGCTGGCAGTCATGCTCGCTTCGGCATCGGCACAGCCGGGGGCTAAGGCTGAGGCCATTGCACAAGCCAAGGCGCTGGCTGAGGCGAATGCTGACCTAGAGCGTGAAGCCGCGAGCGTGAAGCTGAAGAACGCATTGCGCGCCTTGCTCGATGCGCCCGGCGCGATGGAACTGGATCTGGCCGATCTGCCCCTGAGCCGCGTGGACGCACCCGATGGCGGCTTCCGTCTGATCACCTGGAACTTGCCGCAGGCCGATGGCACGCACCGCTACGAGGGCTTCCTGCTCGCGCGCAAGGGCAAGCTCACCACCCTCCACGAACTGCGCGATATGACCAGCGGCATCGCCAACCCGGAGCTGGCCGAACTCAGCCCCGACCGCTGGTATGGGGCACTGTACTACGAGGTCATCCCCGTGAAGAAGGGCGGCCGGACCTGGTACACGCTCTTGGGCTGGAAGGGCCACAGCGCCACCGAGACGCGCAAGGTGATCGAGGTGCTCAGCTTCCGGGGGAACAGACCGCGCTTCGGTGCACCGCTGTTCGGCAAAGGGAAGCTCAGCGAGCAACGCAAGGCCTTCTCCTACGCGTTCAATGCGAGCATGATGCTGCGCTACGATCGAGAGCAGGGCCGTATCGTGCTCGATCACCTGGCCCCCATCCGAGCAGACCTGCAGGGCAGGGGTGCGCTCATGGGCCCCGATATGAGCTTCGATGCGTTCGCTTGGCAGAAAGGGCAATGGCGCTACCAGCGCGACATCGACCTGCGGGACCCGAATCCCGATAAGCGGCCCTTCAATAACCCGCCGAAGGAGCCACGCAAGTGAGGCCTGCTGCCAGACCTTGGTTCACCCGATATGCGTCCCGGGATGATCGTGAATGAGCGGCAATGGCCCGTGGTCAGCGGTCGAGGTCCGAAATCGCATTCCTGATCATCGCCGGCCGTTCACGGTTCAGTGCGCCAGATGGAAGCGGCCGAGAAATGAGTGGATGACGTGCGGATCCTTCTCCTTTCTTTGCGCGCCCTTGAATCTGGGCATCGCATGACCAAGTCCTCGAAGCCCTTGAAGATCGCGCGCAAGCGATCGCGCATCCATGGCAACGGCGTCTTCGCCACGGCCGGCATCCGCAAAGGCGAGCGCATCGTCGAATACACCGGAAGGCGCATCACGCACGAAGAAGCCGATGAGCAGTACCACGGCGATGTGAGCACCGGCCATACCTTCCTCTTCACGCTGAACAGGCACTGGGTGATCGATGCCAATCGTGGCGGCGGTGTGGCGAGGTGGATCAACACCAGCTGCGAGCCCAATGCCGTGGCCTACGTCCACAGCGAGAAGAAGAAGCGCCCCGACCCGAAGAAGGACTTCGTGGTGATCGAGGCCCTGCGCGCCATCAAGGCCGGTGAGGAGATCACCTACGACTACGGCTTCGACTTCGAGATGCCCTATACCGTGAAGCTGCTGCGCACCTGGGCCTGCAAATGCGGATCGCCCAAGTGCCGTGGCACCATGCTCAAGGGCAAGAAGGCCCGCGAGGTGATGAAGAAGCACCCGAACTGGCATAAGGGGCTTTGAGGGCGAGGAACGGCGTGAGGGCTGGCCCATGCGCTGCTGCATCAGGTACCTTCGCGGCCATGCGCGTTGATTCGATCCTGCTCCTTGCGTGGTGCTGGAGCGCCTGTTCCGCGCCGAAGGGCGATCTCTGCGCCGATTCCTTCTCGCCCTACCAGGATCTGGTGAGCGGGCGCACCCGTAACGCGGCCAATGCAGCCTACGTGGATGCCATGGCCTTGTACGAGCAAGGAGATCATGAAGGCGCCATCGCCGGCTTGCGGAGCTACCTGGACACGCCGGGCGCCGATAAGCGCGCCTACCTCTATCTCGCCGTGAGCCAATTGGCCGTGGGGCAGCCCTTCGAGGCGGAGCTCAGCATCGATCAATTGGAGAACAGCACCGTGCCCGGCTACAAGGATCCCTGCGAATGGTACACGGTGCTGTGCTGGCTGTGCAGCAACCAGCTGGATCGCGCAGCAGCAGGCGCCAAGCGCATCGCTCAAGGGCCGCACACCTACCGCCGCGAAGCGGAGGTTCTGCTAGAACGATTGGAGCGCACGCGATGAGATTGCCCGATGCCGAGCGATTGCTGCGCGGATCATTCGAGCGCCCCTTGCCGGGGCACGATGCCTTCCTGGAACTGAGCGGCTACAAGCGCCCCGATCTGGAGGCCGCGCGCCGCGCTGATCCCCCGCCGCGCGAGAGCGCCGTGCTGGCCCTGATCTATGAACGGCATGAAGAGGCGCACGTGCTGCTGATGCTCCGCCCGGACTACGATGGCGTGCATAGCGGGCAGGTGTCGTTCCCCGGCGGACGCCGGGAGCCGCATGATGCCGACCTGCGCGCCACCGCGCTGCGCGAGTTCGCCGAGGAGACCGGGGCCGCTCCAGATGCCGAAGTGCTCGGCGCGCTCAGCCCGGTGTACATCCCGCCGAGCCGCTCGTTGGTGACGCCCTACGTGGCGATCGCGAAGCAGGCCGGCCCCTTCTCGCCCGACCCGCGCGAAGTGGCCGAGCTGATCGAGGCGCCGCTGAGCTTGCTGCTGCACGACGACATCCTGAAGCGGCGCGAGCAGCACATCGCGATCATGGGCCGGAGCGTGGAGATCCCCTATTTCGATGTGCAAGGCCGCGTGGTCTGGGGCGCCACGGCCATGATGATCGCCGAGCTACGCGAGCTCCTTCGCCGCTGAGAGGCCGCAGTAGCGCAGCAGCTCCTCATTCGGGCGCGTACCGTCGCGGTCGCTGCTGTACTGAGACTTGATGCGCTTCACGAAATACATGTCGATGGCGCCTTTGTTCTTGGCATCGATCTGCCCGCGGTGCACGCACTCGAAGTGGTCCTTCACGATCGCGTAGGTGGCCCCGCTGATGTTCACCTCCCCCACCTCGCCGCTGCTCTCCATGCGGCTGGCGGTGTTCACGGTATCGCCCCAGATGTCGTAGGCGAACTTGCGCTTGCCCACCACGCCGGCCACAACGGGCCCGGTATGGACGCCGATGCGCAAGGCCCAACCCTCCTTGCCCACGGCGCGGTGCTCCTCCTGCCAACGCTTCATCAGCTCACGCACCTCCAACGCGGCCAGCACGCATTTGTGGGCATGGCGCGCATCGCTGGTGGGCACGCCGGCCGCGCACATGTAGCTGTCTCCGATGGTCTTGATCTTCTCGATGCCGTAACGGCCCACGATCTCATCGAACTGCACGAAGCAGGTGTCGAGCTCGCTCACCAGCTCTTCCGGCGTCATCTTCTCAGCCACGCGGGTGAAGCCTTTCATATCGGTGAAGAGCACCGTGACCTGCTCGTGCCTGCGCGCGGTGGCCTTGCCCTTCTCCTTCAGCTCATCGCTGATCTCTTTCGGCAGGATGTTGAGCAGCAGGTCCTCGATGCGCCCCTTCTGCCCTTCGATCTCCTTGCTCTGGGCCACCACCTCAGCGGTGCGCTCCTCCACTTTCTGCTCGAGCACCATATTGCGCAAACGGAGCTGCCGCTCGCGCACCTTGATGTAGCTGAACAGGCTCATGCCGATGAAGATGGCCAGCGCCGTGTAGAACCACCAGCTGCGGTACCAAGGCGGGTGAATGGTGAAGCGCAGTTCAGTAGGCGGATCGCTCCATAGGCCGCTTCGGTCCATGGCCTTCACCTTGAAGGTGTAAGTGCCCGGAGGCAGCGCAGGATAGGCGGCCACGGTGCTCGCGGTCATCGGCTGCCAGTCGTCCTCCAAGCCCTCGAGCATGACCATGTAGCGCACGGCGTTGGGATCGCTGAGCGCCACGCAGCCATATCGCACGCGGATGCTGCGCTCATCATGGCTGAGGCTGGCTTCGCCGCTGATCGGGCGCTCTTCCAGGTTCACCGTCCATCCGCGGATGGTGACGAGCGGTGCGACGTTGCGTTCGACCTCCTGCTTGTTGCCCACGCGCGTTGCGCCGTTCACCGTGCCGAAGAGGATGCCGCCATCACGCAGCGCGCACACGGCATTCGGCTTCACTTCGATGCCCGTGAAGCCGGCGCGCTCCGTGAAGGCGATGAAGCCCTCTTGCTTGTGCCGCCATTTGTTCAGGCCCTTGGTGGTGCCGATCCACACGTGGCCCTGATCATCGGTTGCGAGCGCCTTGATCACATTGCTGAGCAGGCCCTGCTCGATGCCGAAGCGCTGGACTTCCTTGCCGTCCTTGAGCAATATGATGCCCTGTCCTTCGGTGCCCACCCAGATGCGGCCTTCCTTGTCCTGCGTGAAGCACGAGGCGGCGAAGGAGCGGCCCAAGTCGATGCGCTGCGCCTTGCCATTATCGATGCGGGTGATGCCGTTGCTCTTGCTGCCCACCCAGATGGCACCATTCCGGTCACGGAACAGGGCGATCACGTGTTTGCCGGCGAGGCCGTCCTCTTCGCCATACGGCGTGGGCACCGTACCGCTTCCGGGCAGGTAGCGCCAAAGGCCGTTCACGCTGCCTACCCATAGCTCACCCGGCTGGCCGATCGCCAATGCGGTCACACGCAGGTCGGCCAAACTTCCCGAGACCTCGATGGCCTCCTGTGAACGGCCGGAGCGAGGATCGAATCGGAGCAGGCCCCCTCCCTCGGTGCCCACCCACACGTAGCCCTTGTCGTCCTCCACCAAGCAGCGCACGAAGTTGCTCGTGAGCTGTCCTTTCTGCGCGGTGATCTGCTCGGTGAGCTTGCCTTGCGAATCAAGCACGACGATGCCTGCGTTGGTTCCGAACCAGACGCGCTGATTCCGATCCTCCATCACAGCGAAGACCTTGGGGTCGTTGAGGCCCTCGGCTTCGCTGTAGGTGATGAATCGATCGCCTTTGAAGATGTCGAAGCCGCTCTCGTACATGCCGATGAGCATGTTGCCCTCGCGGTCGCGCACCAGGCAGCGGATGGCGCGGCCGTGCAGACCATTGTCCGGGCCGTATGTACGCACGCCATCGGCCGTCACGCAGCTCGCTCCTCCATCGGTGGTGCCGATCCACACTTGGCCATCGCCATCCTCGCCGAAGCAGTAAATGGTGTTGCTGCCCAATCCGTTGAGGATATCGAATCGGTCGCAACGGCCATCGGTGGTGCACCGGAACGCGCCGCCGCCCTGCGTGCCCACCCAGATGCGGCCCTTGGAATCGACGAATAGCGCTGTGCGACCGAAGATGTCGGGCACGCCGGGAAGGTTGAAATCCGAAACGGTGGTTCCATCAGTAACCTGCATGCCACCGCTCCCGGTTACCAATGCGATGCGGCCATCGGGCAATGCGGCCATGGTGAGCAGGTGCTCCTTCAGCCCTTGATCGGCCATGATGCTTGAAGCGCTCAGCGTTCCATCCTCGGCGGGTGCGCCTTGGATCCGCCAGAGGCCTGATCCCATGGTGGCCACCAGGATGCTGCCGCTCTTCTCCTGCACCCACGCCGTGATGGCGCTGCTCACGCCCTTGCCGAGCGAGCAAGCGCGGAACACCCGGCCGTTGGTCCACGTGATGCCGCCATCAAGGTGGCCGGCCCAAACGCTGCCTTCGCGGTCAACGAGCAGGGAGAACACGCCGCCCGAGGCAGTGCCATCGCCGGTGCCGTGATCCACCACGCTTATGCCGTCGTAGCTGGCCAGGCCCGACTCCGTGCCCACCCAGATGATGCCATCGGCGCTCTGCGCCGCGCAATACACCTTCACGGCGGGCAGCCCTTGCTGGTTGCTGATGTTCTCGAAGAAGTAACGCTGCGCTTGGGCGGCCTGGGCCAGCGCAAGCGCGAGCAGCACAGCAAGGAAGGGGCGTATCGCGCGCATATCAACGGGTCAGGTCGAAGAAGGAGGCATCGCCGGCGGCAGCATCGCTCACCACGACGGTATTGCTGACGCTCTCGCTGTAGTTCTGCATCTGGGCCTTGAGGGCGCCGTAGTTGTAGTAGCTGTAGATGTAGTCTTTCTTGCCATCCACGGGGATCCAATAGGCTTTGCCGCCGGCGGTGCGGCCGTGCCCGCTGAACCACACGAGGATGGTGCCCACCTTGTTGGTGCGGGCGAGGTCGCGCAGCTCCACGTTGAAGAAGCGCTCCATCTGCTCCTTGGTGAGGTTCTTCTTGCTGATGGTGCGCTGCACCTGGTAGCTGGAGAAGGCCTTCTGCATCTTGCTCGCATCGGAGGCCTGGGCCGCAGGGAAATTGCGGTAGTTGGTGTTCTCGATGTGCACCACCCAGGTGCCGCCCTTGCCCGCAACGGGCGTGCTCGTCTCGCTGGGCACGGGCTTCACCACGGCCACCGCCTCTGCAGCGCGCTTCACCGACCATTGCTCTTCAGCCGCATTGCCGAACTGATCCTCAGCGCGCACGATGAACCGTTCGGCATCCTTCAATTCGACCTTGATGGAGAAATCGGGATTCACGCGGTCCGGCGCATAGCTCGCGCTCTGGCCATTCACCGTGATCAGGCGGATGAGGCTTGCATCGGACACGGTTCCTTCAAGGAAGACCTCTGTCTTGCCGGCCGGAAGCGTGATCTCCCGATCGCCGCTGGCCTTCGGCGCGGTGAGCGCGATCACCGGCGCCGTGCCCTCGCTGCGCTCCACGTTCAGCACTTCGCTGGTGAAGTTCTCGTAGAGATCGGTGGCCTGCACCACGATCTCCTTGGCATCGCGGTCCAGGGCGATGGTGGTGACGAACATGGGGTCCTTCTCGTCCTTGGTGAAATCGGCCGCCTTGCCATTCACCGAGATGGATTTGATCAGGCTCTTATCGCGCACGTAGCCGCTCACCTCCACCACTCCTTCAGAGCTCGACACTTTGGCCACATCGCCGACGCGGAAGGGCTTCACCACGGTGATGGCGGGCGCATCGGCTTCGCGGTTCTGCTCGAAGATGAGGGCCGTGATCCGTGCCCGTGCGGATTCCAGTTCACCGCGCTTCTCGCTGCTGATGGCGCCATCGGTCTCCATGGCCTTCTGCGCGGCATCGATGTCCTTGAGCGCGCCTTCGAGGTCCACGTTGGCTTCCTTGCACTCCGCGCGCAGCAGCAGGGCGTGCGCATCCTTGGGGTCGGCGAGCACGATGCGGTTGAGGTCGTTCACCGCGTTCTGGTGCTGGCCGAAGCCCTTGTAGTAGAGCGCGCGCTGGAGATGCACGGCGCGGTCGGCGCGGCCCAGCGCGATGCAGCGGCTCACATCGTCGATGGCCTTGGCATATTCCTTCTGGTGGGCGAGCGCCTTGCTGCGCACGAAGAGCGCATCGGTGCTCTGCGGGTTCAATTCGAGCGCGCGGGTGCATTTCTCGATGGCCTTCTCCAGCGTGCGCGCCTTCATGGTAGGGCCGGAGTAGAGCTCATAGAGGGCGAGCTGCACCTCGCTCACGGCCACATAAGCCGGTTCGTAGAGGTGGTTCCATTCGATCACCTTGTCCAAGTCGAACTCCGCGGTCTTGTAATCACGGGTGGCGGTGCGCACGAGGCCGTGCAGATAGTAGGTGTCCGTAGTGGCCTTGATGGAGAGCGCCTGGTCCGAAGAACGGGTGGCGCAATCGAGGTCGCCGGCCTTGAGGCAGGCCCGGGCGAGCGCCATCTGCGCGGCCTGGTTCTTCGGCGCCACGCGCACGGCCTGATCCGCGAACGTGCGGGCCTTGGCTGCGCTATCGAGGTCGGCATAAGCCGCGGAGGCCGCGATGGCGTAGAGCGCATCGGCAGGCATGAGCTGAGCCACCTGCGCCAGGTCGGCAGCGCGCTCTGCCATGCGCCCCAGTGAGCCGAAAGCATCGGCGCGGCCCATGTAGGCCTTCACCAGCTTGGGATCGGTACGGATGGCGAAGCCGAACTTCTCCACAGCCTGCTCGAACTGCTGCTGGGCAAGGAGCTTGTTGGCTTCTTTCAGGAAGGCCTTGCCCGATTGGGCATGGATGGCGAATGTAAGGAGCGCCGCGGTGACTAGCGCTAGCGTACGCAGGAGGTGCATGGCAGGCCGGGCGAAAATAGGCGAGCAGGCCAAGCCCGGCGCGGGCGTCGGGAAGAAACAGCCCCGATCACCCGAAGGTGCCGCAGGAATCGCGTTAGGGATAGCAGCGAAAAGCCCGCAAGCGAGGAGGAACGACGAGTGCGGACTTGCAGCGGAAAGCCCGACGGCGCGGCGCGATCGGACGCGCCGGAACGCTCCATGGACAGCCCTACGGCCAATACCGGTACGCAACACGATCCCGATAAAGGGTGTACTCGTGCGCACCTGAACAGCGGCGGCAGTCGAAACTGTCCACCTGCACGGTCCGGTTCAGGCCTGAAGCGTAATCGAAGCGGGCAAGCACTGGGCACGGCATGCCCTTGTCGCCGATCAAGATGTTCTCGCCGGTCGTGTCAGCAAGTTGGGCTCGCGAATAGTTGCGCTCCTCCCCACAGCATGAGAATGCGACTCCGACAAGGTCATCCATTGACTCACCCAATCTCAGGCTCACCCATGTCGTCCGATAGATCCGATCCCTCTCACGTTCTTGAACCGACCTGAAAACAAGGGTCACCGCGACTGACAGCGCCAATGTGGAACTGATGGTCCACAGTGCGACCCTGGATCCGCGTCTCATTCGAGTATCTTCACTGCAGGACTATACGTTCACCTCTGCCATCACCTTCCTCACCGCCCCTTCCACCTTATCCAAATAGGCCTCCAGCTCCGGTTCCGTCCATGTCACTCGGATGTTGAAGCTGATGAGGCGGCTGAGCACCGCATCGCTCTTCGGGAACTTCATCGTCTTCAGGTCCTGCGGCAAGCCGAGCTCGTGCGCCACCATGCGGAAGGGCATGCTGAGGTCCTTCACCTGGTGCCACTGCTTGATGTAGTGGTACATATTATCGTACCAGTAGCCGCCGCCCACGCCCGCCTCGCCCATGGCCTTGTGCGCCGCGCGCGCCGTGGATTCATCGGGGAAGAGCAGGTGGAAGAAGGTGGCGCTGTCGCCGGCATCGTCGCATTGCTTGCGGAAGGACAGGCCGGGGATCTTCGAGAGGCGCGCGTGGATGATCGCCTTGTGCTTGCGCTGCTGGCTGATGATGTAGGGCAGCTTGCGCGCCTGCGCCAGTCCGATGGCCGCGTTGATCTCGCCGATGCGGTAGTTGGTGCCCATGATCGGGTGGGGCTCCATGCCGCGGTTGTCGCCTTCGTGGCTGTGGCCGTGGTCGCTGAGGTACTCGGCGGTCCTGATCAGCTGCTCATCGTCGGTGATGATGACGCCGCCTTCGCCGCAGGTGTTGATCTTGAAGAAGTCGAAGCTGAAGCTGCCCATCTTGCCGAAGAGCCCGAGGTGCCTGCCTTTGTAGGTGGCGCCGAGCGCTTGGGCGGTGTCCTCGATCAGCATGACGTCCTTCTCCTTGCACACGGCCATGATGCCATCGAGATCGGCCGACGCACCGCACATGTGGACGAGCAGCACGGCCTTCGTCTTCGGTGTGATCGCTGCGCGGATCCCTTCGGCGCTCAGGCACAAGGTCTCGTCGATCTCCGCGAAGACCGGAATGGCGCCCGCGAAGAGCACCGCTTCGATCGTGGCCACGAAGGTGAAGGGCGGCACGATCACATGATCGCCATAACCGACACCGCACGCCGCGAGCATGGAGCTCACCGCCGTGCTTCCGCTGCTCACCGCTAGCGCGTGCTTCGCGCCGGTGAACCTGGCGATCTCGGCCTCGAAGTCCTTCGCCTTCCAATGGCCCTTGCGCGCCGCATCGTGGTTGTAGCGGAAGAGCACGCCCGTGTTCAGGACGTCCATCACTTCCTTCTTCTCCTCCTCGCCGAACAGTTCGGTGCCTGGCATGTTATGGGCTATTGGACCGCGAAAGTAGCCGTGTCAGGCCCTGCGGCATACTTCGACCAACGCATCGGCGTTGATGCCAACCCATATGAGATACCTGATCCTCCTCCTCACTGCGCTGCTCCTCCATCAGCGCTCCCTGGCCCAAGGCTGCAGCGATGCCGGCGTTTGCACGGCTGGTCCAATGGGGCCTATTGCAAGCACCAGCGACAGCACCCTCGGGGATGAGCGGCGCCACTTCGCAAAGCTCCAGTACACTTATGCGATAGGTGAGCAGGGCGTCGTGATCATGCAGGTGCAGCCCGAGATCGGCTTCGGCCTCACGGAACGGCTCGGGGTGCATTGAAGGCGCCTTTTGTGGCTGCCAGCGGCAATCTCGGAGAGAACAGCGGTATCGGGGATGTGATCTTCACCACGAGCTATGCGTTGATCAAGGAGCGCGACCGGAACCTGACGGCAATCGCCGGCATGCGGATCCCGACCGGGGACACCTCACCGCAGCCCCTTGAGAAGACCAGCTTCGGCCCTGACTTCAAGCCGCTGCCCATGCCCTACCAGCCAGGCTTAGGCACACAGGATCTTCTGCTTGGCGTGCAGTACCGAAACAAACGCTGGTCAACCGCGCTCGCTTATCAGCATGTCTTATCCCAGGGGAACGAGAATCTCTTCTTCCACGAGCCTTGGGATGGCGATCCCAACGCGGTCAAGTACTTCGAGAGCGCCTATCTGGAGCGAGCAAACGATGCGGTGGTCCGCTTGCAGTACGCCATACCCTTCCGTCGCTTCACGCTTCAACCGGGCGTTCTGGCCATCTACCACCTCGGATTGGACAGCCGGTTAGAAGCGGACGCCACCCCGGACCCTTGGGACCTGGAGCCCTTCGTTCGCCGCGACATCGCAGGATCAGACGGCCTCACGCTCAACCTCACCGCCGATGCACGGTACGACCTGAAAGCGAACTGGGCGCTCGAGGCATCCTTCGGCAGCCCGGTGATCGTGCGCGAGGTGAGGCCCGATGGCCTGACCCGCGCCATGGTGCTCAGCCTCGGCGTGCGCTTCGGCTTCTGATCATTCTTTCACCGCGATCCGCACCAGCACGTCTTCTTTGCCCTTCTTGTAGGCCTCCATGAGGATCTCGCCGGTGCCGATGCGCGTGAGGCGCTCCATGCTGAGCTGGTAGAGCTTCACGCCCTTCACCTCGTCCGGGTTGAGCACGGCGTGGCGCTCCATGCGTCCGGTGGATTCATCGATCGCATCGGCCACCACGAGCACATCGCCTTTCATGCTGGGCGGCTCATCGCTGCGGATGTCGAGGTCCTTGCTCTTGCTGAAGTGCAGGAAGTGGTGCGCGCCGGCCCCCTTCATGTACTTGAAGCTGGCGCCGATGGGCGCGCGTGAGCTGGCCCGCTTGGGAATGCGGTTCATCCACTGCAGCTTGTTGCTCGGGTCGATCCCGGCCACGAGGAGGTCATCGGCATGCCACACCGTGTAGCAGCGGGTGCCATTCTGGGTAGTGACGCATTCCACCGTGGTGTAACGCTTCTCGCCTACCACCACCAGGCTGCCGTCCTTCCCGCTGTAGACACGGTTCAGGTCCATGCCCCAGAGCCCGAGGTCTTCGCCCTTGTCCTCTTTCTTCTCGTTGCGCTTCACGTCCTTGGCGCGTGTGTACATGTTGATGATCTCCTTCGGGATCTCGTGGAAGGCCACGCTGGTCAGTTCATCGCTGGCATCGAAGGAGCCCACGAACACGCCATCGGCACCTGTCTGCTCCCAATTCTTCTTGTAGAAGCCCGCCGCGCGCAGGTCGCCCTTCGCATCCTCGAAGAAGGCGATCGACATGAGCTTCTGCCCGGTGAGCGCGAGCGGCGATTGCTCCCACGCAGCGCCCTTCCCGGTGCAGCGGAGGAACTCATACTGGTAATCCTCGTCCTTGCGCTCCTTCACCTTCTCCGCGCTGCCCTTGTAAACGCTGGCGATGATGCAGATGTCGCCCTTGGCATCGATCGTATAGTCCTCCATCGACATCACATCGGTGCCGTAGGGGACCTTCACGTCGGCGGTCCAGTCCAGGCTGAGGTCTGGCTTCAGCACGGCCACGGACAATTCCATCTCCTTGCGCAGCTCCTTGTTCTCCTTCAGCTCCTTCTTGTCCTTGATGCGCTGGTACTGCACGATGAGATTCTCCTCATCGGCGCTGAGGATGAAGTCGAACTTGTCGGTGACAGCGAAGCGGTAGAAGCCCGTGGCGGTGAGCGTGCCGCGCACCTTGCCTTTCACGGAAAGCACCTTCTTGCCCTTGCCCATGAATTGGCCCTCGTTCTTGTCGATCTCGCGGGCGAAGAGCTGCTCGGTTTCATTGTCCCTGTCCCAGACCGAATAGAGGAAGTACATGCGCCCGCCGACCTCGGTCACATGCTCAAAGGCCATGTCCTTGTCGAAATCCTCGTACTGCTTCATGCCGGTCTGCGAAAGACCATCGCCGCTGAGCTTCTGCACGAACCAGCGCCGGCCATCGACCTTGATGCAGATGATGCCATCCTCCACCTCGTAATAGCGCTTGATGCCATCGATCACCGGATAGGGCTTGCCCAGTTCCACGGTGTAGTTGCCGGAGAGGGTGTAGTCCTGGGCGATGGCTGTCGGGACCAAGGACGATGCAAGGAGAGCTGTTAGCAGGAAATGGCGCATGGGCAGTGTTTTGGGGTCGCGAACATAAATCAGGAAACGGCTCAATGCCCTGCAAGGGGTCGCGCTTGCCATTACGTGACACTCCCCGAAAAGCCGATCTTCAGCCCCATGCGGCCTAGGGTCCTGTTCCATCTCTTGGGGTTAGCGCCTTTCACCGCCGTAGCCCAGGTCGACCTCCCCGTCTTCGGCAAGCAGCAGGTCATCAACGGCTATGCGAAGGACATCGAGGGCGAGGTCCTCTCCTACTTCAGCGTGTACCCGGAGCATGCCACCACGGCCTTGCTGACCCGTTGTACTGATGGGAAGAAAGCCATTGCTTGGGAGACCGCCGTCGTACCGCAATTCAGGCAGAGCGAGAGTCCCCGGTATTTCTACTTCAGCTGGATCGCCGCGCACAACAGCACCACTTCCGGGGGCGATCGCTCGTTCGATCTCTACATCAACGACCAGCTCGCGCTCACCTTCACCACGCACCACAGCACCGCGCCGGGCTCGTGGGAGGCGGATGGAACGGACGGCACCAAGCTCGTCTACGAGTTCAGCAAAGCGGACCGGCACGGCGATGCGCATGGCTTTGCGCATTTGCGGGTGTCAGGGAAGTACATCACCCCGGGGAAGCCGCTGCGGCTGAAGGTGGTGGGTCACGCACAGAACAGCCCGGATTGGTTCATGACCTTCCGGTAC